>JAGXAY010000144.1 GCA_018971385.1 Acidobacteriota bacterium | reverse complement strand
CGTCGCGATGGGAGCGGGAGCGGACTTGCGACGGGACATCTTCACTCGGGTCCAACAGTTCTCGACCCGTAACGTCAACCACTTCGGCACGGCCTCACTCATCACCCGTAACACCAACGACGTCCAGCAGGTCCAGATCTTCGTCCAGGTCGCCCTCACCATGATGGTCGTCGCGCCCATCATGGCCGTCGGGGGCGTCATCATGGCGATTCGGGAGGGCCCCACTCTCTCGACCCTTCTCCTCGTCTCCATTCCGGTGATGGCGACGGTACTCGGCGTCGTCATGCGGCGAGTGATTCCCCAGTTCCGGTCGATGCAGGTGAAGATCGACACCCTTAATCGGGTCCTGCGGGAACAGATCACCGGAGTGCGAGTCATTCGGGCCTTCGTGCGCGGACCCTTCGAGGCCCGTCGCTTTCTCGCCGCGAACGAGGACCTGACCGGCACGGCCCTGCGGGTGAACCGCGTCTTCGCCTTCATGCTCCCCTCGATGATGCTCGTCCTCAACTTCTCCTCGGTTGCCGTGGTGTGGTTCGGCGGGCGGCTCGTCAGTGAGGGCGCGATGCCCATCGGTAATCTCACCGCCTTCTTGACCTACATCCTCCAAATCCTGATGTCGGTGATGATGGCGGTCATGGTGGCGATTCTCGTGCCCCGGGCCGCGGCGAGTGCCGAGCGCATCGACGAGGTACTCACGACCGGCCCCGACGTGACCTCGCCGGTGAGCCCCCGGCGCCCGAGTCGGCTCGACGGCTCTCTCCGCCTTGAGGGAGTGAGTTTCTCCTATCCCGGCTCGGAGCGCCCGGTGTTAGAGGACGTGACTCTCACCCTCGAACCCGGATCGACCAACGCCCTCATCGGGGGTACCGGATCGGGCAAGACCACCCTCGTCAATCTCATCCCCCGGTTCTTCGACGCCTCCCGGGGTCGGGTTTTCGTGAACGAGGTGCCGGTCGAGGAGCAGAACCTCGAGGATCTCTGGCGCACTCTCGGACTGGTTCCCCAGAACGCCTTCCTCTTCTCCGGCACGGTCGCGAGCAATCTGCGGCTCGGACGCCCCGAGGCGAGCGAGGAGGATCTCTGGCGCGCCCTCGGTATCGCCCAGGCGAGGGAGTTCGTTGAGCAGTTCCCGGAGGGACTGGAGGCCCCGATCGACCAAGGGGGAACGAACGTCTCGGGGGGTCAGCGCCAGCGTCTCTGTATCGCGCGCGCCCTCGTGACGACCGCCCCGCTCCTGCTCTTCGACGACTGCTTCTCCGCCCTCGACGCTCGCACCGACGCGCGACTGCGCGAGGCGTTACGGGAGTCTCTTGCCGACACCACACTCCTCATCGTCGCTCAGCGGGTCTCCACCATCATCGAGGCCGACCACATCATCGTGCTGGACGAGGGCCGGGTCGTGGGAGAGGGTCGTCACCAGGAGCTTCTCGCCACCTGTCCCACCTACCGGGAGATTGCTCTCTCCCAACTCGGCGAGGAGGCCTTAGGGTGAGTATGCGCGGGGGTCCCTTCGGCGGCGTGGCCGGCCCGGTGCGACAGACCCGGGACGTGCGAACGACCCTGCGTCGCCTCGGGGGGCGACTGGTTCCCGAACGGCTTCGCCTCATCGCGGCCCTGGTGCTCGGGGCGACCTCCGTCGGCTTTATGGTGGCGGGTCCCCAGATTCTCGGGAGCGCCACCAACGTCCTCTTCGACGGGATCGTCTCGAAGCGTCTCCCCCTCGGCACGACGAAGGCCGAGGCCATCGCCCAACTGCGTCACAGCGGCCACGCCCAGCTAGCCGACATGCTCCAGTCGATGTCTCTCACCCCGGGGGTGGGAGTGAATCTCTCGCGTATGGGGATGATCCTCGCCGTCGCCGTCCTCGTCTACGTGAACGGCTCCCTCTTTAACTTCCTCCTCGGCTACACCATGGCCGGGGTGACTCAGCGCACGGTGCGGCGACTGCGCGGAGAGGTCGAGGACAAGCTCTCTCGCCTCCCCCTCGCCTACTTCGACTCCCACTCCCACGGGGACGTGCTCTCGCGGGTGACGAACGATATCGACAACCTGACGACCACGGTGCAACAGGGGCTCAGTCAACTGATGACCTCTCTTCTCACCGTGCTCGGGGTTCTCGGGATGATGTTCTGGATATCACCCCTCCTCGCCGCCATCAGTCTCGTCGTCATCCCGCTCGCCCTCGGGACGAGCGCCCTCGTCGCGCGGCGTAGCCAGCGTCACTTCGCCGCCCAGTGGCGCTCGACGGGCCAACTGAACGGACTCGTCGAAGAGACCCACACCGGCCACGAGTTAGTCCAGATCTACGGTCGAGTCCCGGCCGTCGTGGCCGAGTTCGAAAGTCAGAATCACGCGCTCTATCTGTCCAGTTTTCGCGCCCAGTTCCTCTCCGGCATCATCCAACCGATTCTCCAGATCGTGGGCAACCTCAACTACGTCGCCATCGCCGTCCTCGGCGGGTACCGAGTCGCTTCAGGCCTGCTCTCCCTCGGCGCGGTGACCGCCTTTATTCAGTATTCGCGCCAGTTCACGATGCCCCTCACCCAGATCGCGAGCCAGATGAACCTCCTCCAGTCCGGCGTGGCGTCCGCCGAGCGGGTCTTCGAGTTCCTCGACGCCGACGA
>JAGXAY010000038.1 GCA_018971385.1 Acidobacteriota bacterium | reverse complement strand
TCGGTCACGGTCGGAAAGTGCTGGTACACCAACTGTCGAGACACTCCGGCCCGCTCCGCGAGAGTAGCGATGGTGAGTCCGTCGAGACCTACCTCGTCGAGAAGAACGTCGGCGTCGTCGAGGAGGGCATCTCGCCGAGCTCCCTGTCGCATGTACGTACGAGGGGGGCTCGGGTGGGACCGGCGGGGATCACGCACCCCGCTAGTTTATAAAATTTACATAGTGTAAAGTTGTTACCACTCACAGGAAGGCCCCTTCAATGTCCACTTTCGAGTCTCCGTCACCGTCGTGGCTCGAGTCCCTCGGTTCGTGGTGCGCTCGTCGAGCCGGTCGGACGCTCCTACTGTGGACTCTCCTTCTCCTCGTGGTTCTCGCCGGATCAAAGGTGAGTGGGGGATCGTTCTACGACTCCATCTCACTCTCCGGCCTGTCGTCGCAAACGGGTACCGCCCTCCTCGCCGCTCACTCCCCCCAGTCGCGGGGATACTCCGGCGAGGTGGTCTTCTACGCCCTCCATCTCACCAAGGATGCGTCGGTGGTGAAATCCGCCGTCCAGGACCTCAGTGGTTTGGCGCACGTGACGAGTGTGTCGAATCCACTCGCGACGTCCTCGTTGTCCGCTAATGGAACGACCGGCCTCGCGACCATTCACTTCGACGAGCAGCCCCGCCTCCTCGGACACGGCTATCTCACCTCCCTCGACCACGCCGTCGCGACCGCGGAGCGAGCGGGGGTGCGGGTGAATTTCGGTGGGGGACTCGACGTCGTGGTGCGACCCCACGTCAAGGACTTGCGCTCCGAGGAGATTGGGGTGGTGGTGGCCGCCGCCGTCCTCGCAGTGGCGTTCGGTAGCCTCCTCGGGGCGCTCGTGCCCCTACTCGCCGCGATTCTCAGCGTTCTGGCGGGCATCGGGCTCGTGACGTGGCTCGCCGCGTACTTCCAGTTCGGTTCGGCCGCGCCCACGTTGGCGGCGATGATTGGACTGGGTGTGGGTATTGACTACGGCGTGTTTCTCACTACCCGGTTTCGACAGTCCCTCATGGACGGTGACAACGTGGTGCGCGCCGCGGGCCGGGTCGCGACGACGTCTGGTCGAGCTGTTCTCGTGGCGGCCAGCACGGTGGCGGTGGCTCTGTTGGGCCTCTACGCCTCGGGGGTTACTTTTATCGGCCAACTGGGACTCGCCGCGGTCGTGACCGTCGCCTTCGCGGCGCTGTCCTCGGCCACGTTGGTTCCCGCCCTCCTCGGAATTCTGGGTGAGCGTATTGATCGGTGGCGCGTCCGTCCACCGGTAGCGGAGTCTCCGGGGGATAGTGGGTTCTGGCACCGCTACGCCGCCGCCCTGGGACGTCACCCGTGGCGGTATCTCACCGGAGCCGCGCTCGCGGTGGTCATTCTCGCTCTGCCGGCCCTCTCTCTCACGACGGGTCACGTGGGCGACGGCGCTGACCCGACGAGTTACTCGGACCGACTGGCGTACGACCAGGTGGCGGCCGCCTTCGGAGCGGGACGAAACGCCCCCTTCACGGTGGTCGTCGACGTGGGTCACGGGGCCAGTGCCACGTCGACGCTCTCCACTCACCTAGTGTCCGCCCTACGGAGCACCCCCGGGGTCGCCGCGGTCGGTCCGGTCACGCCTAGCCCCGACGGAGTCGTGGAGAGTCTCACGCTGTACCCGACGACCGGTCCCCAGAACTCCGCCACGAGCGCCCTCTTTAGCCACTTGCAGGACCACGTGATACCGACGGCACTTCGCGGTACGTCCGCGCGCGGCTACGTCGCGGGGGCGACGGCGGAACAGATCCAGTTCGACCAAGTCATCACCTCGCGTACTCCGCTCATTGTCGCCCTGGTGATCCTCCTCGCCTTCCTTCTCATCATGTCGGTCTTTCGAAGTGTGGTGTTGGCCCTCAAAGCGGCGGTGATGAACCTTCTCTCCATCGGGGCCGCCTACGGAGTCGTCGTGGCGGTCTACCAGTGGGGGTGGGGGTCGTCACTACTCGGTGTGGATCAACGGGTGCCGATCGAGGCGTACGTGCCGATGATGATGTTCGCCATCGTGTTCGGACTCTCGATGGACTACGAAGTCTTTCTGCTCTCGCGTATTCGCGAGTCCTACCTCGAGAGTGGGGATACCCACGCGTCGGTCGCGAACGGCCTGTCCTTGACGGGTCGGGTGATTAGTGCGGCCGCTCTCATCATGGTCAGCGTGTTCGTGTCCTTCGTCACCTCCCCTCTCGTCACGGTGAAGGAGTTGGCGGTCGGGCTCGCGGCGAGCGTCATCATCGACGCGACCATCGTGCGACTCGTCATGGTGCCCTCGGCAATGTTTCTCTTCGGTCGACTGAACTGGTGGATTCCGACGTGGCTCGATCGACTCCTGCCACGGCTTCGCGTGGAGTAGTGGGTTAGCGAGGTTCGGCTATGAGCTCGATGGCTCCGCAGGGACACTCGGTGACGCAGATGCCGCACCCCTTGCAGTAGTCGTAGTTGAAGGCGTACCCCTCTCCCACGCCGAGTTTGATCACGGCGTTGTCGGGACATACGCCGAAGCAGTTGTCGCACTCGAAGCAGTTGCCGCAGGACATGCACCGACGGGCTTCGAAGAGGGCGTCGTCAACGGTCAGTCCTCCCACGACTTCACTGAAGGTGTCGCGACGCCGGGCGGCTTCGAGACGGGGGCGGAGCGTACGCTCGGCGTCGGCGTAGTACCACGTAGTGAGGTGATCGAACTCGGCGAGGGGGAGGGGGGTCTCGGGCGCGGCGACCACTCCCTCGAGCAGGCCGTCGACGGCGCGGGCGCAGAGCCGACCCTGTCCGATGGCCCGGGTGAGCGTGCGCGAGTCAGTTCCGTTGGCACTGGCGTCTCCGACCACAAACACGCGGGGGTTTCCCGTACGTTGAAGTTCGTCACACTCCACCGCGCCGTGGTGGAGATCCACCCCCTCGACACCATCGAGGAGTGAGAGGTCGGACTCTTGTCCGAGGGCGAGAACGACGGTGTCGGCCTCCACCTCCTCGTACTCTCCGGTGCCCACCGCGTGACCGTCGGCGTCGAGGGTCATACGTTCGATGACCGTTCGACCCTCCCCGGTTCGCGTGATGGTGGAGAGCCAGCGCATCTGGACACCCTCGGCCTGGGCGTCGAGGACCTCTTCGTCGTGGGCCGGCATGACGTCGCGAGTGCGTCGGTACACGACGATCGTTTCAGTCGCGCCGAGTCGAGTGGCCGTGCGCGCGGCGTCCATGGCGGTGTCACCACCTCCGTAGACGACGACGCGACGACCGAGAGCCGGTGGTTCGCCCTCCTCAAGGCTCCGGAGGACCCCCACGGCGTCGAGAATGCGGGCGGCGTCCCCCGCCGGAATGCCGGGGTCTCGGCCCCGCTGCGCACCCACGGCTACCACGACCGCGGCGAAGTCGTCACGGAGGAGGTCCTCCACGTTGGCGACCCAGTAATGGGTCTCGAAACGCACCCCCATCTCCGCCAAGCGGGCGATCTCCGCGTCGACGACGTCGCGGGGCAGGCGGTAGGCGGGAATGCCGTAGCGCATCATGCCCCCGAGTTCGGCCTGGGCTTCAAAGACGACGACGTCGTGTCCCCGTCGGCGCAGGTGGTAGGCGGCGGAAAGTCCGCCGGGGCCAGACCCCACGACGGCGACCCGGTGTCCGGTGGCGGTACCCGGTTGGATTCGCCAGTTACGTTCGATGGCGAGGTCGCCGAGGAAACGCTCCACGGCGTTGACGCCGACCGCTTCGTCGACACGCACTCGATTGCAGGCCGTCTCGCAGGGGTGAAAACACGCCCGACCCATGACGGCGGGGAGGGGATTCTTCTCCATGATGACCCGCCAGGCCGATTCGTAGTCACCCTCTTCGGCGTG
The DNA here is from genome assembly GCA_018971385.1 of Acidobacteriota bacterium. GTDB lineage: Bacteria > Actinomycetota > Acidimicrobiia > Acidimicrobiales > RAAP-2 > RAAP-2. The sequence continues at coordinate 9,624 of JAGXAY010000038.1, read as the reverse complement.
ATAGAGCCACTGTTGAATGTCCTCGGAGGCCGGACAGCCGGCGGAACACGGGGGGAGTCGGTGGACGTAGACCGGACGTTGGGTGCGCCAGGTTCCGGTGTGGTTCGCGAGACTCGATCCGACGTCGAGCGTGATAGCGAAGGGTCGCCGTTCAGTCATGTCCATCTCCGAGAAGGCCGTAGCGGGTGATGTTGCGAGAAGCCTGCGCCTGAATGAGGGCGAGCGTCGCGGGATCCGCCACGTCTCCGTCGCGAGTGAAGAGGTGGGCGAAGCGCTTTTGGAGCTTGAGGTACTCCTCCACGGGAGCGGGACGCCGAATAGGGGTGACCGAAGTCACCTCGCCGTAGCGCGCTTCGAAGACGGGGAAGAGTCCGGTCTGGTGGGCGAGTCGGGCCAAACGAATGGTGTCCGAAGAGACCGAACCCCACCCGAGGGGGCAGGGCACGAGAACGTGGAGGTAGCGAGCTCCGGAGACCGCCATGGCCCGCTCCACTTTGGACTCGAGGTCGTAGAGATCGGCGACCGTCGCGGTCGCTACGTAGGGAATCTCGTGAGCCATGGCGATCCGGGGAAGATCCTTACCCTGACCGAATCGATTGCCCGGGTGCTCTCCGACCGCTTCGGTGGTGGCGGTGCGGGCGGCCCCCGGCGTAGTGCCGGATCGCTGAACGCCGGTATTCATGTAGGCCTCGTTGTCGTAACAGATGTAGAGCACGTCGTCGTTGCGCTCGAACATCCCCGACAGGGGTCCGAGGCCAATGTCCGCGGTTCCCCCGTCTCCGCCTTGCGCGATGACCCGGACGTGCCCGCGGGACGTGGCGCGCAGTCCGGCCGCGACTCCGGTGGCGACGGCGGCCGCGTTACCGAAGAGGGAGTGGAGCCAGGGCAGCCGCCACGATGTTTCGGGGTAGGGGGTGGAAAAGACTTCGAGACACCCCGTCGCGTTGACGGCGACGAGCTGGTGGTCGCTCGCGCGCATGGCTGCGTCGAGGGCGTACCGGGCTCCGAGGGCCTCGCCGCATCCCGCGCAGGCTCGGTGCCCGGAGGTGAGGGAGTTGGCTCGCGCGGGATCGGACTGGGCCGAGCGACGTTCGAGTTCGACCAGTCGATTACCAACGGCGAAGGAACCAACTTGGTAGAAGCGCACGGGGGTGCGCTCGAGAGTCACGATCCCCTCCGTGCGTCGGCGAGGTCTCGCAGGACGTTCTCGGCCGGCGGACCGGAACGTCGGGTGGCGGCCATGCGCGCCAGTTCGGCGTTGACGAGGTCGTGATCGAGGTCGAGAAAGGTGGTGTCGTCGAGGGTGCCGTCCAGTGCGCCGAGGAGAACGGAGCGCAGCGAGTCGGCCCAGACGGGACGCCCACCGAGCCCGGCGATGACCTCGTGAATCGGTGTGGAGAGTCCCCGGAGGGCGAGAGCGATATCGGTGGAGAGAATCCCCCCGTAACCGATGGAGAAGGCCTTTTCGACGACGACGAGCCGCTCGGCGCGTCCGAGAGCCTCACGAACGGCCTCGACGGGGAAGGGTCGAAAGCAGGTGATGGAGAGTACGCCGACCCGCGCACCCCCTCGTCGTAACTCGTCCACGACGTCCTTGATGGTGCCGAGTACGGAGCCCATCGCAACCACGACCACCTCCGCGTCCTCGAGGTGATAACCGTTGACCAAGTGTCCGGCGGAGCGGCCGAGAACTTCCGCGTGGTGAGCTCCGAGACGGGGAATCACCTCGAGAGCCTGACGGAGACGCACCTGGGCGAGGTAGCGAACCTCGGTGAAGGCTTCCGGACCAACCATCGCGCCTATGGAGACGGGGTCGTCGGGGTCGAGTGACTGCCGGGGCAGAAACGGCGGTACGAGAGCGTCGACCTGGTTCGGTTCGGGGAGATCCACTCGTTCGATGGCGTGGGTCAAGATGAACCCATCGACGTTCACCATGACCGGGACGGAGAGCTCCTCGGCGAGAGCGAAGGCGAGAAGGTGGAGATCGATGGCCTCCTGGTTGTTCTCGGCGAACAGTTGGACCCAGCCCGAATCGCGCACGGACATCGCGTCGGAGTGATCGTTCCAGATGTTGATGGGGGCCCCGATGGCTCGGTTCGCGAGGGTGAGGACGATGGGAAGGCCGAGACCGGCGGCGTTGTAGATCGCCTCCATCATGAACAAGAGGCCCTGGGAGGCGGTCGCGGTGTACGCCCTCGCTCCCACCGCCGACGCTCCGATGGTGACGGAGAGAGCGGAGAATTCGGAGTCGGCGTTCACGAACTCCGCGTCGAGGGCCCCCGACTTCACGAGGGCCCCGAGCGCCTCGATGATGTGGGTTTGGGGGGATATGGGGTAGGCGCACACGACGTCGGGGCGACAGAGGGCGACGGCGCGGGCGACGGCCTGGGATCCTTCAAGTTGCAGTTGCACGGCTCTGTTCCTCTTCTCGCTCGTGGCGGACGTGGTGGAAAGCCACGCGGACCGCCTCGATGTTGGCGTCGGCGACCGGACCGCGGAAGCGGTGGCGAATGGCGGCTTCGACCCCGTCGAGACTGATGAGCTCCGTCATTGCGGCGAATCCACCGAGCAGGACGCTGTTGGGTGTGGGGCGCTGTAAGTACTGGAGCGCGATATCCGTCGCGGGCAGACTGAGCACCCGGCCACGATCGAGTCGGGCGAGATCGTCACCCATGCCGAGTTCGTGGAGGGGGGTCGCGGTGTTGATCAGTACGAATCCGTCCGGTCGAAGGCCGGCGAAGATGGGTACGACGCCGAGCAGGGTGGGGTCTTGAATGATGAGAACGTGGGGATCTCGAACCGGTTCCCGCGTACGAATTTCGTGAGAGCCGACGCGGCAGTACGCCTCGACCGGCGCGCCGGTGCGCTCGGAGCCAAAACTGGGAAAGGCCTGAGCGTAGAGGCCGTCTTCGAAGGCCGCGACAGCGAGAAGTTCGGCGGCGGTCACGGTACCTTGTCCACCTCGCCCGTGGAGTCGAATGTGGACGGGATCGGCGTCGAGGCGGGTCACGACATCCAACCTAGGAACCCCCCCGGGGTTCCTCCCAGGGACGAAGGTCCCGACCTGGGACGGCCCGCGATAAAGTTGCGTGCATACACGCACGTACTTAAGGTAGGAGAGCGTCAGTGACCACGACCCGTTCGGCGGACCCCGCCACCGACCACTACAAGTGGATCGCCCTGACGAACACCACACTCGGGGTGTTCATGGCGACGATTAACTCCTCCATCATCCTTATCTCCCTGCCGGCCATCTTCAACGGGATAGGGGTGAATCCACTGTCGCCCGGCAACGTGGGGTACCTCCTGTGGCTCCTCCAGGGGTACCTTCTCGTCACCGCGGTTCTCGTGATCTCCCTCGGGCGACTCGGTGACATCGTGGGGCGCGTACGCATCTTCAACGCGGGTTTCGCCGTCTTCTCCGCGGCCTCCATCGCCCTGGCCCTCGATCCCTACCACGGGGGTCACGGGGCGCTGTGGCTGGTGGGGTGGCGTCTCGTCCAGGGGATCGGTGGAGCGATGTTGTTCGCCAACTCCTCGGCGATTTTGGTGGACGCGTTTCCCACCCGTCAGCGCGGACTCGCGATGGGCATTAATCAAGTGGCCGCGATTGGAGGCTCCTTCATCGGCCTCATTCTCGGCGGCATCCTTTCTATCGGTGACTGGCGCCTCGTCTTCTGGGTATCGGTTCCCTTTGGACTGCTCGGCACCATTTGGGGTTACATCAGTTTGCGCGATAACGGGGTGCGCTCCAGGGCCCGCATCGACTGGTGGGGCAACGTCACTTTCGCTCTCGGCCTCACCGCCATTCTCGCCGGCATCGTCTACGGCATTCAGCCCTACGGCACTCACACGATGGGCTGGACGTCGCCCCGCGTTCTCCTCTTCGTCGGGATCGGCGTCGCCCTTCTCGTTGCCTTCTTCGTCATCGAGGCGCGGGTCGAGTCGCCGATGTTCAATTTGCGCCTCTTCACCATCCGGGCCTTCTTTACCGGGTCCATCGCCGGTCTTCTCGCGGCGATTGGGCGCGGTGGACTTCAGTTCATGCTCATCATCTGGCTCCAGGGAATCTGGCTTCCCCTCCACGGGTACAGCTACCAGAACACCCCGCTCTGGGCCGGCATCTACCTCCTACCTCTCACCCTGGGCTTCATGATTGCCGGACCGGTGAGCGGTTATCTCTCCGACCGTCACGGGGCACGGACCTTGTCGACGGCGGGACTGGTGGTCTTCGGACTGAGCTTCGTTGGTCTCTTGATCATGCCGACGAACTTCTCGTACTGGATCTTCGCGGCGTTGATTGTGCTGAACGGCGTGGGCGGGGGCATGTTCTCGGCACCCAACACGACGGCCATAATGAACTCCGTGCCGGCCGATCAGCGGGGCTCGGCGGCCGGCATCCAGGCCGCCTTCATGAATACCGGCATGGTGCTCTCTATCGGTATTTTCTTCTCACTCATGATCGTGGGCCTCACGAACGCTCTGCCGTCGAAGATGTACGCCGGTCTCGTCAGTCACGGCGTACCCGCCGCTCAGGCCCACGCCGTCGCCGCGGTGCCGGCGGTGGCGAGCCTCTTCTCCTCCTTCCTCGGTTACAACCCGCTGGCCAGCCTTCTCGGATCTCCCGCTGCCGTGCACGTGTCGAGCGCCCAGTGGGCGGTGCTCACCGGGAAGGGCTTCTTCCCGAGTCTCATCGAGGACCCCTTCCACCACGGTCTTCTCATCGTCTTCGGCGCGGCCATCGTGATGGCGGTCATCGGAGCGATCTTCTCCGCCCTGCGGGGCACCCGCTACGTACACACCGAGCAGTCGATGAGTGAGCACGCTGCTGAACTCTCGGCGGTATCCGGAGCGGTGCCGGGAGAGATCGCTCTCTCCGAGGAGGTGGCCCCGTGACCTCTCTCGTGCGCGAGGACGCCGCGGTGGCGGATCGACTCCGGGTGGTCCTGACGCGGCTCGGACGACTACTGCGTCAGCGGGCCGACGGCCTGACTCCCTCCCAACTCTCCGCCCTGACTTTGGTGGAAGATCAGGGACCGCTGCGCGTGAGCGCCCTCGCGGCCCTCGAAGCGGTCGATCCCTCCGTCGCCTCGCGCATCGTGGCGAGCCTCGAGGAGAAGGGTTGGTGCGAACGACGCGTCGACCCGAGTGATCGTCGGGCGAGTGTCGTGGCGGTGACCGAGGCGGGCCGCCGACGCGCCGACGAGGCGGTGTCGGCCCGCACTCTCTTTATCGCGGATCGGATGGCGACCCTGTCGGCCGGTGATCGAAGAAAGCTCGAGGCCGGACTCGAGGTTCTCGAACGGCTGGTTCGTTAGCCTGCCGTCCACTCCTCGGGGAGGAGGGAGAACATGATGGAGTCGCGAGCCCGGCCCTCTTCGCCCCGCACCAAGGAGGGGTGAGCTCGACGTAGCACTCCTTCTTCTCGCGCCCCGAGTCGACGCAACGCGTCCCGACTGCGTTCGTTTCGCCGGTCCGTCTTGAACTCCACGCGCCCCACCTCCATCGTCGTGAAGCAGTGCGTGAGGAGAAGGTTCTTCACCGCTCTATTGAGCCCGGTGCGCTGGTGGGACTGGGCGAGCCAGGTGCCACCGATCTCGACGACGTCGGGGGCGAGTCGGGGTGAAAACCAGCGGGGGCTCATGAGTCGCGTCGCGCCCACGACCCGTTCATTTGCGACGATGACGTAGGGCGCGCACTGACCGGTGGCGGCCTCTTCGAGGAGTCGATGGACGTACTCGCGAGCCTCCTCCGCGCCCTCGGGCACGATGGTGTAGTCGTAGGTGTCCCGTTCGACTGCGGCCTCGGCGAGCGGACGGGCGTCGGTGAGAGCGAGGGGGCGAAGGAGGACGTTCTCGTCACTGAGGGGGGCCCAAAAAGGAAGAAGGCTACTCACCACCTCAGCGTAGGGGGGAGCGACTCGGGCGGCGAGTCGGGGATAACCGAGGAGTCCCTTAACTGTCACTTAACGTTTTCCTGATAGAAACCCAGGGTGCCGGTTCATAGTTTCGACCTCGCGTGGGACGAACCGATTCGGCGACCGGTGTCGATAGAGGATCTCGCGGCGCACGTCGCGGGAGCCCACGCCGTCGGTCACGCGGTGGTGGAAGGCGTGGTGCTCGACAGCCGGGAGGTCCGCTCGGGGGACCTCTTCGTGGCCCTCCCCGGGGCCCACCGGGACGGCACGGACTTCGTGAGCGAGGCGATTGCCCGGGGCGCACGCGCTGTTCTCGCCGAACGAGTTCTCGACGTCACGGTCGCTCAACTGGTGGTGCCCTCCGCGTTCGCCGCCCTCGGGCCCACCAGTGCCGCCGTCTACGGGTATCCGACCGAGCGCCTCGAGGTGGTGGGCGTCACGGGCACGAACGGCAAGACGACCACGGCGGAACTGATTCGATCGGCCCTCTCAAGTCCGGATCACCCCGTCGCCCAACTCGGCACGACGGGGATCTACCTCGGATCCGACCTCATCGCCGACACCGAACTCTCGACCCCCCAGGCCCCCGATCTGCAGCGACTCTTCGCCGGGGTTTTGGTGCGCGGAGCCCGCCGGGCCGTGATGGAGGTGACCTCCCACGGACTCCATCAGCACCGGGTGGACGGCACTCGATTCCGCGTGGGCGTCTTCCTCAACCTCTCTCCCGAGCACCTGGACTACCACCGCACCATGGAGAACTACTACCAAGCCAAGCGCCGACTCTTCGACGAGGGACGCTGCGAGTTCGCCCTGGTGTGCGTCGATGACGAGTGGGGCACCCGTCTCGCCAGTGAACTCGAGATTCCGGTCCGGACCTTCTCGATGGGCGGCTCGGCCGACGTTGTCGCCCGAGTGGAGTCCCGGGGACTCACGGGGGTACGCGTTGTCGTACCCGACGAGGGGGGGTCGGTTGTTCTTCACTCACCGCTCGTCGGGCGCGTGAACGGAGCGAACATCACCGCCGCCTACCTCGTCGCCCGTCACCTCGGGGTCGACGCCCCGGTAGCCAAGGATCGACTGGAGGCGTGTCCCGCCCCTCCGGGTCGTTTCGAAGTGGTCACGCGTGACGAACCCTTCGTTGTCGCGAGTGACTACGCCCACACTCCCGACGCCCTCGGCTTCGTGATCGACACCGCGCGGGAGATCAGTCGGGGACGGGTTCGTCTCGTCTTCGGGGCGCGGGGTGGGCGCTACGTGGATAAGCGCCCCCTCATGGCGGAGGAGGCGTCGCGCGCGGACGAGGTGTGGCTGACGACGGATAGTCCCGGTGACGAAGATCCGCTGGTTATCGCGCGCCAGGTTCGTGAAGGCTTTCGAGGTGACGTCGTAGTGCACGAAGAGCCGGATCGGTCGAGAGCGATTCACGCGGCCCTCCGAGCGTCGAGCGACGGTGACGTGGTCGTGATGACCGGTCGAGGCCCCGAGCCCCTTCAGCGCTTCGGTGACGCGCACGTGCACCTCGACGATCGGGTGGAGGCCCGGCTCGCCCTCGACGCGCTCTACCCGCCCCGGGACGACGGTACCGTGTCCGTCGTCGTGTGGGCGAGAGATCACGAAGACTCGGTGGAGCGAGCGCTGGTGTCAGCCCTCGCCCAGACTCGTCCCCCGCGCGAGGTCTTGTTGGTGGACGACGGTTCGGGGGACGCGACGGTCGACGTGGCTCGTCGAGTGGGGGTGCGCGTCATTCGGGGCGCCGCCCGGGGACGTTCGTTTTGTCGCAATCTCGGCGCGGCCCGGTCCCTCGCTCCCTGGATTGCCTTTCTCGACGCGAGTGATCTCTGGCACCCCGAGAAGATCGAGAGCCAGTGGGCCGCCATGAGTTCCCGGGGGGCCCTGGCGAGCGTGACCGGGTGGAGCTCCTCGTCGACGTGGACGCCCCGAGACGCCCAACTCTCTTTTCCCGAGGAGTCCCGGGAGGAGTGGGGGGAACGACGAGCCTCCACTCTCCTGCTTCGCCGAGACGTCTTCGGCGCCGTCGGGGGCTTTGACGCGAATCAGGTCGACGCCGGGGACGGACGGTTCTTTGCCCGACTCGGGGAGAGAACGACAGTCGTCGCTCTCGAGCGGGACCTCGTGCGAGGTCTCGCTCGACGTGAACTTTAGGCTCGCGGAGCGAGCCGAACCTCGCCACGCATCAGCTCTCGGGCCGTGCGCCAGAGGGACGCCTCACGAGCCCGGATCTCCCCCGTGTCACTCGCCTCCACGAGGGCACCCACGTCAAGAACTCCGGAGGGAGTGCCGAGGCGGAGTCGCTCCCCGCCTCCGGTGAGTTCGTGGGCGAGGGACCCCGGAACGTTGGCCGCTACGGCGAGGGCGAGGGCCGAAGTCACCGGCACGGCGCGGTGAGCCCGTCCCATGGAGAACATTCGAATAGAGAGGTCGTACTCGTCACCCGAGACGGGGCGTCCCTCGAGAGTGTCGTAGGAGGTCGGGGGGGCGAGGAGTCCAATTTTCGGGGCGGCGAGGGGAGCCGAGTCGGGGGAGGACGCGAGTCCGGCGAGTACGGCGGCGCTTCGTCGAATCCTTTCGAGGAGTTCTCCCAACTCGTCGTCGCGGTCCAGTTCGTCGGGCGACAGGGCGCCCTCGCGCCCGAGGTCGTGCGCTCGGACCACGACGAGGGGCGAGACCGCGTCGAGGAGCGTCACGACAACGCCGTCGAGTTTGTCGCGGGCCGATCCGCTCGGGAGAAGATGCGCGCACCGCGACGCTCCGGGGTCGAGGAAGGTCACCCGAATTGGGGACCCCGGCGCGTCGACGCCGGGTATGGCGAGGTCGCCGACGTCGAGCGCGCGACCCGCGTGGACCTCGAGACGAACGCTCACCACCTTGTCGGTGTTGGTGTTGTGGAGGAGAACCTCGGCGGGTCCGTCGGAGCGAGTGAGGAGTCCCTCGGCGAGGGCGAAGGGGGCGACGGCGGAAGTCAGGTTGCCACAGTTGCTGGAGTAGTCCACGAGGGGTCGATCGACGGCCACTTGACCGAAGGTGTAGGAGAGATCGACCCCCGCGAGTCGGGGCGGGTGAACGACGACCACTTTGGAGAGAGAGGAGACCCCTCCGCCCATCCCGTCCAGTTGTCGCCCGTAGCGGTCAGGACTTCCTAGAGCCCGCAGGAAGAGTTCGTCACGGTCGACGACCCACTCGAGGTCCTCTTCGCGAAAGAAGAGACCCTTGCTCGTTCCCCCGCGCCAGAAGGCGGCTCGCACCGTGTTCGGCCCCACTCGCTCACCCTAGTGCGACCCTTAGCGCTCTTAGGGGCTGAGGATGCGGCGAAAGCGCCGGCTCGCGACTTGCAGTCCGACGAGTCCGAGGGAGATCAGGTAGGCCGAGCGCAGGACCATCCAGTAGTCGAGGTGGCCCACGTTGAGACCCCGCAAGAGAGTGGCCGATTGGTAGAGGGGGGAGAACCAGACCAGGGTGGCGAGCACGTGGGGGTAGAGGGAGAGGGGGAAGAAGGTGGCGGAGAAGAGAAAGAGGGGCAGACTCACCAGGGTGATGAGGTCGAAGTCCTGCCAACTGCGCAAGTAGGTGCAGGCCGCGAGCCCGAGGGCGGAGAAGGCGAAGCTCGTGAGGAGGGCGCCCAGTACTTCGAGGAGAGCCAGGGGACTCCCCGTGTCGCCCAGCAGGAACATGCAGCCGACGAAGCTGAG
>JAGXAY010000143.1 GCA_018971385.1 Acidobacteriota bacterium | reverse complement strand
CCAATGGCGAGCCTCGTAGCCGCCCACAACTCGGCGAGAGGGACGCCACGACCGTAGCCCTGGTAGGCCAATGTCGAAGGATAAAAACGATCAGCTACCACGTCAATTCCGCTGTCGAGCGTCGGCTCAATCACGGTAGTGACGTGATGGGAACGATCCGACAGCATGAGCAGCGCCTCCACACGGGGAGTCATGTCGAGATGAGCATCCAGTAACCACGTCCGAAGCTGTGCTCCCAGGTCACTGTCGCCCGGTTCAAAGGCGAAGCGACCCCCCCGCTCAACGGCGAAGCGACGAGCCTGGGTCGATTTGCCGCAACCGTCAACCCCTTCGAACACTATGAAGTGACCCCGCGTCACTCGAGGTGACCCGTGATCGCCCGGTTGGCCGCCGCACCACGTCCCGTGGCTTCTCGACGTTCACCGGGAGTCGCCCCTCGCTTAGCGACAGTCGATTTCGTCGCGGCTCCCTTTTTCGCGGCACTCTTCTTGACCGCGGTCTTCTTCCCTGTGGACTTTTTCGCCGTGGTCTTTTTAACACTGCCTCGAGTCGCACTACGCGCTCCTGCAGCCGGACGGGGTTCGGCGTTTCGTCTCTCCGCGAGAAGTTCGCAGGCCCGATCCAATGTCAGCGTTTCGACATCGTCACCCAGACGCAAGGTGGCATTTACGTCGCCGTCCGTCACGTACAGACCAAAACGGCCCGAGCGAATCACGACATTCTTTCCCGTCACCGGGTCGATCCCCACCTCACGGAGCGGCCCGGCCGCCGCCCGACGACCCCGGCGCTTCGGCTCCGCGAGAAGTCGAAGAGCCTCGTCCAGTTGGAGTGAAAATATTTGATCATCGCTCTCGAGTGAGCGAGTCTCGCTACCCCAGGTGATGTAGGGACCGTATCGTCCGTTGTGGGCCAACACCGGCTCAGCGTCCGTTGGATGAACGCCCACCGTACGAGGAAGTTGAAGGAGTTGGAGCGCCTGCTCAAGATCGAGGGTTTCGAGAGACATGGTGGACAGAAGTGACGCCGTGCGAGGCTTCTCCTTGCCTACCGGTTCGCCCAACTGAACGTAGGGCCCGTAACGGCCCGCCTTCGCCATCACCGTAAGACCCGAGTCCGGATCCACTCCTAACTCCCGATCCCCGGACGGCGCCGCGAGGAGCTCGAGGGCCCGTTCCACGGTCAACGAGTCCGGTTCAGTCGCTTCGGGAATAGAGGCGCGATCCTCGCCGTGAGTCAGATACGGGCCGTAGCGACCCGAGCGGACGATGACCGGTTCACCGTCGGGAGCAACGCCAAGTTCAACGGAGTTAATGGCGGCGAAGTCAAAGTCGTGGTTCCCGTGAGCCACGCGAGCGAGACCCGCTCGAGCGAAATCGGAGGGCGCGTCGGGATCTCCGAAGTAGAACCGAGCGAGCCACGGCTCCAGGTCTTGAGCCCCGTTGGCGATTTCGTCGAGTTGATCCTCCATCGCGGCGGTGAACTGGTAGTCGACGAGATCCGCGAAGTAGGTCTGCAGGAGGTTCACGACGGCAAACGCGCGAAAGGCGGGGACCAGGGCCTTGCCCTTTTTCCATACGTAACCACGCTTGTCAATGGTCTTCATCACGGAGGCGTACGTGGATGGGCGTCCGATTCCCAGATCCTCCATCTTCTTGATGAGTGTCGCTTCGGAGTAGCGATCCGGGGGTTGCGTATCGTGGCTCTTGGCTACCACATCCCCTACCGTCAAACGATCACCCTCGTGGACGGGGGGAAGAATTCGTTCCTGGTCCGCCAATTCCGCCTCGGGATTGTCCGTTCCCTCGACGTACGCCCGACGAAATCCCGGAAAGTCGATACGCATCCCCGTCGCCGTCAAGCCGACGTCCGTGGAACCACGTCCCGAGAGTTCCAGCGAATGCTGAAGGCGCACGCGTTCCTGCACGAGCCTCGCGTCCACCATTTGCGACGCGATGGTGCGCTTCCAGATCAAGTCGTAGACGGCGAGTTCGTCGCCGCTAAGAGCGGCATTCGCCTCGTCCAGCGAACGGAACTCTTCCCCAGCGGGCCGAATCGCTTCGTGGGCCTCCTGCGCGTTCTTCACTTTGCGGTCGTAACGACGCGGAGCGTCAGGTACGTACTCCGACCCAAACATTCGGCGCGCGAGGTCACGCGCCGCCCGAATTGCCTCCTCCGACAGCGTCGTGGAGTCGGTACGCATGTAGGTGATCCATCCCTGCTCGTACAGACGCTGCGCCGCTCGCATAGTGCGCTCCGGGTCGAAGCGGAGCTTGCGGCTGGCCTCAATCTGCAGCGACGAGGTCATAAAGGGGGGTTGGGGTCGCTGCGTTCGAGGAGACGACGCAACCGACGTTACTTCCACCAACGCTCCCCCCAGGAGTGAAGCGAGTTCGTGCGCCGTCTCGGCGGAGAGCACCTCAACAGCCTTGTCTCGAGCGACATTCCCCCCGGCGTCAAAGTCTTTGCCACTAACGAGCGAGACACCGTCGAGGGTGTCCACGGTGGCCTCAAACTCACCGTTCGGCGTCACCACATCGGCGACGACGTCGAACCATTGGGCCGAGACAAACGCCATCCGCTCGCGTTCACGCTCGCACACCAGCTTGATGGCTACCGACTGAACTCGCCCCGCCGACCTGGCCTTATCGACAGC
>JAGXAY010000142.1 GCA_018971385.1 Acidobacteriota bacterium | reverse complement strand
GCTCGTTGTTGACGTAGAGCCCACCCTGGTCGACGAATCGCCGAGCTTCTCCCCGCGACTTTGCGAGCTCACACCGTACGAGCAGGTCCACGGGGTCGAGGCCTTCTACTAACTCGGCACGGGACATCGTCGAGGAGGGCGCGTCCGCCGTCGCTTGCACGAGGAGGTTCTCTTCGAGGTCACGAATGGACGGCGAGAAGAGCGCCTCGCTCGCTCGCTCGGCGCCCGCGAGGGCCGCCTCCCCGTGAACCAGTTCCACCACGGCGCGCGCCAGGGCTCGTTGACCCTCGCGCGCCTGGGGTGATTCCTTCGTCAGGTGGTCGAGTTCGAGAATTCGCTCGTGGTCGAGGAAGGTGTAGAAGCGCAGCATGGTCGGGACCATGACGTCGTCGACGTTAAGGAGGAACTGGTAGAGCGCGAACGGAGAGGTCCTCGTCTCGTCCAGCCACACTCGCTCGTTCCCCCCCTCCGACTTACCGAACTTGCGCCCGTCGGGGCGAAGGAGGAGGGGCGACGTGAGCCCCGAAGCGGTGTGACCGGTCACCCGTCGCACGAGGTCGGTACCGAAGGTGATGTTGCCCCACTGGTCCGAACCCCCCAACTGCAGGGTGCACCCGTGATCGAGGTGCAGCCGCAAAAAGTCGTAGGCCTGTAGGAGGGTGTAGGTGAACTCGGTAAAGGAGAGACCCACGTCCTCACGCTCGAGACGGGACTTTACGGCCTCCTTCGCGATCATCTGATTGACGGTGAAGTGTTTACCCACGTCGCGGAGAAAGTCCGTCAGAGAAATCGTCGTCAGCCACTCGGCGTTGTTGAGTAGCAGCGCGCGCGAGGAACCCGCGGCCGGCGAAAAGTCGAGAAACTTCTCCAGCTGGGTCCGTATACCCTCGAGGTTCTCCTCAATCTGCTCGCGCGTGAGCAGGGGGCGTTCGGAGTCCTTAAAACTGGGGTCGCCGATGAGACCCGTTCCCCCTCCGGCGAGGGCGATAGGGCGATTCCCGGCCTGTTGGAGGCGCCGCAGATTACAGATTTGGAGCAGGCTCCCAAGGTGTAGGGAGGACGCGGTCGGGTCGAATCCGATATAGGCCGTCACCCCACCCTGGGACAGAGTGTCAAGAACGTTCGGGTCGGTCACCTGGTGAACGAGACCCCGAAACTCCCAGTCGGCGCGCAACGTCATCGCACCAGTGTACGGGGGTCACCCCCACCCCACTTTTCGCCCGCGACGCCCTGGGGGACACTCGACGACACGACGTCTAGAGAATGGTGGTCGAGGACGGGAAGTGGATCTGGAGCCACGTGACCCAGACGTGCCAGAGACCCGAGACCTCCGCGACACCGATCACGATGAGGAAGATTCCCCCCACCCGTCCGATAGCGCGCATGTGCGCCTTCAACCACTTCGACGTCGTCGCCATCCACTCGGTCGCCAGGGCGGCGACGATAAAGGGGAGGCCGAGCCCGAGGCAGTAGACGAAGGCGAGAATCGAGCCGCGAAGGGCGGTCCCGCCCGAGGTCGCCGCCAGTCCGAGAATGGTCGCGAGAGTCGGGCCGATGCAGGGCGTCCAGCCCAGCCCGAAGAGAACCCCGAGCAGACTCGCCCCGAAGACGCTCGCCGGCGGTAAGAAGTGGATTCGTCGTTCCCGCTGCATCCAGCTCGAGGGCCAGAAGCCGGCGAAGAACATCCCCATGATGACGGTCACGACGCCGAAGATCTGGTCGAGAACGGTCTGGTGAGAGCGCAGAATCGAACCGAAGGATCCAAAGAGGGCGCCCGCCGACACGAACACGAAGGCGAAGCCGACGATGAAGGCGAGGGACCCGGCGAGGGCTCGGCCCCGTCCCCTCGCGCCCAACTCCCCCGTTGTTCCCGAGAGAAACGCCAAGTATCCGGGCACGAGAGGGAGCACGCAGGGCGAGATGAAGGAGACGAGACCGGCGGCGAAGGCCAGGGGCAGGGCCAGGACGAGGGATGCGGGGAGGGCGCCTACCACGAGCGAGTCCACTCGGTCGCACGCTCGAGGAGCCAGGTGTGGGTCTCGACGTTCTCGTCCCGTGACGGCAGGGCCGCGACGATGACGCTCAACCCCGGACGATGTCTCGAGGACTGAAGCGCGTCGCGAAGTTGCTCTCTCGTCTCCACGCGCTCCGCGTGGTGGGAGAACGCTCTGGCCACCGTCACGAGATCGTGGTTCCGCGGGGTGCCGAAGAGGTGTTCGAAACGACTCTCGTCGAGGACGCTCCGCTGGCTCAGGAAGGAGAAGATTCCGCCTCCGCGGTTATCGAGAACGACGAGGGTGGCACTCCCCGACGGGCACCCTTCGACGAGGGCCGACACGTCGTGCAACATCGTGAGATCACCCACGAGACCGAGGGCCGGTGTCACGCTGGCGACACCGCAGAGAGTGGAGACCACCCCGTCGATGCCGTTCGCCCCCCGATTGGAGAACACTCTCTCGGGACGATCGCTCGCCCACCACTCCACGTCTCGCACGGGCATGGAGGAGCCCACCACGAGGGCTCGCGCGCTCTCCTTCGCCTCCCGGGCGACGTCACCGGCCACGACGGGTTCACACCAGCGCTCGACCGACTGCAGTCCCTGCACCACGGCCTCCGACAGAGATCGCCACCGGGTGGCGTACTCCTCGTTCGCCCGGTCACCCTCAGCGATCTCCACCCGACCTCGCGTCACGACGTCGCTCAAACCGT
>JAGXAY010000037.1 GCA_018971385.1 Acidobacteriota bacterium | reverse complement strand
CCGTCATGACGTTGCGAGATCTTTGGAGGAAAGTCCATCAATCGCCCTGGGTCTCCAGTGAGACTGCTGTTGGGAACGTTCAACTAGGTCTCCTCTATCGAGCTACCCCTCGGGCGCTTCGTCGAGGCCAAGTCAATGCAGCACTTCTTCGTGTTGGTCTGAAGTGGACCCCGGAAACTGGACTGCGACTGAGGTCCGATAGTGCCCCCAATACCCCTCGCTCGAGTTCTAGGAGTCGCCCGCCCGCAAATCAATCTCGAGTCGCAGGATGCCATCTTCCAATGTGGCGGTGGCGTCACCGAGCATGGCGAAATCCTGGAAGTCAATCCGGGCGGCGTCGAGAAAACGCTGGCGCTCTGGCCCCTCAATCGGGGGGAGTCCTCGGCGCCTCACCGCTTCGGCACGCTCCCGGAACCGTAGAACCATCTCTTGGGGGTCAAAACTGGTCACGTCGTCGATGATAGGGGTTAGTCGAGCGGGTCGAGTTGGTAGACTTGTGCTCCGTACCACCCCTGATGGGTGGGGCCGCCGCCGGTGTGGGCCGCGGCCAGTGAGGAGTTGACGTGAAAAAGGGCCGCCACCGCCGATTCGTCGAAGCCCGCGAATTGAAGCGCTCTACCGGACCTCGTGCGACCGCGTGTGCCGAGTGTGGTGCTGCGCCCGAGGACGTTCACGCGTCGTGGTGCCGGGCCGAAGAGGATCGCTTCGACGAGATTCTCGGTTCGCTGCCCCGTTCGACCTCCACGGAAGACGACCCGCTCTCAGCGGAGGGCTAGTTCCGCCGTCGAATCTCGACGGGGTGAGGTAGGGCCCCGCGTCGCCGTTCGTTCATGAGGTCGACGAGGGTGTCGTAGTTCGCCGGGCCCATCATGGCCGTGAGTTCGTCCTTCATGGAGTCCACTACCCGAGTGTCTCCGACGAACGCGCCGGGGTCTTGGGTGCACCACCAGTGAAACTCTTCGCCTCCCTCGCCCCAGTCCGACCGGTTCCACTGGGCGATTCGGGTGAGAACCTCGCCGTTGGCGAGCGTGAGATCCTCGCGACGTAGGGGAACCTGCCAGCACACTTCGGGCTTTAAGGGAATGAAGCTCTCGCCGGAGTCGAGGGCGAGAACGTGCAGGGCGCAGCCCGCGCCGCGAGGAAAGTCGGGACGATTGAGAAAGATGCAGGCATCGTCCACGAGCCGGGTCACGACGTCGCCTTCGTCGTTGCGGGTGGTTACTCCCTTTTTCCCCCGACCTTTGTCGCGGAACTGCCACTGGTCGGCACTCAAGCGCTTCGCCGCTAATTCGACGCGCGCGACGTCCTCGTCGTCGACGAAGTGGGCTCCGTAGCTGCAGCACCCCTGGGAGAGCTCGGGAGTTGGTTCACTGAGAATCCCCTGACAGCCCCGGCCGAAAATGCAGGTGTAGGAGGATTCGAGGAACGTGGCGTCACACATCCAGGTGCGCTGTTCGTCGGGGTCCTCGAAACTCACCCACTCGTGGGCGTCGGGGGAGCGGCTCACGACGTCGAATCTATCCCGTTCTCGAACGGGGACTTCCTCCCTACACTGTTTATTCGTGGCTGACACTTTTGACGTACTGACCCTGACCGACGAAGCCCGGAACGTCGTCCTCGACGCCTTGGCGGCGGAGGCGAGTCCTCAGGACCTCGCTCTCTGGGTGGAGGTCATTGGGACGCAGGGTCCCGGTTACGCCTACGACCTCTACTTCTCCGAGATCTCCCAGGCCCCCGAGGGGGCGGCCGTCGGACGTGACGGGGAGGTCACCATCGTCGTTCCGGCGTCGAGCGTCGAGAAGTTGCGCGGTTCGCGTCTGGAGTTCTCCAACAACGGTGGCGGTGGACTCGACCTCGTCAATCCCCATCAGCCCTCGGCGGCCGAGCGCCACCCGGGAATCCCCGACGACATTCTCGCTCTCGGCATTGAGGGCGAGTTAGCCGTTCGCGCCCAGCGCGTTCTCGATGACGAAGTGAACCCCTCCATCGCCTCCCACGGCGGCCGGGCTGACCTCGTCGCGATGGACGAAGACGCGAAGATTGCCTACATCACGATGGGTGGTGGGTGCCAGGGATGCTCGCTCAGTCGCATGACTCTCTCCCAAGGCATCGAGACGGCCCTGCGGGCCGCGCTGCCGGAGTTGACGGAGGTGCGCGACCTGACCGACCACGCCTCGGGAGCGAACCCCTACTACAGTCACGCGTAGGGTCGCCGTCGTTTTTCTAGACTGGGCGAATGTTGCGCTTCTTGACGGCCGGCGAAAGCCACGGCCCCGCCCTCTCAGTGATTGTGGAGGGACTGCCCTCGGGAATCGTCCTCTCCCTTGATCAGGTGAGTGAGGACCTCGCCCGCCGCCGCCTCGGCTACGGCCGGGGTCCCCGGATGCGCTTCGAGCGCGACGAGTTGCGTTTCCTCGGTGGCGTGCGCCACGGACGGACTCTCGGATCGCCCGTCAGTATCGAGATTGCTAACTCCGAGTGGGCCAAGTGGGAACAGGAGATGTCGGCCGCCCCGGGTGAACCGGAGCGCAAGCTCACGAAGCCTCGCCCCGGTCACGCCGACCTCGTCGGAATGCAGAAGTACGCCTTCGACGACGCCCGCGATGTTCTGGAGCGGGCGAGTGCTCGGGAAACCGCCGCTCGCGTGGCCGCCGGAGCTCTGGCGAAGGCTCTGCTCGCGCCCCTCGGCGTCAGTGTGGTGAGCCACGTGGTACGCATTGGTTCCGTCGCCGTGCCGAGTGGGGTGCGACCCGGACCCCACGACCTCGCCCTCGTGGACGAGAGTGAAGTTCGTTGCGTCGATAAGGACACCGAAGCGGCGATGATTGAGGAGATTAAGGCGGCCGCCAAGGACGGTGACTCCCTCGGGGGCATCGTGGAGGTCATCGCCTACGGGGTACCGGCCGGACTCGGCTCCTACGTTCACTGGGACCGCAAGATGGACGGCCTGCTGGCGGGAGCCCTCATGAGCATTCAGGCCGTCAAGGCCGTCGAGATCGGGGACGGAATCGCCCAGGCCGCCCAGCGTGGTAGCCAGGCCCACGACGCCATCGCTCTCGACCCGACAGCCGAAAGTTCGGGGGGGTTCACGCGAAAGAGTGACCACGCCGGGGGCCTCGAGGGGGGCATGACCTCCGGGGCGCCCCTCATCGCGCGCGTCGCCATGAAGCCCCTCGCCACCCTTAATCGACCGGTCCTCGAAACAGTGGACCTCGCGACGGGGGAGTCGACGGTGTCCTTTAAAGAGCGCACCGACGTCACCGCGGTCCCGGCCCTCGGCGTCGTGGCCGAGGCGATGATGGCTCTCGTGATCGCGAACGAGGCTCTGCGTAAGTTCGGGGGCGACTCCCTCGAAGAGTTCACTCGTAACCACGCGCAGTACGTTCAGCACCTCGGTTCGAGTGCGTCGCGGTCTCGGCCGGCCTAGTCGTGGCCCGACTCGTACTCGTCGGACTTCCCGGGGCGGGTAAGTCCACTCTGGCTCCCCTGCTCGCGGACCAGTGGGGAGTGGCGTGTCTCGATACCGACGACGTCGTCCGGGAGATGACGGGACGGGGTGTGGCGGACTGGATACGCGACGCGGGCGAAGACGCCTTTCGTGAGGTGGAAGCCGACGCTCTCGAACGGGCCCTCGTCGACGACGTCGTGGTGTCCACGGGCGGGGGAATCGTCACCTCTGAGCGTTCCCGGAGATCACTCGAGTCGGCCCTCGTTCTCTGGCTGGACGCTCCCCTCGACCTTCTCGCTCGTCGAATTGACGGTGGAGACCGACCCCTGGTCGCGGACGATCCGCGAGTTCGACTCGCCGAACTCAACCGGGAG
This sequence comes from Acidobacteriota bacterium, assembly GCA_018971385.1. Lineage (GTDB taxonomy): Bacteria > Actinomycetota > Acidimicrobiia > Acidimicrobiales > RAAP-2 > RAAP-2. Next base: position 10,005 of record JAGXAY010000037.1, on the reverse strand, counting down.
CGACGCCCCCTTTACGCACGGGTGGCCACCTGGACTCTCTCGAGTGAACCGAGACCGGAGAATCTCGTCACGCGGGCGAGGGCCCTCGTGGAAGATCCCGTGTCGATTCATTCGGTCCGCCTCGCGGAGCGGAGTTACGACGTCGTGGTCGCCCGCGGGGCCCGCCATCGCCTCGCGGGTCTCCTGGCTCGACTCGCTCCTCGAGCCCGGCGGGTCGCCTTCATCACGACCCCGACTCTCCGCGAGCAGCCCTGGTGGGATCTGGAGGTCGGCCTCGACCCGGTCGTGATCGACGTGCCCGACGGGGAAAGTGCGAAGAGCCTCGCCACTCTCGAGATGGTGTGCGAACGGCTGGCCCGCGCCGGACTGTCCCGGGACGACGTCGTCGTCAGCGTCGGAGGCGGAGCCGTCTGCGACCTCGCCGGATTTGCGGCCGCGGTCTACCTACGTGGCGTGAGGGTGGTCCACGTGGCGACGACGCTCCTCGCCCAGGTCGACGCCGCCATCGGTGGCAAGACCGCCGTGGATATTCCGGCCGGAAAGAACCTCGTCGGAGCGTTTCACCAACCTCTCGGGGTTCTCTGCGACCTCGAGGTTCTCGAGACGTTGCCGGAGCGAGAGTGGCGAAGTGGATGGGGTGAGGTGGTGAAGTGCGTCCTCCTCACCGGGGCCCGCGACGCGTCGCCCGGAGACGTTCGTGACCTGGTCAACCTGTCGGTCGCCCTGAAGGCTCGCATTGTCTCGGCGGACGAGCGAGAGGGCGGGGAGCGAGCCCTCTTGAACTACGGGCACACGCTGGCCCACGCCATTGAGGCGCTCGCGCTCGAGCGTGACGTCGATGAACTCCGTCACGGTGAGGCGGTGGCCGTGGGCCTCGCTTTCGCGACGCGCCTCTCGACGCGCCTCGGACGAGTGGACGCTTCGCGGATCTCCGAGGTCGACGCGCTGCTCTCCCGTTTCGGGTTGTCGTCTCGACTGGGTGAGTTCTCCACCGAGCGAGTACTGGAGTTCATGGCCCGGGATAAGAAAGCTCACCACGATCTCACGTTCGTTCTCGATGGTCCCCGGGGTGTCGAGGTGGTGCCCGAAGTAGACGTCGACGTCGTGAGGGATACGTTGGAGACCATGAAGGGGGAGTCGTGAACTGTGACGTTCTCGTTCTGTCAGGGCCGAACCTCGACCAGTTAGGGACGAGGAGTCCCGAGATTTACGGAACGACCACGCTCGAGGAGCACGTCAGTCGACTTCGGGAACGAGCCTCCCGGTGGGGGTGGGTTCTCGAGCACCGCCAGAGCAACTTCGAGGGTGATCTCATCGAATCGGCCCACGAAGCGCGTTCGGGCGCTCGCGCCATCATCGTGAACGCCGGGGCCCTCTCGCACGTCTCGTGGGCCCTCACGGATGCTCTCGCGATGTTTCCCGGTCCGGTCGTGGAGGTCCACCTTTCTAATCCCGCGGCCCGCGAGCCCTTTCGTCACGTCTCCACCCTCGCGCCCGTCGTCGCCGGAACGGTCGCCGGTTTCGGGGCTCTTTCCTACGACCTCGCTCTCGGCGCGCTCGCCACGCTCCTCGGCGTGGATGGGGCCCTCTAGACTGGTACGACCCCAGGTTCGACCGGAGAAAGGTTTCCGCGCGCCATGCCCGCCATCAACACGTCCGACATCAAGAACGGCATCACCATCGAGATGGAGGGCGGCCTGTTCTCCGTTCTCGAATTCCAGCACGTGAAGCCCGGTAAGGGTGGTGCCTTCGTGCGCACCAAGTTGCGTAATGCGCGCACCGGAGCCGTCATCGACCGCACCTTTCGGGCCGACGAGCGCCTCGAGCAGGCCATCATCGACAAGCGGGACGTCCAGTACCTCTACCGCGACGGCGAGGACTACGTCTTCATGGACCAGGGCACCTACGACCAGGTTCCGGTCTCGGCGGCCTTCCTCGGAGACGTCACGAACTACCTGAAGGAGACGGGCGTCGCCCTCTTGATCTCCCACGGGGACAACATCATCGGGGTCGAAATGCCGGCCTCGGTGGAGTTGGCCGTCACCGACACCGAGCCCGGAGTCCAGGGAGACCGCGTGTCGGGGGCTCGTAAGCCCGCCACGGTCGAGACCGGCTTCGTGGTGCAGGTTCCGCTCTTCGTCGAGACGGGTGACGTCATCAAAGTCGACACCCGCACCGGCGAGTACATGACTCGCGTCTAGTGAGTGAACGGGGCGCCGCTCGGCACCGGGCCCGCGAACGCGCGCTCGAAATTCTCTACGAGGCTGACATCAAGGCCCGCCCGGTGGCCGAGATTTTAAACAGTCTGGCGCTCGCGCCCGATCCCTACTGTCGGGACCTCGTGCTCTCGGCCGATCAGCACCGTATCGAGACGCACGAACTCATCACCCGGTACTCCCAGGACTGGCCCCTCGAGCGCATCGCGGTGGTGGACCGACTCATCCTGACTCTCGCCATGGGCGAGATTCGCATGATCGATTCTCCGCCGCGCGCCGTAGTGTTAGATGAGGCCGTCGAACTCGCCAAAACCTTCTCGACGGAAGGTTCCGGGAGCTTCGTCAACGGCCTCTTAGTCGCTATGACGGAGTAGTTCGACTCGGGAGAGGACGGTTTCTGACATGCCGGGTATGGGTGGCAGTCTTCACATCAATCTGCTGAACCAGACGACAGTGACGACGTTCAATCATCGGGTCTTCACCGTGGCGCTACTCCAAATTCTCGCGGTGGGCTTGGTGATCTTTCTGACGGCGGCCCTGGCGGGAGGGCTGACCCGTTTCAATCTCTCGACGGCGGCCGAGTCGGAACCGGCGGCGCGTTCCGTTCTCCGTTACGTGTTTGGGGCGATATGGCTCTTTGACGGTCTGCTCCAGTTCCAGCCTGCGATGCCCCTCGGTCTGGGTTCGAACGTCATCGCCCCGACGGCGGCCGGCAATCCTGGTTGGTTGGCAAGTCTCGTGATTCACGCCGTCAACCTGTGGAACCTCCACCCCATCGCTCTCGCCGCCGCCGTCGCGTGGTGGCAGGTGGGACTGGGCGTCGCCCTGATCGTGTCGAACGGCGTTCTCAGCCGGGTCGTCGGTGGAATCTCCGCCCTCTACGCCCTGATGATCTGGGTGGTGGGAAACGGCATGGGCGGAATCCTTCAATCCACCTCGAGCATTCTGTTCGGCTGGCCCGGGGCGACCATCTGGTACACACTCGCGGGGGGTGCTCTCGTCCTGACCTCGGAGAGGTTCTCCCGTCTCTTCTCCCGCGTGACTCTTCGAGCGGTCTCGGTAATCCTCGCCCTTGGCGCCCTCCAACAGCTCCGTCCGTCCGTCGGATTCTGGCGGGGTGGTAACGCCAACGCCCTGACGCAGATGGCTTCGTCCATGACTCCCGTGGCCCAACCCCACTGGCTCTCGTGGTTGGTCCGCGAAGGAGGGGTCCTGTCGGGCTCGATGGGTGGAGGGTTCAACGTCCTCGTCATCCTGTGGCTCCTCGTCGTCGCCGCCGGGCTATGGATGAGCGTCGAGCGGGGATGGATGTGGCCGGTGTGGACCACCGTCGCCTTCGCGTTGGTCTTCTGGGTACTCGGACAGGACCTGGCCATCTTTGGTGGTGTCGCTACGGATCTCAACTCGCTACCCCCGATGGCCGCTCTCGTCCTCATCGCATCGCCGCGTCTACGGGCGGCCGCGCCCCTTCGGCGTCGTTTGCCTCGAGAGATTCGTTCCCAGACGGGGGCCGTCGTAGCGAGTTTCGCCGCCTCTATGGTGCTCGTCTCCGGTGTGGGGATGCTGCTCGCCCCGTTCTCTTCGGCCGAACCCACCTTCTACCTCGCGGCGAACGGTTCGACCACCACGGTGAACGCGGCCGCCCCGAACTTCTCTCTCGTCGACCAACATGGGCACCGCGTGAGCCTGACTCCGTCGAGCGGGCAGTGGACGCTACTCAGCTTTCTCGACCCCGTGTGCTACACCGACTGTCCATTGCTCGCCGCCCAGATGAGAGACGTCTTACTGCAAGCCCACTCGCCCCACCTGCGGGCCATCGCCATCGCGGCCAATCCGAAGTACCACACGACGGCGCAGGTGCAGCACTTTGCCTCTATTCACGGCATGGACTCCATCGCGAACTTTCACTACCTGAACGGCACCACCGCCCAGCTGCGTGACGTGTGGAACGCGTACGGAATTCAGGTTTACAACGTGCCAAAGTCGGTGATGAGTGTGCACGCTGACTACCTGTTTTTGATCTCGCCCACCGGACGCATTCGGGTGGTTCTCGGGGACGACCCGGGTAGTGGGGCCATCTACCAGCAGCGCTCCAGCGAGCAGGTGGTCCTGAATTACCTGGCGTCCTTTGGGGTGAACTAGTTCAGGCGTCGCCCGAAGGGGGTCGGTGGACCTCGTCGAGGTAGGCGTTCCACTCCTCGAGTTTCCGTCGGGTCTCGTCGTCGGGCTCGGTGTCTCGTGGCGTCGGAGGCCCCTCTCGTTCCTCGCGAAGAAAACGGCGCCAGGCGTAGACGGCGTAGCCCCCGAGGAAGGGCCACTCGACGGTGTAGACCCAGGAGAGTCCGTTTCCCGACAGGGCCCGATCCAACTCGACGACGAAGGCGCTCGCGCAGAGAGCTTCAGCCACGACGAGTCCTACGTGAAGTCGAAACTCGTGTCGGGGAGGGGCCACCGTGGCCATCGTACCGGCGCGACGAGGGGCGTCGGCTAGGGTGAAGGTGCTCCGTGAGGAGTGAGAGGTCGTGAAACGGGTCCCGTGAGGCCCGTACGACGGAGGACATCATGACGGATGATACGGGTCCCTCGGGACCAGGGGGCTCGGCGCACGCGGTGCTCGGCCCCGACGACGTGGCGCGAGCTCTGCGCCGTATGGCTCATGAAATTGTGGAGCGCCATCACGGATCCACCCACCTCCTCGTGGTGGGCATTCAACGTGGAGGTGCGGACGTGGCCGCCCACCTCGCGACCCAGTTGGGGGAGATTCTCGGCACGCCGATTGACCACGAGGACCTCGACGTCTCCTTTTACCGGGACGACATCGGGGAGTCCCCCCTCAAAATCTCGGCACCGACGACTCTCCACTCCGACTTGCGCGGTCGAGTGGTGGTGCTCGTCGACGACGTCCTCTTCACGGGTCGCACGGTGCGAGCAGCCCTGAACGCCCTGTTGAGTTTTGGTCGCCCGGACGCCGTCGACCTCGCGGTGCTGGTGGATCGGGGGCACCGGGAACTGCCCCTGCGCGCCGACTACGTCGGAAAGAACCTGCCGACGTCCCGTGAGGAACGCGTGATCGCCTCTCTCGAGGGCGTATGGATTGAGAGGGTCTCGTGAGCCTGCGGGGAGGACACCTGTTGAGCCTCGACACCGTCTCGGTCGAGGAGATTCTTGACGTGCTGGACACCGCCGAGAGCTTCGTGGAGGTCCACCAGCGCACCATTCGAAAGGTCCCCGCCCTCACCGGGCGGGTCGTCGCCTCCCTCTTCTTCGAAGAGTCCACCCGCACTCGGCTCAGTTTCGAGACGGCCGCGAAGCGACTGAGCGCGGACGTTATTTCGCTCGCCGTGGCGTCCTCGTCGGTGAAGAAGGGCGAGTCTCTTCGCGACACCATCGCGACGGTCGAAGCCCTCGGCCTCGACGCCGTGGTTCTCCGTCACCGCTCCAGTGGGGCGGCCGAACAGGTCGCTCGCTTCGTCCCCCACGTGCACGTTGTGAACGCCGGGGATGGTCAGCACCAGCACCCGACGCAGGGTCTACTCGACGCCTTCACCGTCCGCCAGGTCCTCGCTGAGCGACGGGGAGTCACGGGGCGAGAGACCGGAGCGGAACTCTTTCGGGGACTGCGCGTCCTCATCGTGGGTGACGTACGTCACAGCCGAGTCGCTCGTTCCGACATCGCGGTGTACCGGCGCCTCGGGGCCGAGATTCGTGTGGTGGGACCCGGGACGCTCGCGCCCGACGCCCTCGCGAAGTGGGGCGTGACGGTCAGTCACGACCTCGACGAGGTTCTCGAATGGGCCGACGTCATCGGTCTCCTTCGTATTCAGAGTGAGCGCGGGAGCGGGTCGTTCGTCCCCTCCCTCGAGGAGTTTTCTCGGCACTTCGGCCTCTCCACCGAGCGTCTCGCTCGAGTGTCGCCCGACACGCTCATCATGCACCCGGGGCCGATGAATCGGGGGGTCGAGATCGATCACGCCGTCGCGGACGCCCCCCAGTCGGTGGTGACCCGGCAGGTGGCGAACGGAGTGCCCGTGCGAATGGCGGTGCTCTACTTGACGGTGGCGGGAGGAGAAGGTCGATGAGTCGACGGGTATTGCGGGGTGGCATCGTCGTGGGGCCGTCGACGAGTCAGCGGGGTGACGTTCTCATCGACGAGGGGCGCATCATGGCGGTGGGGGAGAACCTCGACTCCGGGGGCGCCGAAGAAGTCGACTGCACCGGAGCCTGGATTGGTCCGGCCTTCGTGGATCTGCACACCCACCTAAGAGAGCCGGGTGGTGACGCCGCGGAAACCATTACCTCCGGCGCGCGCGCCGGTGTCGTCGGTGGCTACAGCGCCCTCGTGGCGATGCCCAATACCGACCCCGCACTCGATTCAGTTCCCGTCGTGCGCGACGTTCTCGAGCGGGGTCGCGCGAGTGTTCTCGACGTCGCCGTGTGCGCGGCCATCACGGTCGGCCGACGGGGTGAACGACTGGCCCCCCTGGGCGATCTCGCCGCCCTCGGCGTACACCTCTTCAGTGACGACGGCACGGGAGTCGCTAATCCCCAAGTGATGCGGCGGGCGCTCGAGTACGCCCGGCCCCTCGGGGTCCGGCTCGCCCAACACTGCGAGGACGCCGACCTCTGCGAGGGGGGAGTCATGAACGAGGGGGAGTGGAGTCTCCGCCTCGGACTCGGCGGACGTCCCGTGGCGGCCGAGGAGATCATGGTCGCGCGGGACCTCGATCTGCTGCGCTGGACTGGTGGGCGACTTCACCTCCTCCATCTCTCGAGTGCGCGGTCCGTCTCCTTGGCCCTCGCCGCGCGGGCCGAGGGGCTGGACGTGACCTTCGAGGTCACCCCCCATCACCTCGTCCTCGACGAGTCGGCCTGCGCCGACTACGACCCGGTAACGAAAGTTCATCCACCCCTCCGTGGTCGCCACGACGTTGACGCTCTCGGCGAACTACTGCGTGATGGACGTATCGACGCGGTCGCCACCGATCACGCTCCCCACACGCCCGAGAGCAAGGACCGCCCCTTCGACGAGGCCCCGGCCGGTCTGCTCGGCCTCGAACACGCCGCGGCGCTCACGCACGAGGTCCTCGGGGGAGATCGCCCCGTCGACCTCTTTCGACTTCTCTCGCGTACCCCGGCCCGGATCGCTCGTCTTCACGAACGAGGACTCCTCGGACTCTCGGCCCACGGGGGCGACGTCGTCGCGGGGGAGGACGCCAATCTGGTGGTTTTTGATCCGAGCGAGACGTGGATCGTCGACCGCGCCCGACTTCAGTCGCGGGCGAACAACACGCCCTACCACGGGCGCACCCTCACGGGTCGCGTTCGCCACACTCTGGTCCGGGGTGAGCTCCGCGTCCGCGAAGGAGATCTCCAATGATTCGTCCCCCCGCCTACCTGGTCTTGAGCGACGGAGCGGTCTTCGAGGGCTCGGCCGCGGGCTACGCCCCCGAGGGTCACGTGACGAGCGGTGAGTTCGTCTTTAACACCGCCCTTTCGGGGTACCAGGAGGTGATCACCGATCCGAGCTACGCCGGCCAGATTGTGACCTTCACCTACCCCCACGTCGGAAACTACGGCGTGACTCCCCTCGACGACGAGTCGTCGCGACCCTGGTGCGAGGGGGTCGTGGTGCGGGAGTTGAGTCCGGTGGCCTCTAACTGGCGCGCCACGCAGAGCCTCGAGGCGTACCTGCACGATCGGGGCGTGAGCGTGATCTGCGACGTCGACACCCGTCGGCTCACCCGGCACCTACGAGCCCACGGGGCCCTCACGGGGGCCTTCGGTCGTGCGCCCCTCGAGGTCGTCGCGCGCCAGGCCGAGCTCGCCGTCGGGACCGACCAGGCGAATCTCGTCGACCTGGTGAGTTGCTCCGCCCCCTACGAACGGGGATCGGGGGACCGTCATATCGTGGTCCTCGACTACGGGATCAAGGCCACCATGGTCGCCCAGTTGGCGGAGCGCTTCCGCGTCACCGTCATGCCCTCCACCTCCAGTGCGGCCGAGGTCCTCGCGCGCGACCCCGACGGTATCTTTCTCTCGAACGGGCCCGGGGACCCGGCGGCGCTCTCCGCGCACGTCGGGGTGATTTCGGAACTTCTCGACGCTCGCCCCCTCTTTGGTATCTGTCTCGGTCACCAACTGCTCGCCACCGCCCTCGGGGCCACCACCTATAAGTTGCCCTTCGGTCATCACGGGTCTAACCACCCGGTGAAGGACCTCGCGAGTGGGCGCATCGAGATCACCGCCCAGAACCACAACTACGCCGTGGCCGCCGACTCCCTCCGCGGAGTGCGGGTGAGCCACGTCAACCTGAACGACGACGTCGTCGAGGGGCTCGTCGCCCCCGAGCACCGGTGCTTCTCGGTGCAGTATCACCCGGAGGCGGGACCGGGGCCCCACGACGCGCGGTACCTGTTTGATCGATTCGACGCCCTGGTGCGTCACGGAAAGGTGGAGGACTAGTGCCGCGCCGTGAAGACCTCTCCTCGATTCTGGTCATTGGATCGGGCCCCATTGTGATCGGTCAAGCCTGCGAGTTTGACTACTCGGGGACTCAGGCCTGTCAGGTGTTGCGTGAGGAGGGCTACCGCGTCGTCCTCGTCAACTCCAACCCCGCGACCATCATGACCGACCCCGGCACTGCCGACGCCACCTACGTCGAACCCCTCGACGCCGACGTCGTCACCGAGATTCTCGAACGGGAGCGACCGGACGCCATCCTGCCGACTCTCGGTGGTCAGACCGCGCTCAACCTGACGATGGAGCTCGTTCGTCGGGGCGTGCCGGAACGACTCGGCATCGAGGTCATCGGCGCGCGCCCCGAGGCGATCGACACCGCCGAGGACCGGGAGAAGTTCAAGGTGGCGATGAACGACATCGGCCTCGCCGTCCCGGTCTCCGACTTCGCGCGCAGCGAAGACGAAGCCGTCGCGATTGCGAGACGCATCGGCTTTCCGATCATCATCCGCCCGAGCTTCATCCTGGGTGGCGCCGGCACGGGAATCGCTCACGAGGAGGAGAGTTTTCGTCAACTCGCTCGGGAGGGGCTCGCCGCCTCGCCGATCCACGAAATTCTGGTCGAGCAATCCATTGCCGGCTGGAAGGAGTACGAACTCGAGGTCATGCGAGACCGCGCGGACAACTGCGTGGTCGTCTGCAGCATCGAGAACTTTGACCCGATGGGCGTGCACACGGGTGACTCCATTACGGTCGCCCCGGCCCAGACCCTCTCCGACGTCGAGTACCAGGCCATGCGCGACGACGCCTTCGCCGTGCTGCGCCGGGTGGGAGTCGAGACCGGGGGATCGAACGTGCAGTTCGCCGTCAATCCTCGGACGGGCGAGCGCCTGGTGATCGAGATGAACCCCCGGGTTTCTCGCTCGAGTGCCCTCGCCTCGAAGGCGACGGGCTTTCCCATCGCCAAGATCGCGGCCCGACTCGCCGTGGGCTACACCCTCGACGAGATCGTGAACGACATCACGACGGCGACGCCGGCCAGCTTCGAGCCCACCATCGACTACGTCGTCACGAAGATTCCCCGCTGGGCCTTCGAGAAACTGCCCGGCGCCCAGCCCGTCCTCGGCACCCGCATGCAGTCGGTGGGAGAGGTGATGGCCATCGGGCGGAACTTTCCCGAGTCCTTGCAAAAGGCGATTCGATCCCTCGAACAGGGTCGCGCCGGCTTCGTTCCCGAGGGGGAGAGCGAGTTCACCTCCCTCGACGACGGGGCCCTGCGGGAGCGCTGCGCGGTGGCGAGCCCCGAGCGGCTCTACGCGCTCTACGAGGCGTT
>JAGXAY010000036.1 GCA_018971385.1 Acidobacteriota bacterium | reverse complement strand
GAGCCCGCTCGGTAGGCTGGAGTAGCGGGGCCGTAGCTCAGTGGTCAGAGCAGGGGACTCATAATCCCTGGGTCGTGGGTTCGATCCCCACCGGCCCTACGAGGTCACGCCAAGTCTCCCGGGACCCGTAGGTGAGCACCCGGTAATCTGGCTCTTCGGATTTAAGCGGGGTGCTACTTGTCGGCGGTCTCGCAGATGTGAAGACGAAGGTGCTTCAGAATTGAGTTGTGAGACCTAAAACTAAGAGCACCTTCGTCCTGCACAACCCTAGTGAGATTCTGCGAGCCCTGGTGGGCCTGAAGGATGTCCGGATTCTTGCCTACGAGCGGCGCGGTCCCCACGTCGAGTTGATGATCGAACGAATCCTGAACGATGTCCTGTGCGCGCGCTGTGGGTCACCGGCACGGGTGAAGGAGCGTCCGATCGTCTCCTACGTTGACCTGCCCGTCTACGGCACCCCAATGGCCCTGGCCTGGAAGAAACACCGGCTGTGCTGCGTGAACCCCGAGTGCCCCACGGGGTCGTGGGTCTTCGAGGATCACCGCATCGCCGCCAAGGACTGCCTCCTCACCACGCGGGCGGCCAAGTGGGCCACCGTTCAAGTGGGTGCCGGTCGCACTGTCTCAGAGGTCGCCCAGGAACTGGCCTGCGACTGGCACACCGTCAACGACGCCGTCACCACCTACGGCGAGGCCTTACTGGCGGCCGATCACAAACGACTAAACCGCACCAGTGCCATTGGTCTCGACGAGACGTCCTTCGTGCGATTCTCGCGGCGCCGACAGAACTACGCCACCACCGTCGCGGACGTGCAGAACCATCAGATCATCGACATCCTGCCCACTCGCGACACCCACGACGTGGCGCGCTGGCTCAGCGCCCGACCCACCGACTGGAAGGAGCGCATCGAGTTCGGAGCCCTGGACATGTCCCCCGCCTACGCCGCCGTCTACTCGGTGGTGCTCCCCGAAGTGACTCAAGTGGTCGACTCCTTTCACGCTATCCAGTTGGCCAATCGCTGCGTCGACACCGTGAGACGCCGGGTCCAGAACGAACAAAAGGGGCACCGCGGTCGCAAGCATGACCCTCTCTACCAGGTCCGCCGCACGCTTCTCACCGGCGAAGAGAAGCTGAGCGATGACGCGAGGGAGCGCCTGATGTCCTCACTGGAACTCGGTGACCCTCACGGTGAGGTGGTCATTGCCTACATGATCAAGGAGCGCCTGCGTGACTTCTACCAACTCAACGACGTCGACGCCGCGCGCGCCATGCTCTCTGAGATCCAGCACCACTGCTTGAAACCGGCCATGCCACCCGAGGTCCAACAACTCGGGCGAACCATCCGGACGTGGTTCGACAAGATCTGCAACTACCACCTGGCGAGAGTATCCAACGGTCCCACCGAAGCTCTGAACAACCTCATCAAGCGCATCAAACGGATCGGCTTCGGATTCAGGAACTTTCGCAACTATCGGATCAGAGCACTGCTCTACGCCGGCAAACCCAACTGGCGAGTCCTCGACTCGATCGTTGTCCACTAACGGGCCCAACCCCGCTTAAATCCGAAGAGCCTTGAAAAAGGCACCAAATTTTATCGGTTGCAGCATGGTGGCTATCTAAGTTGCTATCGGCATTATTTCCACCTTGACGATTTAGATCAGGCCCTTATAGAAACGACGGGCAAAGATTCGTATGATCACTTCAGTGGCGGACCCGCACACCATGACAACCTTTGACGTGCTCACATTCCTCAACGGCGAATGGAATGTCTCGCGCCACATCAAAGACTTTCAGGCCAACATCATCGGACAATTCATTGGCAACGCCATCTTTACTCCAGTGATGCCTACAACTCTGTCCTTCCATGAAGCAGGCGAGATGACTTATGGTTCGTTTCTCGGACCATGCGAACGAACTCTAAAGTTCCATCAACTGAACTCAACGTCAGTGCAGGTTCGGTTCGCTGACGACAGACCCTTTGTCGAGGTTGATTTCAGTGACACCGCCACTCCATCGACTCATCTCTGCGGTCAAGACCGATACGACATCACTCTTCGCGCACTGTCTGGTGACGTCATCGAAGAAACGTGGCGAGTGCACGGTCCGACGAAGGACTACGAGGCCATCGCCAGGTGGACGCGATTACCGGCCAATCCGCAACGAGAACGTCGGTCAGGGAGACAACTCGGTCCACGACAACGTGCTTCACACTTGGGTCGGTAACTCCCAGAACGGAGACGTCACCGAGATCAACGACAACAACGGTGGCATCAACGCCCGCTTCGGACTCCGGGGTAACGGCGTCTACGGGATCACCGGGTAGGCCCTAACTGCGCACCGCGACGAAGAAGGGTACCCCCACCGTCCGGTGAAATCCGCGCAGCACCAGGAGCACTCGGTAACGCCCCGGACGAGCTCCGGCGAGACTCTTCACGTTGATGTGAAGGGCACGACCGGGTACCACGCGGGACGACCCCAACGTCACCGCGACGTGAGCGGGGACGTCGCGGACGCTCACCGACACCGGGTTCCGCAGACCCGACCTGAACCACGTCGTGAGTCGGGCGCCACTGGAGTGCCCGACGGTGACCACCGCTACCGAGCTCTTGGCCCCGAACTTCTCCGTCGACGACGAGACCGTGAAGGTCTCGGGGAGGCTGATCTGGCCGCTCTGGCCCGTCGCCACCAACGTAAGGTGGTAGGTCCCCGGGCGGGCCTTCGAGGTCGCGTGGAAGACGGCCTGGGCCGACTGACCCGCACTCACCGTGGCGGACGGCACGAAACTCACCGTCACCCCCGCCGGCAGTCCGTTCATCACGAGCGAGACCGGCTGAGTCGACCCGCCCACCACGGACGTCCGAATCGGGATGGTCCCGCTGGCTCCGGCCACGTCGAGCGCCGGGCCGGGCTGGGCGAGGGAGAAGACGTTCGGCGACGTCACGGTCAGCGCGAGGGTGGTCGACGTCGAGAATGTCGAGACATTCGAGCCTTCCGACTCGGAAGCGGTCAGCGGGATGTCGTAGGTCCCCGGAGGAACCGTGGACGCGACGTTCAGGCTGAAGGTCAAGGGTTGCCCGGGCACTCCTTCGAGGTAAAACCCGGTGGGGCTGGCGAAGGTGATGCCGTTCGGAAAGGTGTCGGGCGTCGGTGGCATATACGGATTGGGTGATGGCGTCCCCGTCAGTTGGAGACCGTACGGCTGGGGGAGCCCCTCGGTCACGGCGGAGGTTACGGTCACGGTCGCCGTACCGCCCGCACTCAAGGGGAGGTGCCGTCGCCGACACCGTAAAGAGGTTTTGTGGAATGACGGTGTAGGTGACGGTGTCGGTCACTCCCCCGGGCTCGCCGGTGCTGGTGAGGGGGTAGTTCCCCGGCGGGGTCGAGATCGAACTCGTCACCGAGATCTCCGCGTTGAACGTCGAAGGGACTGGTGGCGAATACACCGTGGCCCCCGGCGGGGTCGTCCTCGACCCTTCCTCGGCTCGGGGACGACGGCCGTGGCCGCCATTCTCGAGGGGTTCGAGTGGATGGGCTGCGAGATGACCGAGGGCTACGTGCCCCTCATCGAGGGGCGGGTCCGGTGGGCGCAGGATCAACTAGCGGAGACGGTTGAACGCGGAGCCGAGGGGGCGGCCAAGTAGCGGACGGGATGCTCCCCGCTGGGCGGATCTTCATCGCGGCTCACTAGGGATGCCCTGCGGCCGCGATGCGCGAACGACGTTGCGCATCCGTACCATCAGCGCGGCCGACGGTACAACCTTGCCCGATTCGTAGGTCGACAGGCGCGACGCCGACGTGCCGATGCGGGACGCGAACTCTCGTCGTGACAGCCTCGATCGCTCGATTAACTCTTTGACCTCGGCGGCCACCGTCTCTCGCTCGGACTCTTGAGCGCGACGACGAACGTGGTGTAGTGCCCGCGCAATCAGTTCCGACGCCCCGTAGGGTCTCGGTAACGCGAGAGCCTCCTCCACCTCGCGTGACACCTTTCCCCACGGATCATCCTCGACGGCGGCGATGATACGTCGCCAGTAACGCAGACTGCCGCGCTCGATGGCCGTCTGGATTCCCTCGGCGCCCCAACGTTCCACCGGGTCTTCGGGGGTCGCATCGACGTTGCGGAACTTCAGGGTGTTCATGACCCACCCCGCGAAGCAACCATTAAATCAGCGACCTCGGCGCAGACCTCGCGCACGTGACCCCACTCTTGCCAGTGGTGGTGGAGTCGCTTGTAGTGCCGGAGGTTCTTCGTGTTCGAGGGGTCGCTCGGACGCGGATCGGCCAACTGAACGGCGACTTGTGACGCAACTCCGTCGCCGTCGCCGTGCTGGTCTTCGTAAAAGACGTCGAGGAGAGAGAGGACTCGTGCGGCACGTTCCTCACCCATCCACGCAGAAAGAGCGGCGACGTCGAGGTAGTCGCGAGTCTTGTTGCGGGCGACTACCAAATACGCCTTGATACGCAAAGTTTCGTCCGGTGTCGGGACTCTTAATCGTTGCCCGTTGCTGAGCTCGAACTCCGCTACTTCGAGGGGGGACTTGCGGCGCAGTTGGCGAACTCCAGTTTCGATGTCTCCGAGTTCGCCGAGAATCAGTTTGTGAGCCACGGTGCGATTGGTAATCCAGCCCTTCTGTGATTCAAGAGCCTCGAGGACCACGTCAAACTGATCGCTGAGATCGGAGAGTATGTGGTCGTGGTCGGTGGAGTGCCGATGTCCCACGTAAGAAACCGCAGCCGAACCTCTTACCAGGACGGCATCAGGAACGAGCTCCTGCAACGTAGCGGCCGATTGCAACAGACGACGGAACTCTTCGTTCGTGGTCGACAGGCCGTTCGGCGTGAGATCGACCGTGGACTCGGGGTTGACACCCGGCGCGTACTCTCCGCCGAACTGGGTGCCCTTAGGTCGGCGCTTCTGCGACACAGGCATCCTCTCGACTTGTTTGAGTTATCGCAAATGATAATAGCGCGATGTCGGTCGAAAGGAATCAAAGTGGATGTTTCACGCGAGCGAGCAGGTGCTGAGAAACCTGAGAAGCGCCGTCCCGTCGTTCTCGGCAAAGAGGCGGTCCAGAGCCTCGTTGTACTCCAAACGCCGGGCGAACGGGACGCTCACCGTCTCGAAGCCCGCCGAGAGCAATACGCCGGTCATCATGAGTCGAGCGGTCCGCTTGTTCCCGTCAAAGTAGAACTGGTGGCGGACGGCCGAGGCGAAGTAGATGAGGGCTCGACGACGCGGGTCCTCCTCCGTCATCACGTACGACACGATCTGCTCGAACCGCCGGCGTAGTAGTTCACCACCCACCCCGGGCTCGGTGCCGTCGACGACGCCGCCGTTCGCTAAGTGAACGGTCCCTCCGCCGTGGACGACACCCTCGCCCCGAAACGCACCGGACTCGATCGCCTCGTGACGGGCGAGAAGTGAGTGCAACTCGTCGGAGACCCGCTTCGAGATCTCGAACTCGCCCGAGGCCACCAACTCATCGAGTCGGTTGTAGGCGTCGCTCAGCGCGATGATCTGGTCGACGTCCCGCTGGCAGACGACATCGAGGTTGGACCCGCTGATGAGTGCGGTGACCGCGGCCTGAGGAAGAGTGTTTCCTTCGAGTGCCGCCGCGTTCCAGATCAGTTCTGGCACGTGCCGACGAAACCGACTCCGAGCTCGATCTACCGAGCTCGAGCGAATCGCCTCAACATCGAAAGAGCCCCACCTGATCCCGGTGGAGTCGAGGTGAGATTGGTCGGACTTCGACCTCGGATCGACGTTGCGGAACTTCGGGTTGTTCATGGCTCACTCCGAGGCAACTCTAGGGCTAGAGACCTCACGATGCCGGACCGCTCGTGCGGTGAACGCGTCCAGTGCGGCGATCACTTCGGTGGCAATCCAGCGACGGTGTCGACGATGTCCAGAGACTTCCGACACGATCCCCACCTCGGCGAGTCGTGCGATGGAACGGTCCGCCACTCGTTGGGCGATGCCGAGTTCTCGCTGGACCAGAGATGAGTCGATGGCTGGATGGCGAAGCACGAGATCCGCAACCTTCCACGCTGTCGAGTCTGAGCGGACCTTGAGTCGGCTCTTCCAGTTCTCTCTGGTTTCACGAAGGTCGCTTACCAGGACCCGCCCGTTGTCAATGGCGGCGAAAGAGGACCTCGCCAAGAGTTCGACAATCGCGACGGGGTGGCCTTCGCGGTACTCGTTCAGGGACTGAAAGTAGGCCCCGGTGTCCGACAAGAGGCCGGCTGACACGGGTACGGTCACGTTGCGAGTGAGTCCCCCGCTCTTCAGCATCGCGTGGATGAGGGACCTTCCCACCCGCCCATTCCCATCGGGGAAAGGGTGAATCGTCTCGAACTGGGCGTGAACCACCGCGGCCTGCTCGAAGGCGGGTAGGTCGCGACGTTGAATAAATCGGACGAGGTCAGACATGGCTTCCGGCACGCGGTCGTGATGGGGCGGAACGAAGCGAGCCTGGTGGACCGAGACACCGCCAATGCGCACCTGGTCGGTGCGCCAGTGGCCAGTCCATTCGGGGTTGGTATCTACGAGGAGGGCCTCGTGCATGGCGATGATGGACTCTTCGTCGAGGCGATGAGCCAGGTCGAGCGCCCGACCCATGGCGGCGCAGTTGGCCACGACCATCAACGCGTTGCGCTTGGAGGTATCCCCAATGGCGGCGAGGGCAATCGCCCTGGCACCCGCGGTGAGATTTTCGATCTGCGAGGATGACGCCGATTCAGACCGCAACAGTACGGTGGCGAAGTGGGCGAGCTCTGAGCCGATTTCTTGATCGAATCTCGCAATCTCGACCGACGCTTCTGCTGCCAGGGCCGCCACGTCGGGGGGAATGTTGACGGCGCGGATACTGGCGATGTAGGGCGTCACCGCCGCCCGATAGGGCCCTCTCGCCGCCAGGCGAGCGCGACGTGAGCCGTACACCGTCAGTTCTTCGTCCTCGCCCTCGAGGTGGCGCTCCTCGTACGTTATGGATGGCCAGTCGTCGGCACCTGAAGCCAGCGCAAGAGACGACTCGGGGTGTGTTCTTCCTACGAGCTGTCCGCCGTCCCTCGTTCCCTTGGGTCGGCGAGGTGACTTCATGGCTTAAGTATACAGACACCTAGTTACTTAAGTGTCTGTATGGCGAACCCATACAGAGACTTAAGAGAGAGGGAGACTTAAGCCTTCTTCTTGCCGGGGGGCGGGACGACCCGGACGTCCATGTTGGTGAGGAGCGCCCCGGGGCCGACCTTGAAGGGCGGCGGGTTGAGGACGCTGGCCGAACCGGTGGACGTGCCGTCGTAGGAGCGTGGCAGGTAGCCAACCTTGTTCTGACCCCGGTCCTGGGGGAAGTCGGCGAAGGTGAGGGTGTACTCCGCCGGCACGAGGCCCATGATGAGGAAGTCGCCGTTCGGCTTGGTCACCGCGAAGTAGACCTCCTGGGGCTTCACGCGGGCGCTCGCCATGACCTCGATGCCCCCGACGCCGACCGTCGGCTTCGAGAGGAGGGTGACTCGACCGGAGAGGGTGGCCGTCGCGACCTTCTTCGGGACCTTCGGAGTCGGCGGTACCTTCACCTTGTGCTTCGCCACGTTCGTCGTGGTGGTCGTCCCAACGTCGGGGAGCCCTCAAACCAGACAGCCCCGGGGCGAAAGAGCGGACTCGAATACCGAGCGGCTGCCTCAACCATCTCTACGGGTCCGTCGCCCTGCGTAAGTCGCGCAAGTCGAGAGATCCATTCACCAACCTCTCCGTCCGATGGGGGTGAATACCCTTCCTCCAACATCGTCCTAGCGGCACAGGCCGCTCTCCCGTCGCTCGGCGCATGCGTCACCAAGGAAAGATCTACCCCACATCCGAGGGCAATTTCGCGGATTGTTCCCGCGGACGGGTCTACAAGACCGTTGGTAATTCTGTGCAGGGTGGATGGCGCAACTCCAGCCCGTCGAGCCACTGTGGCAGCATTGAGACCAGATTGTTCGAGCCAACCTCTGACCTCGTCAGCACCAGCGACCTTCATATATGGAATGACTATGTTCTAACTCGTTCGGCGAACCTGTTCAACGCGGCAACTACATCGTTGGCTCGCGAACCTCACCGCCTCAGGTCGAGGATCATCCACCGAACATCGCAATGTGCTTCATTAAAGAACGCTGCCGTCGCATCCAATAATCAATGATCGCCTTACTTGGTGCGGGCAACGAAGGGTCGTCCTCGACATCATCAAGGTAACCGAGCGCCCTCACGATTGATTTGATGAATTGGTCGGGCTGCGCGGGAGAGAACTTCTCAACAGCGAGTGCCAATCCAGTCTCGGCCATGATCGATTTATTCTCTTCAATCTTCATTATGTCGAAGTAGTCGCGGAGCTCACCCCGTTTGGCCACCACCGCGAGTTTGGTTGCCAAGATGTCATCAACGCTGGCGACCCTCATTCCCCCAACCGTCGTGAATGACGACACCATCTTTTGGGTGGCGGCTTCAAGGACTTGGACCTTAGTGCCATCAATGACGCAGTTGATGGTCGAATCATCGTGCTGAGTGGCGCGCGCTTCACCGACACCCTGAAACTTAATCCAGAGTGTTGCCAAATCCTCGGGACGTTCCAAAAAGATGTCGAGGTCGCGGCTCACTCGGTGTAGCAAGTGCGCAGTGAGCGCAGTGCCACCAGATAGATACGCACTCGGTGGGAGAAGCGGTGCAATCTTCAACCACGTCGAACTGGTGCCAGGTGGCAGCTTCTTCACCAACTCATCAGGCAACCCAGCAGTTGACAGTTCCACCGTCGATTTGGGATTGCGATCTCGGTCGAACTCACCACCGTCCATCCGACCTTTCGGTACTCGACGTTGCGCCACGACTTAGCCCCCACTCGCCATGGCCAGGGCGAGGCTGTGGAGCCACCGTCGGTCTTCTTGCCGGGTGCTGCGCATGTGAGCTGCGCGGTTAATGGAACTGGGAGGCAGATTTATCGCGGCCCAGGCGATTGCCTGCGGCTCATCGCTTAGCAACATCCTCGTGGCAATGAAGTCCGCATAATCGACAATCGGAAGTTTCAGAGGGTCTGCGTTCCAGAAGAGATGCCAAAAGCGCCGAGGGACGATTTTTGCAGGTTTTGGCACCTGCGCCGGTAATCGGACCGCGGCAATCGCTTCGGACAATTTCCACCATTGACTGTTATGGCGATTCGCCCGGAGTGCCAATACGACGACGACTTTGCGATTCAGCAATTCTCGCTGAGGGGTCATGAGAATCAACCCGTTCTCCGTCAATTTGTCTACAACCTTGCCCGCGGTGGTCGCGCTAATGGACGCCGCACGCGAGATGGCGTACACCGAACGAAACCCGTAAGGACTCAGGTTGATGGCGGCGAGCACGAACATATCCTCACGGGTGTAGCCCTCAACGTGCGGTGCGAAGCCCAGCTCATCTTCGAGTGCCACAATCTTGGAAGATTCGAGAACCTGAACCCGACGGCCGTTGCGCAAACTCGGCGTGGGGACGACATCTAGGCGCTTCATCGCGCGAGTAACGCGAGGCACGGAAGTCCCCAGCGCGTCCGCCACCTCTGAGAGCGTCATTTCCATATCGTTATTCTACTACCTCCAGGCAAACGGCACTGCCTTTCTTGACCCGCTCCGGCGAAGCCCGCCGAAAACAACACGCCCGTCATCATGAGTCGGGCGGTCCGCATGTTGCCACCGAAGTTGATCTGGTGACGGACGGCCGAGGCGAAGTAGATGAGGGCTCGACGACGCGGGTCCTCCTCCGTTATCGCGTAGGACACGAGCTGCTCGAAGCGGCGGCGTAGTAGTTCATCATGTACGCCGGGCTCGGTGCCGTCGACGACGCCACTGTTCGATAAGTGAACGGTCCCTCTGCCGTGGACGACGCCCTCTCCCCGAAATGCGCCGGACTCAATCACATCGTGACGGGCGAGGAGTGAGTGCAACTCATCGAGCCAACTTCGCAATGGCGCAGGGTGGCTACCGCGCTAACTCAGAATCAAGTGTTCGGCGCTAGCCGCCGACGCTCGACCCGACCAGATGGCCAATGCCGTAGGTCACGACCATACCGAGGGCACCACCGATGACGACTCTCGACACGGCGACGAGAGCCGGAGATCCGCCGAGCCGAGCACTCAGGGCCCCGGTCAATGCGAGGGCGATGAGAACGACGACGAAGGTGAGTGGAACGCGAACTCCGGCCGGGGGCAAAAGATCCGCCGCGAGCGGTAGGAGCGACCCGACGACGAACGCGATCTCGGACGCCAGAGCCGCGTGCCAGGGATTGGTGAGATCGTCGGGTGCGATGCCGAGTTCCGCCTCAGCGTGAGCGGCGAAGGCGTCGTGGCTCGTGAGCTCCGTGGCGACTTGGCGAGCGGTTGCGGGAGAGAGTCCCTTGGCCTCGTAGATAGCAGCGAGTTCCGCTAGCTCGGCGTCAGGTTCGTTGGCGAGCTCCCACCGCTCCTTCGCGAGCATCGCTCGCTCGGAGTCACGTTGACTAGAGACCGACACGTACTCTCCGAGGGCCATGGAGACCGCTCCCGCGATGAGACCGGCAATCCCGGCCGTCAAGATCGGCCCTCGTTGCGTCGTGGCCCCGGCCACACCGATGACTAGCCCCGCAATGGAAACAATCCCGTCGTTCGCCCCGAGAACTCCGGCGCGAAGCCAGTTGAGTCGACCACCGGAAGACTGATCGTGGGGTTCGTTACGGTGGGGTATCCAGGTGGTCATGTCGCTCGACTTGAGCCTACCTAAGGAACGACGTCCCCGACTGATACTGGCGAGCTTCGCTTCGGACACCCGCCTCGTCTCTGCTGACGGCACCCGGTCGCACCGTGACGAACCGGCCTGCAGGGTGAGAAGGGGTAGTACGTGGGTGGGCCACGGCACCGTTCCACTACCTCCTACGAACGAGTGATGATAAGTGACGTGAAAAGGGGGAAACCCCGGGGCGACGATGATTCGTCGCCCCGGGGCTTACTGCGCCTCTTCTAGTTCACCGAGAAGTACAGGAAGAGGTTGGTGGGGATGATGCCGGTCGTGAGACCCTTCTTCACCTGGGAGTTGAGGAAGTTGAAGGAACGGTGCGCGTTGATGGTGTTCCACTCCTTCAGGCTCGTCACTCCGACGACGTCCACGTCCCACCACTCGGCCTTGCCGCCGTTCTGGGTGGTGATGAAGTGTTCGTGTCCGGGAACGGCCGTGTTCTTCAGCGCCGCCGTCAACTGCGCCGCACTCAGTTGCGGGTAGAGACCCTTGAGCGCTGACTCCAAACGACTGAGGTCAATCGTGCCCGGGTGATCGACGCAGACGAGACCCGTGGGGCAGTCCATCGACATCATCGGAACGTTGAAACCGAGGGGCACGGTGATGTAGAGCGGGTCGTAGTTCGACGCGGGGGCCACCTTGAAGGGGGCACCGACCTCGCATCCCGACGTCGCGCCCGACGCCACGTGACGGTCACAGTAGAAACCCTGGGTGTAGGTGAAGTTGACGGTGCGACCCTGGAAGTAGGCCTTGGTCATACCAAACTGGTTGATGCCCACACCCTTCGAGGTCCCGTTGCTCGGGGTCATGGTCGAGGCCGCGGCCACGCCCACCCCACCGGCGAGAACCACGGCCAGGGTGGCGGCCGCGACTCGACTCGAACGAAGTACAGCCTTCATGGTGAATCCTTTCTCCTGCGCCCCCGTGTGGGGCGTCGTAGTAGTTCGGAGTGATCCGCGCGGTGGATGAGTGAACTTTGAAGAAATGTGAGAACCCCGTTCCCCGCTCCCCTAATCTCGACGTTCGAGCGAAGGAGTCACGTCATGACGAGCACCGAGGGACGCCTCACCATCGAGGGTCGAGAGACCTGGTACCGAGTCACCGGAGATCTGTCGACGGGCGTACCACTCGTTCTGCTGCACGGCGGTCCCGGTGCGGCCCACGACTACCTCGACTCCCTCACTCGTCTCGCCAGTGAGGACCGGGCCGTCATCCACTACGACCAGGTGGGGTGCGGTCTCTCCACTCACCTCCCCGAGGCGCCGAAGGAGTTCTGGACTGTTCAGCTCTTTCTCGACGAACTCTCCGCCCTCCTCGCGCACCTCGGTATCGCCGACAACTACGACGTGCTCGGACAAAGTTGGGGCGGCATGCTCGGCGCAGAACACGCCATCACTCGGCCGAAGGGACTGCGCAAACTGATTCTCAGTAACTCGCCGGCCTCGATCGCCCTCTGGGTGAGCGAGGCGAACCGGTTGCGGGCCGATCTCGATCCCGCCACCCAGGAACGCCTCACCCGCTACGAGGCCCTCGCGGAGTACGACAATCCCGAGTACCTCGAGGCGGTCCAGGTCTTCTACGACCGCCACGTCTGTCGGGTCATCCCGAACCCCGAGGAGGTGCAGCGCTCGTTTCGCCAGATGGGCGAGGACCCGACCGTCTACATGACGATGAACGGACCGACGGAGTTCCACTGCATTGGTTCCCTCGTCGACTGGAGCGTCGTCGACCGGGTTCACCAGATCGAGGTGCCGACCCTCCTTCTCTCGGGTCATTACGACGAGGCGACCCCGGCGACGGTGCAGCCCTTCGCTGACGCCATTCCCGACGTGCGCTGGCACATCTTCGAGAACTCGAGCCACATGCCCTTCGTCGAGGAGCCCGAGGCCTTCGACGAGGTCGTGCTCAACTTCCTCCAGTAGTCCCTACGGGGTGGACCAGAGCCAGTGGCCCCGCGGGGTCGTGACGGCGGCCCGTCCCACGGGGTCGAGCACGAGACTCGCCCCGACGCCACTCGACTGGCTGGTCCAGGTCACCTGACCCCTCGGGGAGATCAGGACGAGGTCACCGCGCGGATCGAGCACGAGGGAGGAGTGGGGGATCCCGACGGCCGGCGCACTCCAGAGGGTGCCGTAGGCGGCGGACTGGAGCTGGAGGGTTCCGTCTCCTCCGACGAGGAGGCGACAGGCCCCGTTCGACGTGGTGATGGACCAGCCCGAGTGCAGGACTCCCCCGGCGCGAAGAGTCGTCGCCCCGACGATGGCCCTCCACCAGAGGTGCCCCCCGCTCTCCAGGGCGAGAGATCCGTCATCCCCGAGGGCCAGGTGGTCTCCCCGACGTCCGCTCGAACTCTGCCAGAGGATCTTCCCCGTGCTCGACTGAATAACGAGGTAGCCACTCGGGAGTACCCGGGCCCGGGCCCCCCTCACGCGAGGAACGGCCGCCACCCAGGTCGGAGTCGTGCCGGAGAGCACTGCGAGAGAACCACGGGCGAATTCGGTGAGTCGATACTGGGCGTCGGGTGAACGCAGAGACTGGCCCGCCGCCAGAGGAGTCGCGCTCGTGAGGAAACTCGCGGCGTGGGGGAAGGCGGGACTGGCGTTCGGACAGGCGTTCAGGGGCGCGGAGCGACCGAGCAGATCGACGAACTGGTAGTGGTGGGCCTGAAAGTACCGAATGACCGTCGGAAGAGCGGCCAGGGTGGCCGGCATGGGGATGGTCTGATTGTGCATCAACACGATGGGGTGGTTGAGAGCCCCCCCTTCGCTCTCGGCGAGAGAGATGATTCGGCTCGTCCAGGAGGGCGCCCCCGATCCCTCGGCCATCCAGTCCTGGGTGTCGACGTTCCACATCCAGGTACTCATTGAGAGACTTGACGCGTCGGCGAGAGTCTGAGCGTCGTAAGCGCCGTAGGGAGGACGCAGTCCGCAGGGAGAGGACCCCACCAGTTGGCGCTGTTCGAGGCCGACCTGGGCGATCTGGGCGAGTTCACCCACCGGAGAGAGCCCCGTCAAGAAGGGGTGACTCCAACTGTGATCGGCGAGAGTGAAGCCACCCTGCGCCTCGGCGATGACGTCGGCGGGCCGGTTCGCCTCGTTCTCTCCGATATTGAAGAAGGTCGCTCGAACGTTGAAGGACTGCAGAATCTTGAGGATCGCGGCCGTCGAGGCGCCGGGACCGTCGTCGAAGGTGAGGGCGACGGTGCGCCCACCACCCGGCGCCGCGTACTGGACGCCGACGAAGGGTGTCGGACAGGAGGTCGTCGCGGTCGAGGTCGCAACCGGTGCCGCTGACGCGGAACCCGAACTGAGAGTGAGGAGAGCGCCGAGGAGAGCGAAGAGGAGTGCTCCGCGCGTGACTCGACACATCCTTGACTCACCCGCGCGAACCACGTCCACTCTCTTTCTCGCCGAACCCTCGTGGTCTGCGCTCTTCTCTCTGTTGTGAACCCGACCCTTCTTACCGAGGAATCGGACGGCACCCTCTCCTCACTCGAC
>JAGXAY010000005.1 GCA_018971385.1 Acidobacteriota bacterium | reverse complement strand
GAGAACAGGGTCGCCTCGACGAGCGCCATACCCCGGTCGTAGAGCGGGGCGAGGCGGTCGAACATCGACGACGAAGTACTCACGGCGCCAGGCTAGGTCTAGGCCGCCGCCGACAGGGTGATGAAGTCCCGGGCGTAGGCGGTCTGGAAGAAGCGGGCCGGAGTTTGCTGCATCGTCGGCGTGAGGTCCTGCCCGTTCGACGGTACGGCGTAACCCGTGGGTGAGGCGGGGGTGTAGTACGCGAAGATGGGCCAGAGCGGATTCATGTCGAGCACCATCGCCCGCAGGGCCCCCGCGCGCACCAGGATGCGGGCGAGATCCACGATATTCATCTCCCCCTCGACGTAGACGAGGGCTCCGTTACGGGTGATGCCGAGGGCCGAGCGCGGAGTGTCGATCTGGTTGTTGAGCGAAAAACCCCAGCGCGCCACGTCGGTGCGCTGAAGACCCGCGACGGGAGCCCCGTGGTCGACGAGGAGAGTGAGGTTTTGGCGCACCGCGGCGACCGCCGGGGACATCGTCACGTCCCGACCCCACTGGCCGACCGTCATGGTGCCGTTCTTAAAGATGACGAGAGAGGCCGCCCCGTTGACGAGCGGGGCCACGAGGTGGCCTTCAGAGAAGTAACCACCGTGAGAGTCCTTCATGAGAAAGCCCCCAGAGAAGGCCGCGACGAGGGTCTTCGAGGCCGCCCGCGACACCGGAGCCGTGCGCTTCCAGAAGAGTCCCCCGGGACTAAGTGACCCCGAGTAGAGCTCCCCGGTGAGCAGGTGGGTGTCGATATAGGCGACCCCGGCCACCGTCGTCGGATTGTCGAGGGGTCGAATCAACGTGACGTAGATCGCGTGATGCCCCTGGACCGTTCGGCCCACCGGGTGATAGACCCCCTCGCTGGCAGTGCCCGGAAGAACAAAGGGCTTCAAGTTGGTTGGCGCGGGCAGCGCGACGAGACGTCGCGCGGACGCCGAGGCCACTCGAGTCAGGGGCAGGACGAGCGACGCACTGAGCGCCAGGGTGAACGCGACGCGGGACAAACGGGGGGACACACGACTCCTCGGACGAGCAACCGAGACTGTCTAATCAGGACAGGTAAGGGAAGGCTAAGACTCGTGACCTCGTTGTCTAAGTGTTAACCCGCGCGACGAGGACGGGTAAGGTTCGCGACCTACCGTCGGGGTGTGAATGTTCTCTTCGTAACCCTCGACCAGTTTCGGGCCGACTCCTTCGGCGCCGCCGGCCACTCACTCGTCGCCACCCCGACCCTCGACCGCATCGCCCGCGAGGGCGTCCGACTTGCTCGCCACTACTCCCAGGCGGCACCTTGCGCGCCGGGTCGAGCCGCCCTCTACACCGGGACCTACCAGATGAACAACCGGGTCGTCTACAACGGTTCACCCTTAGAGGACCGCTTCGATAATCTGGCCCGGCTCTGTCGACGGGCTGGTTACGACCCCACCCTCTTCGGATACACCGACCAGGGACTCGACCCGACCCAGGCCGAGGGTCCCGACGACCCCCGCCTCGACGACTACGACGGCATCCTGCCGGGCTTTTCGGTCGGTCTCTACCTGCCCGAGAGCCAGGCGCCCTGGGTCGAGTGGCTGAGGGAACAGGGATTCGACGTCCCCTACGGCTGGGCCTCCGCCCTGCGCGACGAGTCGGCGCGACCGGCCGAGTTCTCCCTCTCGGGATTTCTCACCTCCCACTTCCTGCGCTGGCTCGATCGCCAGGAGTCGGGCTGGTGCGCCCACCTCAGCTATCTTCGCCCCCACCCGCCCTACGCCGCCGCCGGCGAGTACTCCCGACGCGTCGATCCGGCCGCCGTGTCTCTGCCCCTCGAACCCTCCGAGGAACGCCACCCCCTCCACGAGATCGCCCTCGCCTCCGACTACGCCCGCGCCCCCCGGATTGAGGAGGAGATTCGCGCCCTGCGCGCTCAGTACTACGGGATGATCGAGGAGGTCGACTTTCAACTCTCCCGGGTCGTCGAGGCCATCGAAGACCGCGGAGAGTGGGACGACACCCTCGTCGTCGTCACCGCCGATCACGCCGACCAGTTGGGGGACCACGGTCTCATCGAGAAGCTCGGCTACTTCCCCCAGAGTTACCACATCCTCGGACTCTGGCGAGACCCCCGACGGAGCGACGCCGGCCGCGTACTCGAGCGACCCACCGAGAACGTGGACCTCCTCCCCTCTCTCGCCTTCGCGCTCGGTGAGGAGCCACCCCGGCAGGCCGACGGCCGGGTCATCCAGCAGATCCTGGACAATCCCAGCCACCCCTGGCGCACCCACGTGCACTACGAGTGGGACTATCGCTTCCTCTTCATCAACGATGACACTCCCCAGTGGCCCTTCGACCGGAGCCTCTCGGAGAAGAACTTGGCGGTCTCGCTCGGCGACGACATCGCCTACGTGCACTTCGGTGACGGTGATCACCTCGCCTTCGACCTCGTCGCCGATCCGACTTGGCGCACCCCCCTGCGCGACCGGTACCGACTCGACGAGGCCCGGTCCGAGATGTTGACCTGGCGCCAGTCCCACCTCACTCGCCTCTACACCGACATGCTCCTTCGTCCCGAGCGTCCGGGACGCTGGCCCGAGATCCCGGTGCGCTCGTGATCCGCCTGGACGACCTCGTCCAGCTCCTCCGGTCCCGGGGCGAGTCCCGCTACGGCGAGGACGTCACCCTTCTCCAGCACTCCCTCCAGGCGGCGACCCACGCCGAGGACGCGAGCGCCGGGGACTCTCTCGTCGTCGCCGCCCTCTTTCACGATCTCGGTCACGCGCTCGAGGAGGAGGAGCGTCTCACCGGACTGCCCGCTCTCCAGCTCGGTCACGACGTGCAGGGCGAGCGGCTCCTCGAGGGACTCTTCGGTCCCGAGGTCTCTCGCCCCGTCGGACTGCACGTTCTCGCCAAGCGCTACCGCTGCGCCACGGAGCCGGAGTACCGAGACGCACTCTCGGCGGAGTCCACGCGGTCCCTCGAGGTGCAGGGCGGACCACTACCGCCAGCCGAGTGGGCCACCTTCGAGGGCGACCCCTACTTCGAGCGAGCGCTGCTCCTACGGACCTTCGACGACGCCGCGAAGGAGCCCGGGGCGACGCCTCGCCCCCTCGAGCACTTCCTCGAACTCGCCGCGCGCCTTATCGACGCGCGCTGACGAGGACGTCGGGCGCGACGACCTCGAGGTCGACGCGCGCGAGGTGGGGTAGGTCCTCGGAGGTTCGGTGGGCCACGTCCACCTTGACGATGCTCGACCCGAGGGCCACCTCGAGCCGGGTGGTCGATCCCAGAAAACTCCGGTTCACGATGACGGCCGGACCGTCGACGGCGAGCCGCACGGTGAGATCCTCGGGACGCAGGAGAGCCTCGAGCTCGGGCGAGCTCACGCCGAGGTGCCCGCGCACCGGGACCACTCGGCCGAGCAGTTCCACGTGGGTGTCGTCACGACGCGTCGCCGGCACCCGGGACGTAATGCCGACGAACTCCGCCACGAAGGGGGTTTCGGGCCGGGCGTAGAGTTCGGCCGGAGCGGCGATCTGCTCGGCGCGCCCCTGGTACATCACGCCGACCCGGTCGGCCATGGAGAGGGCCTCCTCCTGGTCGTGAGTGACAAAGAGCGTCGTGATGGAGAGTCGGCGCTGGAGGAAGCGAATCTGATCGCGCAGTTCGGCCCGCACCTTGGCGTCGAGGGCGGAGAGGGGTTCGTCGAGGAGGAGGACCCGGGGTTCAATCGCGAGCGCCCGGGCGAGGGCCACGCGCTGCTGCTGACCGCCGGAGAGTTGGTGGGGGAACTTCGAGCGGTGCTCGGCGAGGCCCACGAGCTCCAAGAGCTCGTTCGCGCGTCGCCGCCGTTCACTGCCCGAGACCTTGCGTAGGCGAAGCCCGAAGGCCACGTTGTCGTGGGCCGAGAGATTCGGGAAAAGGGAGTAGGACTGGAAGACCATTCCCATGTCCCGACGCTGGGCCGGCACCCCGGTGACGTCGGCCCCGTCGACCCACACCGAGCCCTCGTCGGGGGTCTCAAAGCCGGCGAGGACGCGGAGGGCCGTCGTCTTACCGCACCCCGAGGGACCGAGGAGCGCGACGAACTCCCCCGGTTGGAGGTCGAGGGAGAAGCCGTCGAGAGCCGTGGTCGTGGCGAAGCGACGACGCAGGTGGCGAAGCGCGACGGGGGCTCCGGAGCGTTCGCTCGGGGCCAGGTCGTCGCGCGAGGTTCCGGTGGTGTTGGTCATAGTCATGCTCGCGCCCTCCGTTGGCGCCACTGAAGTCGGCCGAGGTCGGCCACGAGAACTACGGCGAGCAGCACCCAGGCTCCCACGAGGGAGAGCATGGCCGCCGCCGTGGTGATGTGACCGTCCGACATCGAGAACTGGG
This sequence comes from Acidobacteriota bacterium, assembly GCA_018971385.1. Classification (GTDB taxonomy): domain Bacteria; phylum Actinomycetota; class Acidimicrobiia; order Acidimicrobiales; family RAAP-2; genus RAAP-2. The sequence continues at coordinate 51,032 of JAGXAY010000005.1, read as the reverse complement.
CGATCCAGACCGGCAGGGTCGGGGTCACCTGAAAGGACGCCATCGTGTACTCCGAGTAGACGAGGGCGACCACGAGGGCCACCGAGGAGACGAGGGCCGACGTGAGGTTGGGCAGTATGACTCGCCACACGATGGTCGTCACCCGCGCCCCGAGGGAGCGACCCGCCTCGACGAGCGTAGAGAGATCGAGGGCGAGAAGGCCCGCGTCGAGGGAGCGGTACACGAAGGGGAGGGAGATTACGACGTAGAGAATCGCCAGGTGATAGGGCCAGATGAGCAGCCACGTCGGCGCGGTGTGCATGAAACCGAGGATGAGCACGATCGGGGGGAACACGATGGGCAGAAGAGAAATAACCTCGAGGGCCGGGCGCACCCCGGGGGCGCGCAGGTGGGCGTAGATGATGGTCGGCACCACGAGCACCAGCACCCCGATGACCGTCACGAGGGCGAGACGGGTCGAGTACCAGAAGGCGTCACTGAAACCGGCCTGGGCCGGGATCACGGCGACCGAGTGGAAGGAGAAGTTGCCGTTGTCGTTCTGGAGGGCGAAGCGAGCCCCGGCGTAGAGGGGGGCGAGGACGTAGAACCCGAAGATCCAGAGGATGAGTCCCCGCGAGATTCTCGCTCGCCAGCGTCGTTGACTGGCCGAGACGGCAACTCCGCCGGTGTCTAGGACCGTAACCATTTTTGACTCCGTCGTTGGGCGAGCACGTAGAAGACCGTCGTGACGAGGAGGATGATCATCATGCCGACCGAGATGGCGTAGCCCACGTGCTCTTGACCGGCCACCACGTTGCCGTTGAGGAAGTTTCCGATCAGAATCGGGGCGAGTGCGACCGAACCACTGGTGAGGGCCTCGGCGGTGGCGTAGGCCGAAAAGGCGCTGCCGAAGAGGAGGAGTACCGCTCCGAGGATCGCCGGGGCGAGAACCGGTAGGCCCACTCGGCGCCAGTACGTGAAGGCGCCCGCCCCGAGACCCTCGGCGGCTTCGCGCCACTGGGACTTGAGTCCCGCGAGGGCCGGCGTCACGACGAGAACCATGAGGGGGATCTGGAAGTAGCAGTAGATGAAGACGATGCCGGCGAAGTTGAAGAGACTAAAGCCGTGGTTCCAGGGGTTAAACCCGAGATCGGAGAGCCACTGAGTGGTGAGCCCCGTGGTGCCGTAGGCGGCGATGAAGATGAAGGCGAGGTTCACGCCACCGAAGTTGGCGAGCACCGCCGAGGCCGAGGCCACGACGCGCTGGACGACGGGGTGGCGCACCGAGGCGAGGGCGTACGCCACGACCAGTCCGATCACGCCCGGGATAATCGACGCCTCGAGAGAGACCTCAAGAGAGTTCACGAATCCGGCCCGGTAGACCCCGCTCGTGAGCAGGCTCATGTTGTGCCAGGTGAAGTGACCGGAGCGCGTCTGGAGCGCGAGGACCACGATGGCCCCGATGGGGAGAAGAAGTGCGAGCCCCACGTAGACGAAGAAGGGGGCGAGGGCCACCACGTCCAGCCACCAACGACGACGGCGGCGGGACGTGGGGAGACCGGCCCCGGGAGGGGGAGCCCCGGGGCCGGTCGAGGCGTCGCTCGAAGCGACGACGAGCACGTCGTTACTTGACAGTGCCGACCTCACTCGCCCACTTGGAGGCGAGCACGGACGCGTCCGTCGTCTGCTGGGCCGGAGAAGCGACCACCGTCTTCGGGGCGCCCTTCGGGATGACCGGCAGGGCCTTCAGCAACGAGGTGTTGACGGTCTTGTTGGCAATCATCGCGGCCAGCTCCACCGGACGGGTGAGACCCGCGAGGAAACCGTTCTGACCCTGCTTGGAGTACAGGAACTCCTCCCAGAGACGGGCGGCGGCGGGGTCCGGCGCGTTCTTCGGAATGGCCTGGGTGTAGTAACCGGCGTAGACCGCGTCCTTCGGGATGACGATCTTCCAGGTCTTCACGACCGAGCCGATCTCCGAGGCCTGCAGGTAGTCCCACCACACGACGATGGGGGTCTGACCGCTCTGGACGGTGTTCGGGCCGGCCGTGACTGGTACGAAGTTACCGGCCTTCTTCAGCGCGGCGAAGTAGGAGATTCCCGGGGTGATGTTCCCGGCCGTGCCCTTGTTCGCGAGCGAGGCGGCGAGCACCGCGGCGAAACCGGAACCGGACTGGTTCGGGTCACCGTTGATGGCTACCTGGTTCTTGTACATCGGGTTGAGCAGGGACTTGAAGGAGGTCGGGGCGGTCTTCACTACGGCCGAGTTGTACCCGATGGCCACGATGCCGCCGTAGTCGTCCGCCCAGGTGCCGGTCGGCGACTTGGCGTTCGAGGGAATCATGTTCCAGGTCGCGACGCGGTAGGTCGCCCACAGGCCGGGGTTCTGGGTGGCGTGGGAGGTGCCCACGTCGACGGCGTCGGGACTCTGCTTCGTGGAGGGAGCCTCCACCGCGGTGATCTCGTTGGCGCTCGAACCGTTGGGGTTGGTGTCGGTGATGTGAATTCCGTACATCTTCGAGAACTCGTCCATCAGGGTGCCGTAGTTGGCCCAGTTGCGAGGCAGCGCAATCACGTTCAGCTGCCCTTCCTTCTTCGCGGCCGCCACGAGAGCACTCATGCCCCCGCAGGACTTAAGGTCGGTGCAGGTCGCGTAGTTCACCGAGGTGTGGCTCGAGCCCGACGCCGAGGCCACTCCGGCAAAACCGCTCGCCGCCGTCGTCGCCACGATGAGTGACGCCGCCAGATTCTTCAATCGCATCTTGTCTCCTTGACGCTGGTCGGACCACGGTGGTCCGACCGGGGCCAGGCTAGAAAGAGCGGGTAATCCCGGAGGGGTGAGCGCGTGACGGTGAGCGAATCCTGTCGCAACATCTTCACGCTCCCTCGTTCGCGAAAAGTTCATTCGCGTCGACCACGCTCGGGAGTACGTGCTCCACCTCGAGAGCGGCGAAATCCTCGACCGTCCCCGTCCCCGAGAGCACGCCGACGACGAGTCCCACGCCGGCTCGACGGGCGCTCCAGATATCGGAGGGCGTATCCCCGGCGGCCCCGGTGCGGCGAATATCGCTCACCCCGAGTTCCGTCGCCGCGCGCCAGATCATGTCGGGATAGGGTCGGCCCCGGCCGGCGTCACTGGGAGAGACCCTCACGGGGACGAGGTCTGCCCACCCGAGGCGCTCCACGAGAAGCTCTCTCGTCTCCGGGGAGAACCCGGTGGTGAGGGCGACCCGCACGCCGGATGAGGTCAGATCTTCGATGAGGGAGCGAACTCCGGGAATCTCTCGCGCACCGCGGCGGTCCACCTCGTCGCGGAAGAACTCTTCGAAGTCCCGGTTGAGCTGCGGCGCACGACTCGCGAAGAGGTGGGTGAACACCTCAATCTTGCTCTGGCCCATGGTCTCCACGACGTAGTGCCGGGCTCGCTCGCGCGACTCATCCTCGAGTTCGGCCCGGTCGAGCACTCTCTCGAAGGCCCGTAGGACACTCTCCCCGTCGTCGACGGTCGTACCGGCCATGTCGAAGAACACCGCGTCGATCACGAGAAACTCTCCTCCGCGATAGCGGGCGCACAGGTCATGCCCCGACCACCCACACCGGTGACCGTCCACACGTCGCGGGCGACCTCGGCCCGGTGGTAGAGACGGGGGTCGTCGCGCTCGCCGATTTGAACGTAGATGCCGGTCCAACGACGTTCGATGGCCGGTAGGTCTCCGATGACGGCCGCGGCGGCCTCCTCAATCACGCGATAGGCCGCCTCGGAGGACCAGAACTCCGTCTCCGAGGGCACCTCGTGGGTGTCCCCCACCGTCAGGCGGCCGTCGAGACGTTGCTGGACGAGGAGTTGGTTCGCCCACTCCGCCGCGGTCGACTCCTGGGGAGAGAGGAGGTGGCGGAGGTTCTCAAAGGCCGGGTAGTACCGAAAGGAGTCCCCGTTCGCCACCGCCGTCGGCACCTCACGCGCGTGGGGCGCGGTCTCGATCATGTGGAGGTGCACTTCGCGCAGACCCACGCCCTCGTGCATCTCCCGAAAGACTCCGTGGGTTGGTCCCCCGACGCAGAGGTAGGTGCGATCAGCCCCGTGGAACTCTCCGCGGTGGTCCCGAACTCCCCCGTCGTGGACGCCGACGACGTCGGTGCGCGGAGAGTAGTGATAGCGCCCGGTCTCGTACATCGCCTCGCGTAGGGCGCCGAGGGCGCGGCGAGACTCGACGGCGGCGTCCCTCGAGCACCAGAGTGCTCCGGCGAAGTCACCTTCGAGTACCGGGTTCACCCGGCGCGCCTCGGACCAGTCCCGCCACTCAAAGCCCCGCTCGGCCGCGTCGGGCAGTTGGAGGGCGGCCCGCGCGAGGTCCGCCTCGGGGCCGTCGGCGACGACGGTGAGAGATCCGTTCGCGCGAAAACCCACGCCGGGGACCTCCCCCGCAATCTCTTCCCAGAGGTCGCGGGAGCGCTGGGCGAGGGCCAGTTCCGCTCCGGCTCGACGCCCGCTCACCCACACCAGGCCGAAGTTGCGCACCGTCGCTCCGTGGGGCGCGGCGTCACGTTCTAGATGCTCCACCTCCGCCCCCGCCCGTAGCGCGAGATAGGCATGCAGAGTCCCGACGACCCCCCCGCCCACGACGACGACCCTTTGTCCCGAACAGTCCTGCACGCTCGGCGAGGTTAGGAGGGCTCCCCTAACGCGAGGTGACGGGCGGGTGAACCACGCGCGACATCACCGTCGAACCCCGCCCACTCTGTTGAACAACTTCAGGATCGCGGGGTCACCCAGGCGTGGGCGGGCGAACCGGGCTCGGGGGCTTCGTGTCGTTCAATAACGATGTCCCCGGGTCGTCGGGGTGCCGTGAGGACCTCGTCGAGACAGTCGGGTTCAGCTCGTGGATCGAGGTAGAGGGCGTGACCCTCCAGCTCGGCGAGAAGCCTCGGAGCGTCGTCGTCGAGAGCGAGCACGAAGGTCATCTCGGCCGCGGGGGCCAGGAGCGAGAAGATCGCGGACGCCGCACTGGGGTCACTCCAACGATTATCGATGACGTGGCGCACTCGCCAACCCCGCTCACTCGCGACGTGGAGTCCCGTACCCCACACGGCGACGACGTAACCGAGCAGTTCCCGGGTGATCTCGGGAACGTCAGCCCCGAGAAAGTACAGGTCCTCGACGAGCGCGACGAGCAGGTTGACGAAGGCATCCTCCTCGAGGCCCCGCAGGCGTTCGGCCCAGGTCTCGCGCACTCTCGTGAGAATCTCAATCTGTTCGCGCGCGCTCCGCGAACGAAGGTCCTCGGCTCGGCTCCGCGCCACCCCGGCGTACTGGTCGAAGTAGTCGTAGAGACTCTCCGGAGTCCAACTACTCACCGGGCGCGCAGGCGAGCAATCACGTCGTCGACGACCTCGCTCGTTCGGGCCTCGCCGCCGAGATCGAAGGTGCGAACCCCCTCGGCCGCTCCGGCCAGGGTGGCCTCGCGCAAGCGGTGGCCCGCATCACTGAGGAGGGGATTGGCGCGCTGCACCCCGGCGTAGTCGAGTAGGGCCGCCTCAGCGAGAAGCATCGCCATGGGATTCGCCACGTTCTTTCCCATGAGGGAGGGAGCCGTCCCGTGGGGGGCTTCAGCCATCGCAACCCGGGGTCGCAACTCGTCGTCGAGGGAGAGCAGGACCGACTCGGCTCCGGCGATCGAGCCGAACATGGCCAGGACGAGGTCGGAGAGGACGTCTCCGTCCCGGTTGAGGGCGGGCATCACCACGGTGCGGTCGAAGTTCTCCGTCATGAGCCCGGCGTAGGCGGCGTCGACGAGGACCGGACGGTAGATGACGCCGGGGTGACGCGTGGCGGCGGCGTCCATCTCCTCCTTCAGGAGTCCCTCGTAGGTCGGAGAGACCGTCCACTTCGGCCCGCCGTAGACGAGGCCGTTATTCATTTCGGCGGCCACGAAGGAGAACTCCGCGACGCTGCGACAGACGGAGCGCTCGATGCGTTCGGTGCGCCAGGAGACCTCCTCGAGGCTGCCCTCGACACCCTCTCGACCCTCGGCCGCGCCGTAAGCGTCGCCGACGGCCATACGAATGACCATGATCGGGAAGTGCACTCCGCTCACCGCCGGCGAGACACCGGGGATACGGCGCCCCGTGCGCACGATGACTGACCCGTCGATGCCCTCGCGTAGGAGTCGATTGGGCGAACCCACGCCCCCGCGCTCGGGGGGGGTGATGGTCGCGGCCTTCAAACCGAGGCCCGTCTCACTCATCGCGGCGGCCGCGTCGCGGACCACGCCGTTCTCGGTCGCCCGACGGTTCTCGAGGGAGAGGTCGAAGCGCTGCAGGTCAATGTCGACGCCGAGGACGTCCGGAGCGAGAGCGCGTAGCGCCTCGTCGAGGAGTTCCTGACCGGTTTCGTCACCCTCGGCGACGATGATGGTGGGGGTGGTGCTCACCTCCGCCACTTTAGTGAGGTGATTTAGGCCTCTCCGAGGCGGGGCTCCACCACCGTGAGCCAACGCTGGAGTCCCTCGGACACCTCGTGAGAGACGTCGTGGGGTCCGCTGGTGCGCATCGCCACCACGTTCGCCCCCGACTCGAGCCTCAGGTAGTGCCAGGTCCGGTCCATGAGGTCCTTCGGCATGACCTCGTCGTCGGCGCTCTGGGCGTGAAACACTCGCGCCCCTTCAAGGCGTCCGGGCTCGGTGGAGAGTCCCGCGTCGAAGGGCACCGTCCCGTAGAGGAGAGCCGCTCCGGCGACACTCGTGGGGTCCTCCAGAACGACCGCACCAGCGAAGGCGGCGCCTCCGGAAAAACCGACGACGACGATCTGGCGGTCGGCGGCCTCGCGGGTCTGCCAGTCCCGGAACCAGGCGAGGGAGTGGGCGAGGGACTCCGGCTGGGGTCGGCCGATTCCCTGATTCTCAAACCAGGTGTAGCGCCCGGCCCCGAGGGAGACCGGCCCGCGTAGGGCGACCGTCTGGTAGGTGTCGGGGATGTGGGCGGCGAGAGCCGCTCCGGAGTGTTCGTCGGCGCCCCGACCGTGCAACAAGACGGCGAGGGGGGCGTTCTCGGAGGGGGCGGGGGACCAGAGGGCGTGCGTTCCACTCATCGGGGACTCCTAGCAATTGTGAATGCGTCCGACCTTACCGGGACCGGTCTCGGACCTCGTCTTAGATACTCGGTGAGAGTCCGCCGTCGAGGGAGACGCCGACCCCGGTGAGATAACTCGCCCGCGCGGAGAGCAAGAAGCTCACGAGGTCGGCAAACTCTTCGGGTCGACCGAAGCGCCCGAGGGGCACACCGTCCTCCCGCGCCCGGGCCCGGTAGTACTCCTCGAGGTCGACGCCCGCCGCGCTCGCCCGACGTTCCCACTGTCCGGACTCGATCAGACCGATGAGTACCGCGTTCGCGCGAACTCCGTGAGGGGCGCCCTCGCGCGAGAGGGCTTTCGTGAGCGCGAGACCGGCCGCTCGCGACGCGGCCGTCGGAGTGGACCCCGCGCCGGGGGTTCTCGCGGAGATGGCGAGCACGTTCACCACACTCCCGGAGGTCGAGCACAGATCCTCCCAGCAGAGCCTCACCAGGCGCTGGGCGGCGACGACTTTGAGCTCGAGGTCCTCGCGCCACTCCTCGTCACTCGCGCTCGCCACGGGAACCGCGAGGGCCCGTCCGGCGTTGTTGACGAGTCCACTAACTCTGCCGAAGCGCTCTCGCGTCGCCGCAACGAGGTCCTCGGCCTCGCTCGCGAGGGTCACGTCGGCGCGCACCACGAGAGCCCCCGGGCCGAGACGAGTGGCCGCATTTTCGAGCCGGGCTTGGTCGCGCCCGCACACCGTCACGTGCGCGCCCTCCTGGAGGAGTCGCTCGGCGAGGGCCAGCCCGACCCCGTCCGTTCCCCCGGTGATGATGACGACGCGGTCGGTGAGTTCGAGATCCACGGGGGAAGGCTAGTCGCCCCTCCTTCGTTCGACCCGGCCTAGTGGGTTCGCGACATCTCCACTACCACCCCTAGGCCGCTCGCCTCTGGACCCTGGTAGATACCGCGTAGGGGGGCGACGTCGTCGTAGTCGCGACCGTGACCCACGGTCACGTGACGGGCCGTTTCGGCGACACCGTTCGTTGGATCGATACCCACCCACTCACCACAGAAGTACTCGACCCAGGCGTGCGACTCCCCAGCGATCCACTCCCCCACTGCGGGGTCTCGCCCGGGGTAGAGGTACCCCGAGACGTAACGGGCCGGGACCTCCAAACGCCGAAGGAGCGCCAGAGTGACGTGAGTGATGTCCTGACACACCCCGCGCCGACTCGTCCACACCTCGGCGGCGGTCGCCGAGACGCTGGTCGCCCCCGGTTCGTAGGCGATCCATCCCCGCACCCACTCACAGAGAGTGTCGACGAGATCGTGAACTCCTCCCCCGGCGAGGTCCCGGGGATCAATTCCGACCGAGTCGAGGGAGGTGCGCGGAGTCGGGGCGAGGTACTCGGCGTAGCGGTCCTTCACCGAGGGGTCGCGCAGCGCGCTCCACTCGAGGGCGAGGGGGCGTGGGGGCGCCCAGCTCTCGACCGCGGTCGTCGCCTCCACGTCCAACCGGTCGTGGGGTTCCTGTACGTCGAAGGTGGTGACGACGGTGCCGAAGTAGTCGACGTAGGTCGCGAGCGGTACCGCCGGGGTGAGAGAGACCTGGGAACTCGAGACGCGCTGTCCCGGACCCGAGCGGGGCGTCACCCGGGCTTCGTTGTAACTAGAACTGGCGAAACCGGCGTAGGAGAAGCCAGTGTGGTGGCGCACCCGCAGGCCCAGTCGTTCGCTCACAGCGCCCCCTCCCAGTTCCAGGCGACCGGATCGTCGTGGCGAAAGTACCGGTCGGTCACGGCGTCGGTCACTCGGGTGCAGGTGATTTCGAGCATGGTGAGGAGCTCCCCTAGTTGGTCACCGACGTCCTCGGGCGTGAGGTACTCGAGCGTCGTGCGAGCCCGGTGGAGAGCGTGGCGCGCCGAGTCCCCGGCCGTCGCGCGCTGACCCCCGGGCGTGATCTCGACCAGACACTCGTCGGCCCGCAGGAGACCGAAGAGAGCGGAGCGGGGAAAGGAGCGATCGAGAAGGAGAAAGCCGGCGACCCCGGTGGAGTCGTGCACGTCGAACCCGGAACGCATGAAGGCCTCCATCGCTCCGGCAGCCCGGAGGAAGGCGACCCAGTCGGGGGCGACGCGCTCGTTCACCACGCGTCCCCGTAGCAACCGCGCGACCATGTCGATGCGCTCGAGGGTTCGCCCGAGAACGAGGTAGTGCCACCCCTCGTCGTGGCTCATCGTGGCGTCGGCGACTCCCGCGAGCAGAGCACAGCGTTCCCGGACGTAGGCGAGGTAGGTGGCCGGGCCCTTCGCTCGCGCTTCACCTTCGCGCGCGGGTAACTCCAGGCGAGTCGCGTTGAGGGCGACCCACACCTCGGAGGAGATGACGTCCCGAGACCGTCGGGCGTTGTCGTAGGCCGCGTTGAGCGATCCGGCGATGGAGTTCGGGTTCTCCTGGTCGAAGACCACACTTTGGAGAGTGGGTTCGAGGCGGGCCGCGGAGGGCGGGACCTCCACACCGAGAATCGCGAGCAGGCTCTGACACGTGGCCCGCTCGTCGTTGCGAGGGTCCTCCACCATGCGGTGGACGTACGTGTCGACCATACGAGCGGTATCGTCGGCCCGCTCGATGTAGCGACCGAGCCAGAAGAGAGACTCGGCCAACCGGGAGAGCATGGCCCGCTCGCTCACTGTTCCCCCGCCGCACTCGCCATCTCGTCGTTTTGACGAGGTCCGCTCTCCACCCGAGCCGCCTTCGGCGAGCGCACCGACCGGGGCACCTGGGCCTGGCCGAAACTGGCCGGCTCGTCGGAGAGTACCCAGGTGTCCTTGGAGCCCCCACCCCTCGAGGAGTTCACGATGAGCTCGCCCTCGCCGAGGGCAACTCGCGTCAACCCCCCCGGAAGGACCCAAACCTCCCGACCATCGTTAATGGCGAAGGGTCGCAGGTCGACGTGTCGAGGGGCGATCTCCTCGCCGACGAGGGTCGGAAGAGTGGAGAGAGCGACGGGGCGCTGGGCGATGTACCCCCGAGGGTTCGCGAGAATCCGTCGACGGGTCGCCTCAATCTCCTCCCGACTCGCCCGGGGACCAATGACGATTCCCTTACCGCCCGAACCGTCGACCGGCTTCACCACGAACTCTTCGAGGGAGGCTGCGACCTCCTCCACGACTCCTGGTTCGAACAGGCGCCACGTATCGACGTTATCGAGGACCGGCTTCTCTCCGAGGTAGTAGCGAATGAAGTCAGGCACGTAGGAGTAGACGACCTTGTCGTCAGCAACCCCGTTCCCGAGGGCGTTGGCGAGAGTGACGTGACCGGCGCGGGCGGCGTTGACGAGTCCGGCGACCCCGATAATCGAGTCCGGTCGACACTGCAAGGGATCGAGCCAGTCGTCGTCAAGGCGGCGATAGATGACGTGCACGGGTCGCTCACCGGCGGTCGTGCGCATATACACCCGGTTGCTGCGCACCACGAGGTCCCGTCCCTCGACGAGCTCGACTCCCATCAGACGGGCGAGCACCACGTGTTCGAAGTAGGCCGGGTTGTGTACCCCCGGCGTGAGAACGACCACCGTGGGGTCGCTCACGCGCGGGGGTGCCGCCGCCCGCAGGGCGGCGTAAAGACGGGAGGGGTAGGAGTCGACGGGGTGAACCCGGTGATCGGAGAAGAGGGCCGAGAAGTGTTGCGTCATCGCCCGGCGGTTCTCGATGACGTAGCTCACTCCCGAGGGGGTGCGCAGATTGTCTTCGAGTACCCGAAAGTTACCAACTTCGTCCCGAACAAGGTCGATTCCGGAGACGACCACGCGAACTCCGTTCGGGGCTCTCACTCCGGCGGCGGCCCGCAGAAAGTGGGGACTCGTCGTCACGAGGGCTCGGGGGATGACCCCGTCCCCAAACGCTCGACCCTCCCCGTAGACGTCGTCCAGGAAAGCCTCGAGGGCGCGTACTCGTTGAGCCACCCCCTGGGAGAGACGTTCCCACTCGAGGGATCCGATAATGCGGGGAACGAGGTCGAGAGGGAAGGGGCGCTCCTCGCCCGAGTGAGCGAAGGTCACCCCCCGGTCGAGAAAGGTGCGCTGAAGGGAGTCCGCGCGCTCGCGCAACTCGCCCAGGGAGAAACCCTGTAGGTCACTCACGAGTCGCTCGTAGAGCGAGCGGGGTTCTCCAGGAGCCGAGAACATCTCGTTCCAGGCTCCCGAGTGATCGGGCGCGAAGCGGAGGCTCATTGAGCCCACCCTAGAAACGCTATGTGTCGGGAGTATTTCGCGTTGGTAACGGGCCTGTCACGTTTGAAACCACTGGCGGCTCGCAATTCACGTACCGCACATCGCCCAACTTTTCGCGCGGTGGCTAACCCCAGCCTGTAGTCGTTCGATATCAATCAGGGGTTGTATTCGTCCGGCTACACGCTGTAGTGGTAGCCGTACGAATACGGAATAGGGATGTAAACGAATGTGTGTGGGGAAAGAGTAAAGAGTATGCACATCACCTCTCCAAGAGACGTCGCCGCGGCTCTCCGGGGCCGCCGCACTCATCTCGGCCTCACCCAGACAGATGTGGCCGTCCGTGCCGGAGTCTCTCGCCCGTGGCTCAGCAAGGTGGAGCAAGGCAAGGTCACCGCCGGTTCAGTCTCATCATCGGGCTTCTGGAGGCCCCCGGACTGACACTGAACTTGGAACTCGCAGACACCGAGTCCCGAACCGTCAATCTCGACACCATTCTCGAGGACTACGACATCTGATGCCTCGGGAACGAAACTTCACCCTGGGCGACCGCGTCGTCGGCACTCTCTTGCGCCTCGATCAGGGCCGCCTCCGATTCGGCGACGAAGAGTCATATCGGACTAGCCCCGATGCCACCCCACCGTCGGCGTCCATGCCCACCCAGGTGGCATCGCACTCGGATCAAGTGACTACTCCACGGCCTTGAGGCCTGTTGCCAGACAACGATGCCGTACAGAGTCGCTGGGTTCGCCAGTCCCAAGTCTCCGCGTCGTTGCCGATCTCCATGCTGTCGACGCCGATTGGTGAGGACTGCGCCGAAGCTGTGTGATTCGCGCCTCCCGACGAGATGGATCGGGTCACAACACAGCAAGGCACGATCGCCTAGCTCTGCGCAGACCCGAACTTCGACCGCCATTCTCTGGATGCAGATCGTGTCATTGGTGCAAGACGCAACGTTAAGTGTGACAGCCTTCACGTGAGGGCCACTTTCCGCTCCGCCGCAGCGGAAGGATTTGGTGTCAACTCGACAAACCTGTGGGCAGTGGCACCCAGGGAGCGGAAACCTTACCTGTGAGAATGGTGGACAGGTGTCCACGTCACCCTAACGAGAAGGCGGCTACCAAACTGGTTGACGCCTCGACTAACGAAAAGGCTCGCTTCTCGCGCCGGTTCACATCGGTGGGCGCAGTAGTCCGACGATGGCCATTGCAATGTGTAGGTCCACTGCAGGGCTCGCGACGACCTAGTCCATGAAGGCTCCGCCGTTCACCGAGAGGGATTCACCGGTGATGAAGGCGGCGTCACTGGAGGCGAGAAAGGCGACCGCCGTGGCGACGTCCTCCGGAGTCTCTAGACGACCAAGCGGAGTGTCGTTCACCCAGAGCCGCTCCACTTCGTCGGGGGTTACTCCCCGCAGCGCCGCCTCCCACGCGAGTTCGCGCGTCTGCATCGGAGTCGCGACGAAGCCGGGGCAGACGGCGTTCACCCGAATGCGGTGCGGGGCGAGTTCGAACGCCATGGCTTGAGTGAGTCCCATCACGGCGAACTTCGAGGCGACGTAGTCGGCGAGGAAGGGAACTCGGCCCTGCTTCGCCGCCATCGAGGCGGTGTTGATGATGACCCCACCCCGATCGAGGGCGATCATCGCCCGCGCGGCCGCTTGACCGCAAAAGAAGACCCCTTCGGTATTGACCCGCAGAGTTCGACGCAGGTCCTCCTCCGAGACCTCGACGAAGCGCTGCATCTTCGAAATCCCGGCGTTCGACACCCACACGTCCAGTCGACCGTACTCCTCGACTACCTGGGTGGCGAGAGCGCTCGACTCCGCGGGCACCGTGACGTCGAGGCGCACGGCACTAGCCGACTCCATCTCACTTGCGGCGGACTCGGCGGCGGCGAGGTCGATATCGCTCACCACCACGTGGTGACCCCGTCGGGCCAACTCTCTCGCGATGGCCCGACCGATGCCGGACCCGGCTCCAGTGACGACGGCAACGGGGCGATTCATAGGGTTCTCCTTGTTCAACGTAGAAAGTGGAGTCGTCATCGCTGACCCCGAGCGAGAGCGTGAGCCACCGGCGTGCTAGCGGCGCCCCACTCTTGAAAGAGGCGGTAGCGCTCGTCGTAGAGGTCGCGAAGCTCGGCGCGCGGCTCGATCATCTCCCCGGCCTCGAGGAAGTGGCGCACCACGTCGAGCGAATCCACCAATCCCACCCCGAGCGCGGCGAGCACGGCCGCGCCGAAGGAGGCCCCGGGATGGTTGATGATGGAGTGGAGGGGGCGACCGAGCACGTCGGCCACAATCTCTCGCCAGAGCCGCGACCGGGACCCACCGTTCGTGACCCGCACCGTCGTCGCTTCGAGACCGTGTTCACTCATCACGTCGAGGTGAGCCCGAAAGGCGTAGGCGATGGACTCCAAAAACGCTCGGTGGATGTCCCCCTTGGTGCTCGCGAGGTGGAGCCCGATGAGGGCTCCTCGCAGGTCGGGGTCGTGGAGGGGGGTCTTCTCGCCGAGAAAGTAGGGCAGCGCCAGGAGTTCCCCGGGCCGAGAGAGTCGGGCCGCTTCTTCCAGGGTCTCGAAGGTGGTCTCCCCGAAGAGCTCGCGCTCCCAGGCGAGGAGGGACCCCGAGGTCGCCATGCAGCCGTTCGGGAGCCAGGTCCCCTCCCGGGGATGAGCGTCGAGGTAGAGACGGGGGTCAAAGACTGGTTGCTCGCTGACGGCGAGGATGTCCCCGGCTCCCCCCAACTTGACGAGCACGTCCCCCGGTTGGGTGAGTCCCGCGCCGAGCGCCGAGAGCACGTGATCGGCGCCCCCGACGACGAGCGCGACGTCGTTCCGACACCCCCACTCGGCGGCGAGCGCCGGGTCGAGAACCCCGACGAGTTCTCCGGGCCGCGCCACCTCGAGCATCTCGGGCCAACGAATGTTCGCGGCGCGAGCCACGTCCTCGAGGGGACGGGAGTGGAGGTCGTAGAGACCGCTCTCGATGGCCCAGTTCTCTTCCACGTGAGGACGAGCCCCGAGGCGTTGGGCGATCCAGTCGTAGGAACCGAGGACGGAGTGCACCCGGCGCCACGTGTCGGGTTCGTGGCGAGCGAGCCACACCAGGGTGGGGGCGACCGACTGTTGAGTGAGAGCGGAGCCGGTCAGTCGAAGGAGGTCCACGTCGGCGAGGCGAGAACGCAACTCCTCAATCTCGACGACCGCTCGAGCGTCGTTCTGCAAAATCGCGGGACGAAGGGTTCGACCCGACTCGTCCGCGAGGACGACCGCGGGGACCATGCCCGAGACCGCGATGGCCCGCACTCGTCGACCGCGCGACACGGTAGCGATGACCTCCCGAGTGGCGTTCCACCACTCCTCGGGGTCCGCTTCGGCCCAGCCCGGTCGGGGCGTCGAGAGATGAACGGGTCGAGTGGCCGTCGCCACGAGACCCTGATCGACGTCGAGGGCGACCCCCTTTACCCCCGAGGAGCCGAGGTCGAGTCCGAGAACGACCTCCTCAGACACTGCGCGCGGCGTCGATGAAGCGCTTCACCCTCTCCGGGTCGACCTCGTTCCAGGTGTAGCCGTCGCGCTTCAGGTCCGATCCCACGATGCACCCGTCGGCGTACTTCAGATACTGAGCGATGGTCGCGGCCTTCGCTCCGGTATTCAGCAACACCGGTACCGCCGGATCGACCGACTCTCGCACGTCCGCGACCGTGGACACGTCCGGCTCGGCGCCCGCCATCGGACCAGAGACCAGGATGGCGTCGGCGAGGGAGGAGACGACCGTCGAGCGGGCCATCTGAGCGGCGCTGCGCTGTCCGATGGGGGACGCGAACTCCGGAGTGATATTGGCGAAGATCGCCAAGTCCTCGCGGCCGAAGGCGCGACGATTACGGAGAAGTTGGGCGGCGTCGGGGTGCCAGGGCCCCATGTCGGACTCCCAGGAGCCGTTGACGACCTCGCGCATGAAGGACGCTCCCGCACCCACGGCGATGGCCAGAGCGCACTGGGCGTCCCAGAGGTAGTCCACCCCGAAGGGACGATCCGTCGGACGGCACTCCGTCGCGACTCTCGTCATAACGGCGGACGCCTCAAGACCAGCGGCGAGCTGGTAGGGACGGTCCCCCTCGTTACAGAACAGCACCGCGTCGAAGCCCCCCTCGAGCAGAATCTCCGTGTCGCGCTTCACGTGATCGATCAGACCCTCCACCCCCGCGGCGGCGTCGAAGAGGGGCGTTCCCGGCAACGGTGGCACGTGAGCCATCGCGATGAGGGGCTTAGAAACCCCGGGGAAGATGCTACGGAATCGGGACATGGATCTGCCTTTCTCGGTTCGTCAGAGGGTGGCGTGTTCGACGTGGATAACCTCCACGTCGTGCTCGCGAATACGGCGCACAATGGGGTGCGAGGGCGCGGCGTCGGTGATGAGGGTGTGAACGGCGTCGAGGCCGGCGAAGGTCACGAGGGCCACCTGTCCCAGTTTGGTCTGGTCGGCCAGGACCACCACCCGACGAGCCGTCGCCATCGCGGCACGCTTCACGTCGGCGTCGTCCAAGTTGTACTCGGTGAGACCCTTCACGTCCGAGATGCCGGCGACCCCCATAAAAACGGCGTCACAGTTGAGATCGAGAAAAGTGTGCTGCGCTCTCGTACCGATGAGGGAGAGTTCGCCCGGGCGAATGACTCCCCCGGTCACGATGGTTTTGACACTCGGCTTGGTGGCGAGTTCCGTGGCGATGAGGAGGGAACTCGTGATCGCGGTGAGGGCCATCTGATCGGGGAGGGCCTTCGCCATCTCGTGGGTGGTCGAACCCACGTCGAGAAAGATCGTGTCGTTCGGTCGAACGAGATCCGCGGCCGCCCGACCGATGAGTTGCTTGGATTCGCTGCGGTGGGTGGCGCGTTGGAGGATCGGTGGCTCGAAGGACCGCGAGACGATGGAGATGGCCCCGCCCCGAGTTCGTCGAGCCAGACCCTCGTCCTCCAACTGATCAAGGTCCCGTCGAATCGTCATTTGCGAGGTTCCGAAGGCCTCCGCCAACTCCACGATGGAGACCTCCCCCTGGGCTCGGAGTTGCTCCGCGATGACTGTACGACGCGCTTTGGAGTCCACACTCGCCACACTATGTGAATTTTTCACAGAAATCAAGCAGTAAATGAGAATTATTCACATATTGAAGCGATAGCCGCACATTGAGTGAGTGAAAGTACGACTTAGCGAACGTCGGGTCGGTCGAAATCACGCCACCCCACTCCGTCACGCCAGGAGTCTCCCGAGCGCAAGACCTCGAGGACCGCCGCCTGGACCCGAGTACACGCGACGAGTCCGGGTAGGTGGCTCGCCGGCTGGCGAAAAACGAACTCGACCACGTTGTCCACGTCGTGGCCCCACCGCGCCCCGGCGTGAAATTGGCGTTGGAAGCGAACAATGCGCGAGTCCGGCCCGAGAAACTCCGCGAGGCGAGAGTCCATCATCCAGCTCTGCAGTGTGGCCAGGCGACGAGTACTCGGGGACCAGGCGCGGTGGAGAACGTCGCGGGCCCGTTCCCACGTCTCCTCGAGCGCACTCTCCGAGAGATCGGTGCCGTCGGGAATATGCACCCCCCAGGCCTCGTCACCGTCTCGAAAGCCGGGCCCGAGAGTCGTCGCCTCGTCCCGAGTGAACCAGGGGCGAGGGGTGAGCACCGAGACGCCGAGGTGGTAGCGATGGAACTGGAGCGACCCCACCTGAACGAGCTCTCCCCGAATGACGGGAATCATCCACCAGCCCGCGTCGACTCCCGGGGTCCCCCACTTTCGTTCGTGCAGGTTAGCGTGTCGAGCGAGCACGCTCACGGTGCGCCGGGTCACGTCGGGGGGTAGACCCCGACTCTCGTGGTACGCCACCAGACTGGGTGTGGCGAGGCCCACGACGTAGATCCACCAGAGTCGTCCGAGGTCACCGAACTCGTCGAAGTCGGGCCAAATAGGGAGGGGCTGGTCGAGGTCGCCCCGGTCGTTCACGAGACGCTCGACCATGCCTCCGACCAGAGGTCCAAAGACCGGGTCTCGTCGGAGATCGCCGTAGCGAGCCATGACTTCGTCGAGATGTGATTCGGGCAGGTCCAGCCATCGCAGAGTGGAGTAGAGATCCACCTCCGAGGTGTCGAGCCACCGCCGCCCTTCATCGCGAGCGCTCGACACAAACTCTTCGGCCGCGCGAAGGGGTTCCATCTACCCCTCCGTCTCCAGGGGGCGAAAACCCACTCCGAGGGCGCGGAGTCTCTCCAGGTGGGACGTGAGGCGGACTCGAAACTCCTCGAAGGATCCCGCCGTTCCCCAGACCACTTCGGCGAAGGCGCACAGTCGGGGAAAGGCCATGTAGTCGAGGTGCTCACGCGTCGCGATGTACTCGGTCCACAACTGAGCCTGGGCCCCACGAATGCGGGCTCGCAGCTCGTCGGGCAACTGGTCGGGCACGACCGAGAACTCGTACACCCGTTCGAGAGTAGTCACGGCGGGGGGCGCCGCGATGGCCACCGGTTCATTAGGGTCAGCGGAGTTCAGCCAGTCGAAGTACACCCACTGCATGGGAGCCATGATCACGTCGAGACCTCGTTCAGCCGCTTCCCGGCCCTTGGCGGCGTCTCGCCACGCCGCGATGATGGTCCCTTCAGGCACCGAGGCGTCGAGAACCTCGTCCCAGGCGATGACCTCGTGACCGAGACGGCGAAGAGTCGACGCGAGCCGCTCGGTGAAGAGTCCCTGGAGGTCGCGTGGTTCACGCATCCCCCGCTCGGCCATCACCGCACGAGCAATCGGGGAACTCTCCCACTGCGTCGTGGGACACTCGTCTCCCCCGATGTGGAAGGGAGACCCGGGAAAGAGGGCCGCTACCTCACGAACCAGGTTCTCAGCGAAACTCACGGTGCCTTCGCTCACCTGCAGGACGTTGTCGGAAATTCCCCACCGCGTCCACACCTCGACGGGCTCGTCCGTCACCCCGTGCTCGGGGTAGGCCGCGATCACGGCCTGAGCGTGCCCCGGAAGATCGATCTCAGGAACGAGTGTGACGAAGCGAGACGTGGCGTGTGTTCGGAGTCGTTCAATATCCGCTGCCGTGTAGAAGCCGCCGTGGGGCACTCCGTCGTCCACCCCGTCTCTCTCGTGACCGACGGGTGATGAGCGTCGCCAAGCACCGACCTCGGTCAGTCGGGGCCACGACGGGAGTTCCACGCGCCACCCCTGATCGTCGTTGAGGTGGAGGTGGAGATGGTTGAGGCGATGAAGACTGATGAGGTCGATGAACCGAATCACGTCGTCGACGGAGAAGAAGTGGCGGGCCACGTCGAGGTGGACTCCCCGCCAGGCGAAGGCCGGCGAGTCCACGACGTGCATCCGTGGGAGGGTCCATTCGGTCAGCTCGGAACCTGGTGTCACGCTGGCCGCGGGTGTGAAACTGCGAAGAACCTGGAGGGCGTAGTAGGCGCCGGAGGGGTCAGCGGCCCGCACCTCGACAGCGTCACTCACGTCGAGACTAAACCCCTCCGGACGCCGTTCCGCGTCCACGGAGAGCACCAGGTGAGCGTCGTCGTCGACGAACTCCACCGACCAACCTACTGTCTGAGACAGGTCATTTGCGAACACCTGAACGGCGTCACGTAACTCTGGGGCCGCCGTCACCCTGAGAGGTGACGTCCACGTGAGCGTTCCCTCCGACGGAGTCACACACTGGGGGCGAGGAATGAGGGTCACGGAGCGGGGTTCACCGCGAAGCAGGCCGCTCGCTGGTGAGGAGTAATCTCGACAAACTCCGGCGTGGCGGCTCGACAGTGGTCCGTCGCGAGAGGACACCGCGGCGCGAACCGACACCCCGGTCCCGGGTTGATCACCCGCGGTGGTTCGCCCAAGTCCTCGACGTCGCTCGACGTGTCGAGTGGGAGCCGGGGGTCGGGGGCCGTCGCCATTAAGAGTCGGGTGTAGGGGTGGGCGGGCCGGGAAATAACGTCGTCGGTACGCCCCTCTTCGACAATGCGTCCGGCGTAGAGCACCATCATGCGATCGGCCACGTAACGGGCACTCGCCAAATCGTGGGTGATGTAGAGGAGAGAGACTCCGTCGTCTCGTAAGTCACGCATCACGTTGAGGAGACCAATGCGAATAGAGACGTCGAGCATGGACACGGGTTCGTCGGCCAAAATGAGCGACGGACGCGACGCCAAAGCCTGGGCGAAACCGAGACGCTGGCGCTGGCCCCCGGAGAGTTCGTGAGGAAAACGCCGGAGGACCTCCTCGCCCGGCAGGAGACCCACCTTCTCCACGAGGGCGACGGCTTCAGAGTGACGTGCTTCACTGGTGAGGTCACGACGGTGAAGGCGCAGGGAGCGCTGCAGAGCGTGACCCACTCGCAACACGGGGTTAATGGAGCCGAAAGGATCCTGAAAAACCATCGGCATTTTGCCTCGAACGGCCCGACTCGATGTCTTTCCGAGGACCTTACCTTCAAAGACGATGCGCCCCGAACTCGGAGGGTAGAGGCCGGCGAGAACTCGAGCGATGGTGGACTTACCGGAACCGGACTCACCCACCAGGGCGACGATCTCCCCGGGGTAGACGTCGAAGGTGATGTCGTCCGAGGCGTGAAGGATCCCCGACGAACGCAGTCCGCCCACTTGGAAGTGCCGACTCATCGACTCCACGTGAAGAATCGGCTCAGCCATCGTTCCTCCGAGGATTCACGAGGTGACACCTCGTCGCGTGACCCGCACGGTCAACGAGCTCCGGGCGATACTGACGACACTCGTCGGTCACTGACGGACAGCGCGCCGCAAAGAGACAACCGCCGGGAGGGTTCACCAGCGAGGGAGGGTTACCGGGAATGCCCACCAGTTCTCGCGGTTCTCCGACGAGAGAGGGGAACGCGTCCATCAGGCCCACGGAGTAGGGGTGACGGGGTTGGTCAAAGACCTCCCGGGTACGACCCAACTCCACGAACTCGCCGGCGTACATGACGGCCAGTCGGTCGGAGAAGTGGGAGACGACACTCATGTCGTGAGTGACGAAGAGCACCGCGAAGCCGAGTCGTTGGCGGAGATTCTCCACCTGGCGCATCAGGGAGCGCTGGGCCACGACGTCGAGTGCGGACGTGGGTTCATCCATGATGATGAGTTTGGGCTCGAGCAGAAGGGCCATCGCAATCATGGCCCGTTGGCGCATGCCCCCCGACAACTGGAACGGATAGCTCTTCAGGTGGGTACGGTCGATGGAAACCATGTCGAGAACCTCGGCCGAACGGGCTTCGATGCGGGCGTCATCCCAATCGGTGTGCGCCCGACACACGTCGGCGAGTTGGGCACCGATCGAGAGAGTGGGATTGAGCGCGTTCATCGCACTCTGCATCACCACCGAGATATCACGCCACCGCACTTGTCGCAGATCCTCACCCTCGAGGCGAGCGAGGTCGACTCCGTTAAAGCGGACCTCTCCCCCGACCATGCGGGCCGGCGCACTCAAGAGGCGAGCGATGGCGAACAGCATCGTGGACTTGCCACAGCCCGACTCGCCCACAATGGCGAGAAACTCTCCCTCGGCGAGGTCGAAGGAGACGCCGTGCACCGCCTGAGCCGGTCCGGCCGGGGTGTCGTACTCGACCATGAGGTCCCGAACTTCCAGTACGTTCACGCGAGAGCCTGCTTTCTCGACCGGCGGCGCGTGGAGCGAAGGGCCGGGTTAGAAACCTCGTCAAAGGCGTAGTTCAGTAACGCGAACGCCGTTCCGAGAAGCGCGATCATGATGCCGGGGGTGAGCGCCCACAGTGGCAATCCGGCGTTCAGGGCCTCGTTGTTCTGGGCCCAGTAGAGCATCGCGCCCCAGGACTGGGAGTTGACGTTACCGAGCCCCACGAAGAGCAGCCCCGCCGCCGTGAGCACGGCGTAGAGGGCCGAGGAAAGAAAGTTGGCGACGATGAGCGAGGTCATGGGTGGCAACATCTCGACACCGATGACGTACCAGGCACTCTCGCCGCGCGCTCGAGCCGCGAGGAGGTAGTCCCGATTACGTAGTGAAAGAGCCTGCACGCGAAGTTGCCGAGCCCCGTAGGACCAGCCCGTAATGGTGAGCACGAAGACCAGGGCCCAGAAACTGGCTCCACCCGTTCCTTGGAGATACCCGGCAATCACGATGATCAAGGGAAAGGTCGGAATCACGAGAACAACGTCGGTGAAGAGGGAAAGTAAGTCGTCGACGATGCCCCCGAAGTAGGCGGCCGTCACTCCAATCACGACCGAGGCCACCGTGGAAAAGAATCCCACCAGCAGCGCAATGAGGACCGACTGGCGAGTGCCCGACATCAACTGGGAGAACACGTCCTGACCGAGTGAGGTGGTACCGAGGAGGTGCGCGGAGGACGGTCCGAGGCCCGGAGAGTAGATCTCGGCTGAGGGATTGTCCGGGGAGAACCAGGTCGGAAAAGCCGCGATGATGAAGAGGACGAGGAGGATGATGGATCCAGCCAGGGCCTTGCGGTCGCGACGAAGGAATGCCCACGTAGAAGAGGCCGAGCGACGAAGCAGAGCGAGGGGGTTCATCGGCTACCCCGGGTTCGTGGGTCGAGAATTGTCGTTGCGACGTCCGCAATAAATATGGACACGAGAACGGCCACCGTAATAAGGAGAAAGAGCGCCTGCATCAGCGGGTAGTCGTTGTTCTGTACGGCGGTGAGCAACATAAAGCCCACGCCCGGATAATTAAAAACGAACTCGACGAGGATGGCTCCGGAAATCACGAATCCGAGCGACATGGCGAATCCGGTCAAACTCGGCAGAACGGCGTTTCTCCCGGCGTACTGCCAGAGAATCCGACGAGGGTGGAGACCCTTCGCCCGAGCCATCTTCACGTAGTCCTCAGCGACGACGGTGATCATGTTGTTGCGCATCGTGAGAATCCAGCCCCCTACCGAGGAGATGAGAATGGTGAACGCCGGGAGCACCGCGTGCCAGAGCACGTCTCGAATGAACCCCCACGAAGTCCAGTTCGGGATCAGATTCTCGGAGTAGTTAGAGATGGTCGGGAACCACCCCAGGGTCAGAGAAAACAGCCAGATGACGAGGAGGCCAATCCAGAAGTAGGGAAAGGCCGAGACCACAATGAACATCGGGGGCAGGACGCTATCCAACTTGCCGCCCCGGCGCCACGCGGCAATCGCCCCGACTCCCGTCCCGATCAGGAAGCCGAGAATGGTGGTCACTCCCACCAGGCCGAGAGTCCAGGGCAAGCCCTTCATAATGACCGTGGTCACGGGCTCGAAGGAGTTACTCAGCGAGACTCCGAACTGACCCCGTAGAGCGTTACCTAGGTAGTCGAGGTACGCGACGAAGAGATTTTGCTGACCCCCACCAAAGGCCGCTTCGAGGGCCTTGAGCGCCGCGGGGTTTACGTGTCCCCGCGACGCCCCGATGATGGAGAGCGCGGGACTGCCGGGCATGAGCCGGGGGATGAAGAAGTTCACCGTAAGAGCACCCCACAGGGTGATTACGAGGAACCCCACTCTACGAAGTAGGTACTTCATCTCCCCGACTCTGCTCCGATCAATCCACTAACGAGGCGCTTAGGCCTTGGGCTTCAACTGATCCAGGACGTAACCCCAGTCCGGCTGGTTGTAGAGGCCCGGCTGAGCGTAGGGGTTCGCCGCGGTCGGGAAGTTAGTGAACTGGGTCGTGTTGTACTCGAACCAGTCAACTTCCTCCAGCACCGGAATCACCGGGGCCTGGGTAACCATGACGTTCTCCAGCTGGTTGACAATGTTGTGCTGCACGGCGGGTGAGGTCGTCGCACCGTACTGAGCCAACAACGCGTCGACGGCCGGGCTCTTGAACCGCTCCCAGTTGGACGCGGCGGCGGTCCCGATGGGCGCCGAGTTCGCCGACAGGAGCATTTGACGCAGTTCGTAGTACGGCGTCGGTCCGCCCGTCTCGGCGTTGTAGGCCAACTGGTACTTACCGGTGTAGAGGTCGGCGTAGAAGGTGTTCGCCGCCGGGGCGAGCAGGGTGATCTTGATACCCGCCGCCGCCAACTGCTGAGCCATCACCTGCGTCGAGGCGATCCAGTCGGAGTAGCCACCGTTAGTCATCAGGGTGAAGGAGAGAGCCTTGCCGTTCTTCGTAAAGACGCCGTTGACCTTCTTGTACCCGTCCGACTCGAGCAGGCTCACGGCCTTCGCCACGTTGTAGCCCGCACCGAGCTTCGCCGCGGCCGCCGAGGATGACCAGGAACTGAAGGTCGGGGCCACGATTCCGGTCTGGGACGCCGGCGGCTCGTAACCGTACTCACCGATCTTCGAGACGAGCGAGCGGTTGAGCGCGTAGCTGATCGCCTGGCGAACCTTCGGGTCGTTCAATCCAGGAACCGTCAGGTTCGGGAAGATTGACACGTTGGCCACCGGTGGGAACCAGTAGTGGTTACCGGCCTTCTTGTTGACGTAGTAGGTCTGAATGTTCGGGATGAACTGCGACCCGTACGCCGACTGACCCTGGGCCAGGTACTCGTTCGCGGTGTTGTTGGAGAGGAACGCCGGCATGTCGACGTTCTTCACCTGAGCCATTCCCTTCTGCCAGTAGTTCGGATTGGCGGCCCACACGATGTCCTGTCCGGTGCAGCGCGTCATGAGGTACCCACCGGTACCGACGGGCTTGGCGTCGGTGTAGGTCACCGGGTTCGCCACCTTGCTCCAGAGGTGCTCGGGAACGATCGGCACTTGGTCGGCCACGTAGTAGAAGTACGGCACGGCCGCACTCTTAAAGTTCATGACGACCTTCGTCGCGCTCGGTGCCGTCACGCTCGAGAGAGCGGACCACACCGCGTTCAGGTCGAGCGCCGGGTGGGCCTTCAACAGGTTGAAGGTGTAGGCCACGTCGGCCGCCGTCATCGGCACTCCGTCGGACCACTTAACGCCCGATCGCACGGTGAAGGTCAGCGTCTTATTAGCGTTGCTCCACGCGTAGGACGAGGCCAGCCACGGCGTCACCTTGGCGTTCTGCAAGGTGTTCACGAAGTCGAGGGTCTCGTAGGTGAGCCCCACCGAGTACGGCAAGTCCGAGGGGTTAAACGGGTTAAACGCGCAGGCCCACAGGACGCCCTGCTCGTTGTCCAGGTGTAGTACCTGGCTACCGGAAGCTCCCGCCACGCCGGTGCCCATCGCGCCGCCCGCGACCGCAACGGTCGAGGCGACGAGTGTGAGCGCCGAAGTGACGAGTCCGGCCCGAAACTTCTTCTTCACTGACAACTCCTCCCCTAAGTCTCGGGGGTGTTCCCCGATGACGTACAGGCTCCCCTCCCGCGACCCGACCTCCCGGTCAGTTCACGATGTGGGAACTAGTCTGCTCGCCACACTATGTGAATTTTTCACATCAAGCAACCGCAGAAATGAGAAATATTCACACATTGACGAGAATTAACGACGTGGAAACACCTACGCCGACAGCGTGACCTTGTGCAGGCGGGGCGAAGTGTCGATGGGCCGCCCCCGTCGCTCGCCCAGTCGCAGGGCGACCACTTGACCGACAATGACCATACCGAGGGTGCTGAGCCAGTTGGGGGCCTGGCGAGGGAGAACGATCTCGACGTCGGCCCCCGTCCCTTCTCGTTCCGGGGTGCGCACCACGATGGTCCGCATCCCCGCCTCGCCGCACCCCCCGAGAACGTCGCGGGCGACGTCGTCGGTCAACTCGTCGCTCAGGAGCAGTACGAGCGTGCTCCCCAACCCGTCTGCCCCAATCGGACCGTGCAGGTAGTCGGGCGCGGCGTAGGTCTCGGCGCGCACCCCAGTCACTTCTCGAACTTTGAGCGCAATCTCCGAGGCGGCGGCGTACCCTACTCCTCGGCCTACGACGGTCAGACCGTTGGCGTCGAGCAAGTCGAGAGGGAGCTCCGCGTCGAGGGCCCAGTTCACGAGGTCCCCCACGTAACTCGGGGTCTCCTCGAGACCCTCCAGCGGACGGCCGCTCAGCGCTTCCACGAGTTGGGCCAAGGCGTGCCAGGTGCTCGAGAAGGTCTTCGTCGAGGCGATGGCCCGCTCGGGTCCCGCACCCAAGCCCATCACGTGATCGGCTCCTCGGCCCAGTGGTGACTCGAGGTTGTTCGTCACGGCGACGCTCGGTCGGCCCTGAACCCGCGCGCTCTCGAGGACATCCGCGATGCCCGGGGATCGCCCGGACTGAGAGATGGCGACCACGCCCGCGCCGTCGAGATTCATAGCGAGGGGGCTCTCGTAGAGCGAGGGCGCGGCGAGGGCGACCAGTCGCCCGGCGACTTGACCGGCGAGGTACTGGAAGAAGACTGCGGCGTTATCCGAGGACCCCCGAGCTGCCACCACCAGGTGGGTGCAGCTCGCGAAACTCGCCGCCGCTTCTCGCGCCACCCGAGCGCTCTCGAGGGCCCGCGACGCCAGGACGTCGGACTGCGAACGAATCTCCGACTCAAAGATGGTGGTCATGACACTCCTCGTTTTCGGGCCGACCCGTGGAAGGTTCGTAGCGTAGTCCTGCTCAAAGGTGCTGAGTGGGGTGAAATAATCTCGCCGCCCCCTTCAGCGTTCCCTCATTGTCATTCAACTCGACGGGAACCTCGAGTTCACCAAAGTCGGCGCCCGCAAAGAATCGCGCGTTACCCCCACCCACGTGCACCGAGTCCGCCCGGAACTCCTCGACGAACTCGGCGATGGCGATGAGTACCCGTTCTCGCCACTGCGTCTCGTTCTCGGCGCGAGCGGGTTCTCCTCCCACTTCGTCGTAGCTACCCCACTCGTGGAACGGGGCCGACCCCACGTCACGGATTTTCGTCCACTCCCCCTCGACAAAGAGAGAGATGCCGAAACCGGTGCCGAGAGTGACGACGAGCTCTCGACCTCGCCCCGAGTGGTACCCGTAGGCGGCGAGGGTGGCGTCGTTCACGACTCGGACGTCGACTCGCGTCGCCATACGCAACGCGTACTCCACGTCAAAGCCCACCCAGGCCCGATCGATCTCGGGATCGATGGGAGTAGTGATGCCACCCCGTCTCGACAGATTGCCGGGCTCGAGGACGCGACCGGAGTCCATGTCGCCCGGAAAGCCCACGGCGGCCCGCGAGCAGCCGCTCCGGCGTATCTCGTCCGTCACCGTCGCCACCAGTCGATCCGGAGTGCAGGGATAGGGCGTAGGGATTCGACGTACCTCATCGAGAAGGACTCCCTCGGGAGTCACGCGCGCCACTTTGATGGAGGTCGCTCCGATGTCCACCGACGCGATGGCTTCGTTCTCGCCCACGTTCACTCCGGCGAGTGTAGTCAGGGCTTGGCTAACGTCTCGGAGGCGAGTGGGGGAAAGAAGACGAGATGGAATTGAATCCGCGAGAGCCCGTTCGTTCGAGTACGGAGGTAGATTTTCGGCGGTGGTCCTTCGGGGCGACGGCCGGCGTCTTCACATTGTCGGGCCTGGTGGGAGCCCTCTTTGGTCCCCTTCTCGTCCCCTTCTCCCACCACTTTCACGTCTCCCTCTCGAGCGCCGGCGAGTCTCTGTCGGTCTACTTCTTCGGCGCCGTTCTCGGAGTAGTTCCCGGTTGGCAGGGACTGCGTAAGAGCTCCGGTCGACGGGTTTTGACGAGTGCTCTCATCACGCTCGCCCTCGGTCTGCTTCTCAGTTCCTTCGCCACCTCCTGGTGGTGGTTCCTCGCGGGTGTCGGGCTCATCGGGCTCGCCTTCGGTGTGCTCGACATCTCACTTAATTCGCTGCTCTCGCGTTCGGCGCCCGTGGGAAGAACCAAACGACTCAGTATCGGTAACGCGGGCTACGGACTCGGCTCCGTTCTCGCGCCGCTGATTCTGATTCTCGTTCACCCGAACAACTTCGGGGGTGTCTTCGTTGGTCTCGGAATCGTGGCGCTGACCTTCGCCGTGGGACTTCGCGGCCTTCACGCCCCGGCTCAGGGGGACGATCCCCTTCAGGTCGAAGCGAAAAGTCGCGTGGACCGACGCCGCATCATGTGGACGTTCACCTTCGCCTTCGCCGTCTACGTCTGCCTCGAAACCAGCGCGTCCGGGTGGATGGCCGCCCAGGTGGAGGGCTGGCACTACTCCACGACGGTCGGGTCGTGGGTGACCGCCGGATTTTGGACAGGTATGACCATATCGAGGGCGTCGGGCACCTGGCTCCACCGTCGCTTCGGAACGGCCCCACTGCTCCTCGGGTGCCTCGTGGGGGCCCTCGGCGACATCGGCCTCTCGGCCGTTCGCCCGTTGGCCCTCGTCACCTATCCGATTCTCGGCATTTTCCTCGGCTCCGTCTTTCCCATGGGGATCATCTGGTACACCGAACTCAGCCCCCACGACGCCGACGGCATCGGTAGCTTGATGCTGGCCACGATGGTGGGGGGAACGCTCGGCCCGGCCCTGGTGAGCGCCTCGGTCTCCCGAATCAGCGTCCAGGTGGTCCCGGCACTTCTGGCCCTCTACGGGGTGACCGCGCTCGCTCTCTTCTGGTCCGCCCGGCGGTTCCGAGAACCGGCCCACGTGTAACGACACGATCCTCGCGGAGGGGCGAGCGCCCCTCCGCGAGGGCGTCGTTAAAGATTCTGCTCGAACTCCATCAGGACCGCGTGACGGTCTTCCTTAGAGGGCATCTCGAAGTAGGACGACTTCGCCACGAGCCAGAAGTAGAGCATCGGGATGAGGCCGAGCACCATCGCGCCGATCCCCACCACCTTGGTCGTGGTGTTGAGCCCTGGCAACACCTTGTCGAGAACGACGAACATGAAGATGGCGCCCGCGAGCGGCCAGAGGCCCATGAAGAGGAAGTTCCCGAAGGACTTGAACAGCTGGCGGCGATAGAGGATGACCACACTCAGACCGGCCAGGCCGTAGTAGAAGGTGATCTGGATTCCAATCGAGTTAATGCCGTCCGTCAGAATCGTGCCGATCGAGCCGACGTACTGACTTCCCACGAAGAGAAGGACCGACACCACGGCCACCACCAGGGTCGCCACCATCGGGGTCTTGCGCACCGGGTGCACTCGACCGAACGCGCGGGGCAACGTGTGCTCGCGCCCCATGGAAAAGAGGGTTCGGGTGACCTGGATCAGCGTCGTCTCGAGGGTCGCCACCGTGGAGAGCAGCACCGCCACGACGATGAGTTTGCCGCCGGTGCCACGCCAGACCGCTTGTCCGAGTACGGAAAGAATGTCCGCCGAGTTGTTGGCGTTCGTGAGTTGCGCTTGCGTCAACACCATGTTCGTCGCCACTGTGAAGACTTCAAACAACAAGAACACCACGAGAGTTCCGAGAAGTCCTCCCATTCCCGAGGTCGACTTGGCGTTCTTCGTCTCTTCGTTCAGGTTGGCCGTGACGTCCCAACCCCAGTAGTAGAACGCCGCGACGAGAGCTCCGGCGAAGAACCCACCTGATCCCTTGTCGTGAAACACGCTCAGGGAGAACCAGTGCCAACTGAACGCCGTCACGTGGTGCGCGTGGAAGATAGCGAGGCCCGCAAAAAGGAGGAGAAGTACCACTTCTATCGACGACATGATGACTTGAACCTTGACGGTCACCGTCACTCCGGCCGCTACGGCACCCACCATCAGCAGGAAGAAGAGAGCTCCGAGAAAGGTGACGAGCCCCTTATTCGACGCCAGAGAGGACGAAAAGAGGCTGAGAACCGTCGATCCGGCGGGAAAGGTGGCGATCACCATGAAGATGAGTGCGGAAACCACCAGGGCCCATCCCGAAAGATACCCAAGGATGGGGTGCAGGGCACGGCGCACCCAGGAGTAGCTAGCCCCGGCCGCCGACTGATCCTTCGAAAGGTAGTTAAACGCGAACACGATGCCGAACATCGGTATACCGCAGTAGAGCAGGGCCGCGGGACCACCGAAGACCACCGCCCCGAAGAGCGCGACGGTCGTGCCGGCAATCGAATAGGCCGGCGCTGAACCCGCGACCCCCATGACCACGGAGTCAAAGAGTCCGAGGACGCCGGAGCGTAGTTCGTGGTTGGTTTCGCCCGAGGGCGCGGAGACGGTGTCGTCAGACACGTCCACCTCTTTTCTGTATCGGAGTTATCACCTTCATTGATGTGCTGGATTAGCGGCCCTTACCATAGCCCCACGCCGGGGGTTCGCCGCGCATGGGAGGCGTGCGGGGGCCGCCTAGTTCACAGTGCCGAAATCAACCCCCGTCATCCCGGTCAGAATGGAGGGGTGAGCACCTCCCCCCGTTTCGTTGAGCTGGACCACAACCTCGACGACCAAGAGCTCGAGCGGCGCTGGCGGGAGTTTCACCGAACCGTTCGCACCGCCTCGTCCGGGCCCGTTGCTCGCGCCCTCGCCCCCCTCCTCGGCGACGACACTCGGCGTCGCCAGCTCCTCAATCGGGTACGCCCCACACCGCTGACCCCGGTCTCCCGGGAGATCCTCCCTAGCGAATCCTTTCCCGGGGGCTTCGTTCACCAGCCACTCCGGGGTGAACCCCTCGCGCCGGAAGACGTGGTTATCGTGCCCCTCGCCCCGGGCGATTCACCAGCCAAAGTGGTCGAGGCCCTCGAGCGAGCTCTCGAGCTTCCCTCCACGTGGCTCCTCGTCGTGGACGACTCCCGGGGATGGCCCGAGCACCACGCCGTCGCTCGACGACTCCTCGAGAGCGCCGCCGACGGAGACGTCGTCTTCGCCGACGAACAAGGTGAGAACATCCACCGGCCCCGCCTCAAACCCGACGCGGTTGGCCCTCACACCCTCTGGAGCTACAACGTTGTGGGTCGCCCCGCCCTCCTGCGCGCCTCGCTCGTGCGTGAGGTAGGAGGCGTCCGGCTCGAGGCTGGCGCCGCTCTCGAACACGATCTCTACCTTCGACTCCTCGAAGCGGGCGCCCGCTTCATTCACGTTCCCGAGGTGCTCCCCGGTCGCCCCCTTCACGTCGACCCCCTTCTCTCGGTCGACACCCAGCGAGTGGTGCGAGCGGCTCTCACTCGACGGAGCCTCGCCGCCGAGGTCTCCGCCGGGGCACTCGACTCCGTCGTCGCCTGGCGACTCACCCCCCAGGACTCTCCCCGCGTCGACATTGTGATCCCCACCCGTGATCGACTCGATCTCCTACGGCGCTGTCTCGACTCACTCACCTCACTGACTCGCTACCCCCACTACCGCGTGATTATTTGCGACAACGACTCCATCGAACCCGCCACGCGGGAGTTCTTCGCCACGACGACCCACGAGGTGGTGGCTTGTCCGGGGCCCTTTAACTACGCCGCCATCGTGAACGCCGGCGCTCGCCACGGCGAGGGTGACTTCATCCTCACGCTCAATAACGACACCGTTATCACGCAGCCCGACTGGCTAGAACAGCTGGTGGCACTCGCCCAACTGGACGACGTAGCCATTGTCGGCTGCGCCCTCGTTGAAGAGAACGGGACTCACGATCACGACGGAATCGCAATCGCCCCCTACCCCCAGCATGTGCGGCGAGGTGTTAACTACCCCGTGGTGGATGAGTTCATCTCCTCTCGCCGAGACGTCGCCGCGGTGACCGGTGCGGCACAAATCTTCTCTCGGACCACCTTCGACGA
The DNA here is from genome assembly GCA_018971385.1 of Acidobacteriota bacterium. Classification (GTDB taxonomy): domain Bacteria; phylum Actinomycetota; class Acidimicrobiia; order Acidimicrobiales; family RAAP-2; genus RAAP-2. The sequence continues at coordinate 20,215 of JAGXAY010000005.1, read as the reverse complement.
ACTCGGCGGACTGGACGAGTCCCTGCCCGTCGTCATGAACGACGTGGATTTTTGCCTGCGCGCCCAGCGAGATGGGCGATACGTCGTTTTTCTGAACGACGTCGAAGTGACGCACGCCCCTTCTTCTTCTCGGGGGCGTCTCGACCCCCTCGAGGATCGGAATCGATTCGTACGGCGCTGGGGGGTATTTCGAGAGTTGCGCGACCCGTTCTTTCCCCCCACGATGAGCGTCGCGGGACACTCCGTGATGTGGGTGCCATCTGGCACACTGGAGACGTGAGCCTGCGCCTCGCCGACGTGGACCTCTCCTTGACCATGAGTCGGGAGGAGTCGGAGAGTCGTGTCCAGCGCGCCCAGCGTCACCTCGTTCACCTGCGCCTCTTCACGGCCGGACTACTCGGCCCCGCCCCCCACGCCCCCGGACTCATCGTGCTCTTCGAGGGGTTTGACGCCGCCGGCAAGGGAGGTGCCATTCGTCGACTAGCCGGTGGGCTCGATCCACGCCACGTCCGCGTGGTGCCGGTGGGACCTCCGACGCCCGAGGAGTTAGCCCACCACTTCCTCTGGCGATTTCAAGCCACCCTCCCGGCCCAGGGCCAGATGACCGTCTACGACCGATCCTGGTATGGACGACTCCTCGTCGAACGGGTCGAGGCCCTCATTGACGACGATACGGTCGCTCGTTCGGCGCGAGAGATTCTCGACTTCGAGCGTTCCCTCGTGGACGACGGGGCGACCATCGTCAAGTTCTTCCTCCACCTCTCGAGCGAAGAACAACTACGCCGCTTTAACGACCGGGCGAGCGACCCGCTCAAGCAGTGGAAGCTCACCGAGGACGACTGGCGCAACCGATCACTGCGTCCCGCCTACGAGCGTGCTATCGACGACATGCTGGAGGCCACCCACGCCCCCCACGCCCCGTGGAATCTCGTCAGCGCCGAGAATAAGCGCTTCGCCCGGGTATTTATCTTGGAAACGTTGATTGAGCGTTGGGAGAGCGACCTTCGTCGTCGCGGATTCGTGGTACCGACCTCCCACGGAGACAACTACCTCGCCTGAGACCCCTATGGCGGTCCCGGGGCCCGTCGGTCTCTACACTGGAACAAACCCTGATGGAGGTACCCGTGGGCAAGAAGAGCGAGAAGAAGTCGAAGAAGGGTGCCAAGTCGAAGAAGCGTCGCGACTCCGCACCTCTCGTGCGCATCGGCGTCGTCGACACCATGTTCGCTCGCTACGACATGGGTCAGGCCGCTCGTGACGAACTGGCCGCCTGCGCCGGTTACGGCGACACCTTCACCGTGATTGCCCGAACGGTGCCCGGGTTTAAGGACCTGGCCGTGGCGGCGAAGAATCTCATCGAACGAGACGGCTGCTCCATCGTGGTGGCCCTCGGCATGCCCGGCAAGGCGCCCATCGACAAACAGTGCGCCCACGAAGCGGCTCAGGGCCTGATGCTCGCCCAGTTGCTCACCTCCACCCCCATTCTCGAAGTCTTCGTGCACGAGGACGAGGCGGACGACCCGAAGATTCTCGCCAGCGTCTTCGAGAATCGCTCCCGCAAGCACGCCCGAAACGCCTACTGGATGCTCTTCGAGCCCGAGCAGTTGCGCCGTCGGGCCGGCCAGGGCGTGCGCCAGGGTTTTGAGGACGCCGGCCCCCTGACTCTGCGTTAGGTCGTGGACGCCGTCATCGTCGCCGCCGGTCGCACTCCGGTCGGGCGAGCCTTTAAGGGTTCACTCACCGAGTGGCGCCCGGACGACCTGCTGTCCCACGTCGTCACCACCCTCGTCGCCGACCTCGGCCTCGACCCTGCTCTCGTGGAGGACCTCATCATCGGGTGCGCCAACCCCGCCGGCGAAGGCGGCTTCAACCTGGCCCGGGTGGTGTCCCTGCTCGCCGGGCTCTCCAGTCCCGGGGTCACCGTGAATCGTTACTGCGCCTCGTCGCTCCAGAGCATTCGCATGGCCGCCCACGCCATCTGGTCCGAGGAAGCGGACGTCATGATCGCCGGAGGCGTGGAGACCGTGTCACGCTACGGCTCGGGCATGGCCGACGTCGACGCCGCCCGCAACCCCCGCTTCGCCGCGGCGGGCGAGCGCAGTGCCGAACGATCCGGCGAGGCAGCGCCCGTCTGGACACCGGGCGAGGGTCTGGCGGACGTCTACATCGCGATGGGCCAGACCGCGGAGAACGTCGCCCAACTGCGCAATGTTTCTCGGGCGGCCCAGGACGAGTTCGCACTTCGCAGCCAGGAACTCGCCGTTGCTCACCAACGAAACGGCTTCTTCGAGCGCGAGATTATTCCCCTCCCCGACGGCACTCGCGCCGACGACGGACCCCGCGCCGACACGTCCCTCGAACGCCTCAGCGCCCTGCGACCCGTCTTTCGCCCCGACGGAACCATCACCGCCGGAAACGCCTGCCCCCTAAACGACGGAGCGGCCGCCGTCGTCGTGATGAGTGACGCGAAGGCCAAGGAGTTGGGACTACGTCCCCGCGCCCGGATCGTCTCCTCCGCGGTGTCGGCTCTCAACCCCGAAATCATGGGACTCGGTCCCGTGGAGGCGTCCCAGCGAGCCCTCGCCCGGGCCCACCTGAGGTCCTCCGACATCGACGCCCTGGAGATTAACGAGGCCTTCGCCGCCCAAGTCCTGCCGAGCATCGAGGACCTCGAGATCCCCCTCGAACGCGTCAACGTTCGTGGCGGGGCCATCGCCCTCGGTCACCCCTTCGGAATGACGGGGGCTCGCATCATGACGACTCTGCTCCACTCCCTCGAAGAGTCTGGTGGACGCTACGGCCTCGAGACCATGTGCGTCGGGGGCGGCCAGGGTATGGCCATGGTCGTCGAACGACTCGACTAGTTGGCGCTACCGCTCCAGCGCCCTTCGGGGTCCGCTTCGTACGCATTTCCCAAGTCCTCCGGTACGTCACTCGCCTCGGACTCGAGCAAAACCGCGATGCCCTCATTCACGGGGAAGCTGCGCCGACGGCGGGGATTGTAGAGAACGTCGCGGGAGGCCAGATAGAGCAGGGGCTCGTGGTCGAGGGGGTCAACCAGTCGAGCGAGGAGGAGGTCATCCAGCACGACTAGGCCGTGAAGAGCGCGAGAATATCGCTGGTGTAGCGGCGACACGCCTCATCGGAACCCGCCTCCACGTTCAGTCGGAGAAGGGGTTCGGTGTTGGAGGGGCGCAGGTTGAACCACCAATCGTCAAACTCGGCGGTCAGACCGTCGAGCTCGTCAATGCGCGCGCCCCGAGCGAGCATCGCGGTGCGAACCTCAACGACGGTGGCGAGGGGATCGTTCACCCGGGTGTTGATCTCTCCCGACGCGGCGTAGCGCTCGTAAGGGGCGACCATTTGGGAGAGCGGCCCGTTGAACACGCTCAGCATTTCGAGAATGACCATCGCGGTGATAATGCCCGAGTCGGCCCGGAAGTTGTCGCGGAAGTAGTAGTGGCCGGAGTGCTCACCGCCGAAGACGGCGTTCGTCTCCGCCATGACCTGCTTGATGAAAGAGTGGCCGACGCGCGTGCGCACGCCCACTCCCCCGCGCTCGGCGATGATGTCCGGCACGGCCTTCGAGCAGATGACGTTGTAGAGGATGGTCGCCCCGGGGTTCTTCTCGAGTAGGGACGCCGCCACGAGGGCCGTCGTCGTCGATCCCGAGATGGGTCGTCCCGTCTCGTCAATGACGAAGACGCGGTCGGCGTCGCCGTCAAAAGCGAGTCCGATATCGGCGCCCGTCTCGACGAGTCGGCGTTGGAGATCGACGAGGTTGTCCGGGTTGAGCGGGTCGGCCGGGTGATTCGGAAAAGTGCCGTCGAGCTCGGGGTACATGACCTCCACCTCGAAGGGCAGACCGGCGAAGACCCGGGGCGCCACGAAGCCCCCCATGCCGTTCGCCGCGTCCGCCACGATGCGCAAGGGGCGCAGTCGAGTGACGTCGATGAAGGAGCGCACGTGGTGCACCCACGCGCTCGTCACGTCGTCGGTCGTGAGAGCGGCGAGCTCGCCGCTGGCCGGGGCCGCGAAGTAGCGCTGAGCGTTCGCCTCGATCTCCGCGAGACCACTCTCCGTCCCGATGGGCTTCGCTCCGGCGAGACACATCTTGATGCCGTTGTAGGCGGCGGGGTTGTGGGACGCGGTGAACATCGCACCGGGGGCGTCGAGGTAGCCGGTGGCGTAGTAGAGCAGGTCGGTCGAGGCGAGTCCGATGTCGACGACGTCCACCCCCCGCGCTCGGACGCCCTCGCTGAAGGCGGCGACGAGAGAGGGTCCGGAGGGTCGCATATCTCGAGCGACCACCACGCGGGGGGAGTTGGCGAAGTCGGCGAAGGCCGAGCCGATCGCTCGACACATCTCTTCGTTCAGTTGGTCGGGGTAGGTACCCCGGACGTCGTACGCCTTAAAAATCGCCCGCGTGTCCATGGGCGCTCATGTTAGCCCTCACCCCTCGGCGCCTTCGTAACGAGACGACAACATTCCCCAGTCCGACCAGGACTAGAACGCCACTCAGGAGCGACCCTAAGCGCACCGCGGTGTCCGCCCCGTAGGTCAAGGTCACCTGGTGGGACGTGGGTATCACGACCATGAGGTTGGGACTGACCCGGAAGGGTCCGAGGGCGCCCGACACGTGCCAGCGGGGGTAGTACGACACCTTCACGAGGACCGGTTTACGAAGTGTCCCCACGTGGAAGGAGACCTGTTGCGTACCGACCCGCACGTTCGCCACCGTCGTCGGGGTGAAGGGGGCCTGGGGAGGATTGAGAACGGGCACACTCGCCTGGTGAGACCAGGAGGCGGGGCCGCTCGCGGCGAGGAGGGTCGACCAACGGGCGGGATTGAGCCACCACGCCACGTTGGCGTTCTGCCAACTCACTCGTGTCGACAGAGAGGAGACAACGACCGGATTACGAGTGAGACCCTGGACGAGAGGGGCCGACTTCACCAGAAAGACGTGCCAGGTCACTCCGGGCGAGGGCCAGTGACGCGTCGTCGTGAGAGGCACGAGGGAGGGGTCGTGGGCGGCCTGGGCGAGAACAGAAGGCGAGAACGCGATGAAGTAGCGCACCCCGAGCATCTGGAGGTGTTGCACCCCTTCGGTGACGTTCAATGTTCCGTAGGGTAGGCCCACTTGGGCCTCGCTCGGCGTGGCGGACAGTTCGGCCTGATTCAAGAAGTGGTACGGCACCGTGGGTGAGGACTCGAAGTAGAGGCCCTCCATGGAGTCGATGCAGTTGTTCGTCCAGTAGGGCAGCAACATGAGGGCCATCGGCGTGCCGAAGCGGTTCTCCGAACTGGAGTACTCCCACATCGCCCGACCGCACCCGTCGGTGCGCCCGACGGCGGCCATCGTCGTCATGAGATCGTGGTACTCGGGCCAGGCCGCCTTGCCCTGATACCCGGAGTAGTTCCACGAGGCCCAGTTCGTCACCTCGTTACCGGAGGTGTTGAGGTTGAGGGCGGTCGCCGTCACGGGAACGAGTCCGGGAACGGTCGAGAGAAGTCCGGAGAGCATGATCACGGCGGAGGCGTTCGCGAGACGGGCGCGTCGTTCGAGTCGCCGCTCCTCGCCTCGCCAACCTTCAACGTCCTCTTCTCCCTCGAGGGCACTCTCCGCCCGCCACCAGCGCTGCGGCAGTCGCAGGGCCCAGGTGCGCGCCACGGTGGCGACTCCCCAGCCGGCGAGCAAGTGGATACCGATAAACCAGAAGGGAATCAGTCGCTCGTTCCAGATCACGCTCTGGGGATCCACCACGAAGGCGAGGAGAGAACCGAGGACCCAACCCGCGAGAACGAGGCCCAGTCGACGTCGAGTCACGAGGGCCACGATGAGGGAGAGTCCGGCGAGCACGATGACCCACCGGTCGCCGCCCGGGGTACCCGTCGTCGTCCACCACCCGAGCGTCGTGAAGACGGCGTGCACGCTCGACACGTCGAGATTGGTGTAGCCCATGGAGTTCGTCAACTGCTGAGAGGTGGCGAAGGGCCACAGCCACCACGCCGAGAGCCCGACCGACAACAATCCCGCACCGATGGCGAATCGCCACGGTCGAGCGAGGTCGCCGGGAACCGGCATTTCGTCTCTCGCGCCGTGGCCGGACCGCTGGTAGGTCTCCACGAGGACGATCCACACCACCATGGCGATAGCGAACATCCACGGCAGGACGTGGGCGAAGAGCGTCAGGGCGAGGACGAGTGCCGCTAACCAATAGCCCCGGCCCGTTCTCACGCCTCGCGCGAAGAGACCGAGCGCGACGAGCGCCAGGGCGAGGGAGAGGGAGAAGGCGTACTCCCCGGCCATGGTGGAGTAGAGGTTACCCCCGTCAATCGTGAAGGTGGTATCGAAGAGAAACGGGAGAGTGGCCATCGCGAGGGCCAGCGGCACCGGTCGAGGTGCCCGAAAGAGGCGACCCATCACGTAGGCCCCCACCGGCATCAGCACCGATCCGAGAATCGTCGCCCACTTAAAGGCGACCGCGAAGGAGACGACGTAGCTCAAGAGAAGGGCCACGTAGTCGGGGAGCACGAAGTAGTAGCTGTAGGCCGGCATCCCCGCGAACCACCCCGGGTACCACGGGGTGACGTGCCACCAGTCACCCTGAGAACGCAGGAACGCGGGAAGGGCAACATGGGCGCCGGTGTCCCCACCGGTCAAGAGTGACCCCGAGACGAGAAGTGAAGGGTGTAAGGACCAGAGAGTCACCACGACGACGGAGAGGATTCCGAGAGCGTCGATGACGCCGAAGAGTGTGAGACGCCGTCTCACGAGTGGGCTCGCTGAGCGACGAGGGCGACCAGAGCGATCCCGTTAAATCCGACGTGCGTCATCATCGAGGGGACGAGACGGCCGGTCCGGGTCACCACGACGGCGAGTACCAGGCCGAGGAGAACGAGTCCGGGCAACTGAATCCACTCCCCGTGAGCCAGTCCGAACAAGACGGCCGAAGTGACGGCGGCCACCCAGAAACGGCGCCTCGAGGGGGAGGATCCGGCGAGGCCCCGAAAGAGAACGCCCCGAAAGAGCCACTCCTCCACCATCGGAGCCCCCACGGCGGTCATGAGGGCGAGGAGGAGAAAAGTCACGCCCCGCGAACCATCGAAGATTTTGTGCACCGGCTGACTCAGGTGGGCCAGATGAAACGGTGCGTAGATCACGGCGACGAGTCCCTGGAGAGCGATCCCGAGCAGCAGGTAGATCGAGTCACTCGCTCGAAGCCGCCACGCGGTCGGCCACGCGTCGACAATCTCGTTGCGATACGCCAGAAATGTTCCTCCGGCGAATCCCACCCAGAGTCCCACGAGCCCCAGCGCGGTCGTCCACCACGGTGGCGAGGGGAGCGTCAGAACGGCGGTTCCCAGCGCGGGATGAGCAAGAGCTACTCCAATTCCCTGGAAGAGAACGGCCACCAATTGGCCCGCGAGGAAGGCGAGGGCGACCGCTACCAGTACTTGAACGACGCGGCGAACCTCTCGGTCCCGTGGGGGGCTCATCATCGACAACGCTAACAACTTGTTAAACCATGAGAGACCGTGGGTAGCACCGCGCCGTCACGCCTCTAGATTGGGGGACGTGACATCTCCTGGTCCCTCCAAGTCTCCCCAAAAGCGCTGGCTGCCCTCCGCGGACAAGCCGTCTACTCCTCCCAACCGGGGGCGCCTCATTCTCGGCCTGGCTCTCGCCTTCGTCGTGGGATTCATCATCCTGAGTTCGGTGCTGAGCTCTCACACCACGAACTCCCTGAACTACTCCCAACTTCTCAGCCAAGCGAAAAACAATCAAGTGGTGTCGGCCTCGATTAGCAACTCCAGTGGAGTCATCACCGGTCAACTCCTGAACGGCACTAGCTTCACCACCACCGGCCCCTACCCCGTCCTGTCGGACGAGGTGGCGACCCTCCGGGCGGACAACGTGACGGTCACCTTCGCGAACCCGTCTAACTTCGCGTCCACCTTCTTGCCCTACCTCATCTGGATTCTGCTGATTGCCGGATTCATGTACTTCCTCAACCGTCAGGCCCGGGGCCAGATGAACGGCATGATGTCCGTCGGACGCTCTCGCGCCAAGCAGTTCTCCGAGGACCGACCGAAGACCACCTTCGCCGACGTCGCCGGCTACCTCGGCGTGAAGCAGGAGATCACCGAAGTCGTCGAGTTCCTGAAGAGTCCGGCCAAGTTCACCTCGCTCGGTGCCGTCATTCCTAAGGGTCTCCTCCTCGTGGGCCCCCCGGGAACCGGTAAGACCCTGCTCGCCCGAGCGGTCGCGGGAGAGGCGGGAGTGCCGTTCTTCTCCGTGTCCGGTTCTGACTTCATGGAGATGTTCGTCGGAGTCGGCGCCAGTCGAGTCCGGGATCTCTTCTCCACGGCGCGCAAGCAAGCGCCGGCCATCGTCTTCATTGACGAAATCGACTCCATCGGGCGTAAGCGCGGCGCGGGTCTCGGTGGTGGCCACGACGAGCGCGAACAGACCCTCAACCAGATGCTCTCCGAAATGGATGGTTTCGAAACCTCCGAAGGGGTCGTCATCATCGCCGCGACGAACCGTCCCGACGTACTCGACCCGGCCCTCCTTCGCCCCGGTCGCTTCGACCGCCAAATCGTGGTTCCCCTCCCCGACCTCGAGGAGCGCACCCCGATCCTTCAAGTGCACTCGAAGAACAAGCCCCTCGACCCGAGTGTGGACCTCACCATGGTTGCTCGAGGCACCCCCGGAATGAGTGGAGCAGACCTCTCCAACCTGGTGAACGAAGCGGCCCTGCACGCAGTGCGCCGCCGATCCGCCACCATCACCATGGCCGACTTCGAGAGTGCCCGCGACCGCGTCATGATGGGCCAGCAGCGCGACACCATGGTGCTCACCGCGCCCGAACGTGAGCGCATCGCCTACCACGAGAGTGGCCACGCCCTCTTGGCCTACGTTCTCGACAAGACCGACCCACTGCACAAGATCACCATCATTCCGCGCGGCATGGCCCTCGGTGTGACGATGACCCTGCCCGAAGAGGACCGCCACATCATGTCTCGCGGTCACCTCGAGGACTCTCTCTGCATGCGCATGGGGGGACGCGTCGCCGAACTCCTCGTCTACGGAGATCTCTCCACGGGTGCGGCCGACGACCTCCAGCGCAACACCGAACTGGCGATTCGTATGGTGCGCGAGTGGGGTATGTCGAAGGAGATCGGCCCCATGGCCTGGGGTTCGAACAACCAGGTGTTCCTCGGTGAAGACCTGATGCACCAGCGTGACTACTCCGACCACACCTCCCAGGTCATTGACGACGAAGTGGAGCGCATCCTGCGCGAACAGGAGTCGCGGGCGATTGAGGTATTGACTCTGCACCGTCGTGGTCTCGAAGCGCTCACGCGGGCCCTTCTCGAGCACGAGACGATCGACGGGGAAGAGGCGGCGCGCCTCATTGACGAGGCCTTCGGCGAGCCGGTGCACCCGGCCGGTACCCGTACGGTGAGCTCCATTGGCTACCTCGGGCACTCGGGATCTGACGCGGCGCGTGAGTCCATCTCGGCCGCTCAGCCGCCCACTCCCCCGACCTGGGAGCCGCCGACTCTACCCGCGGTGTAGGGAGTTCACCACCAACACCCCGAGGGGGGTGGAGGGAATAGTTCCCGTCACCTCGACCACGCTGCGTGACGCCTCGAGGACCAGGGTGGCGTTCGAGAGCAGAGAGCGCGATCCGAGGAGTTGTCCGAGAGACTGTGCGCTGCGCGCGGGCAGAGTCCAGTGTCCCGAGCGCACGACCTGGGCGGAGTGCACGAGACGCCAGCCGACCCGTTCCGGGCTCGAGGACACGTTAAGGACGAAGGCCGCGCTGTAACCCCGTCCCGTAACGTCACTGAGCACCACTTCCTTACCCGGGGTCGGGAGGGGGGACAGTTCTCGCCCGCTCGAGGTGCCGGTGGAGAGCGACCACGCGAGCGGTGCGCTGGAGTTGCCCACCACCGTGATAAGGCCCGTCGGGGCGATGGCCGTACTCGGGGCGAGATCGACGTGCGCCGTACCGAAGGCTGGGACCAACACCGTGAGTGGGGCGTGGGAGAAACCGGTTTGGTGCAGAGTCACCCCGACACTCACCGCCCCGGCACTCGGGTTCGCCACGCGAATCTGCGACACCGCGCCACGAGCGACGGAGACGAGACCGAAGGGCGCCCGAGTATCGAGGTGGAGGGACCCGGCCACGATGGAAGAAACCGTTCCCGACTGTTGATCTCCAGCGACAACGAGTGATCCCCGCAGGACCTGGACCTGCACTCCGACGTTCGGGGTCGCCACCACGTAGGTGCCGAGATTCACCGACGTCACCGCGTGCGGGCCCACGGTAATGCCCTGCAGTGGACCCGGCGCCTGGTAGCCACCGGAGGAGAAAGTGAGAATGTTAAACACTGACGCCGTCGCGGTCGGATTGTAGATAGCGAGAGTCGCCCGCGAACCGACGGTGGTGTCAAAACCACTCCCGTACCACGCACTGGTTCCGGCAGAGCTACAGGGAGCGCTCAGTCCCTCCGTCGTCACCACCTCTCCGGCGTCCACCCCACCACCGAGGATCTGGGCGGCCACCGCGTAGGTACTCCCATGAACGAGGGCGTCGGGTTGGAGAAGGTAGCGCCCGTGGGGCGGGAGAACAAATGAGGTCGAGTTCGCCGCCGTCGCCGCCGTCGCGGTCACTCGCGCGATGACGTGACGCGGGTGGGACGTGGTGTTCACGAAGGCCACCACCCCGTGGAGTCCACCGGAGACGTTGGTGAGCCCCGTGCAGTAGAGAGCGCTCGACTGGACGTCGGGACCAACGGCGACCGGCGTCGTCACCGGATTCACCGGGTGACTCACGCGAGTGAGAACGACACTCGCGAGAACACCAAGGACAGTGAGCGAGCCCACCAGAGTTGGACGAACTTTAAGCACGGCGTCGCCCCCGTTTGGCGGTGCTACGCCCAGTAAAGAGCCACTCCAAGCGTTGAATCCACCCGAACCCCAGAGTCACCACAATCCAGAGAATCAGCGTGATTCCCGCGAGGAGACCGTTCCAGGGAAAGCTGTTCATCACGAGAACGGCACGCGTGTGTGATGAGCCCGAGGAGAGACTGAAGGTGGGAGCCCATCCATCGAGTTGTGTTCGCGTGGCTCGCGCACCCGTCACCGAGAGAGCGAAGGCGCTCGCTGGAGCGTAACCAGCCTCGATAGTCGTCCCCGGACTGACCGCTCCGGGCACTCCGGGGGCACCGAGCACGGCGTGCCAGGGTTGACTTGTAGAGGCCCGAGCCCTCACCACTCCGTTGAACTCCGAGTTGGAGTACACCTCGACGGCGGGACTCGTGAGGGTGAGCGATAAGTCGACCTGTTGATTGAGAGCGGGAAGCAAATTCCCCGGCACCGAGTTCACGAGGGAACTCTGCACGCCCGCGAGCTGGGGGGCGGACGACTGCATTACGACGATGGTGGAGATTCCGGCGGGGGCGAGCAACTGCCCGAGGTAGACGGTCTGACCCCGCAGGGCCTCTCGCAGGGCCGCGAGAAGGGGGTCGAACGTCGCCGAGGTCGGCGGAACGAAGAGATCCTCACCTCCGGGTAGCCCGCCGACGGAGGTGGCGGCGGCGAGCCCCGGGACGACACTCCAGCCCGCCGAGGGCAGCACCGCGGGCGAACCGAGCCAGAGAACTCGGTTGCCGGGCGAGGTGGCGAGTGAGGTGAGTGAGGCCGCGCTCGACGTGGTGGGGAGATCGAAGCGACCACTGGCGACCGCGTTGACGTAGCCGAGGGGCAGTACCAGGGTGACGACTGCAGCCACCGGAGCCAGCGTTCGACGCCACCGCTGCCCCACACCACCGAGGTCGTTCTCGAGGGCCGCGACGGCGTAACCGGCGAGCAGGGCCAGACATAGTCCGTAGAGGGCGAAGAGGACGTTGATATCGGGAGCGAACGTTCCCATCCAGTGGTGCGCCGAGAGCGCCACGAGGACCAGCGTCATGGACGACGCGACGCCGAGGCTCGCCACGACCGGGCGGCGCTGATCCCGAGAGAAGACGAGCGCTACGAGCGCGAGAACGGGCGCGGCCCAGCCCCACCACGTGGCCCCGTAGGTCCCGCTGACCCCCCGAATCAAATTGCTCACGGAGGGTGCGTCCCAGCTTCCCGTGGGCAGACCGAACACCGAGAAAAACTTTCGCCCGGCGAGCACGCTGTCGAGGGTGAGCGGGGCGAGAAGAATCGCGACGTTGGTTAACAGACTGAGCGACAGTCGCCGCACTCGACGGGGCCGCACGTGTCCCCGTAGGGCCACGCCGAGCGCGCCGAGCAAGATGATCACGACGACGAGGGTCGCCGGCGCGAGGGCGCAGTTCAGCGCCACCAGAACGAAGAGGGTGAGTCGCTGGCCTGCCTCCGTCGAACGCCACCCCCGGTGCCCGAAGGAAATCGCCGTCGGATACGGCCCGTCGCGAAATCCCGGAACAGCGAGGACTTCGAGAACGCGACGAGTAATGAAGGGCGCGAGCGCCACCGTGACGAGTACGTCGGTTCGCCCCTGGGCGATCATGTTCAGCCCACTCGGCGCAATGAGGTAGGCCACGACCGCCACCACCCGGGCGCGATTCGACACTCGCCCCTTTAAGAGACGGGCCACTCCGATGGCCCCGAAGGGCACCGCGCCGACCAGCGCGAGGCGGGGCAGAATCCCCATTCGGCCGAGCACCAGCGTGCCCGCCGCCGCGAGCACTCCGTACCCGGGCATTCCCGGGGCCCCGGTCCCCACTCCCGCCGGGCTCCAGGAGGCGAAGAAGTGTCGCCAGTTTCCCCACCAGGAGTCGAGAGGGGCCAGACGACCCACGAGGGGAAGGTGCGTCGCCACGAGGTTGCGTGAGCCGATCATCCAGAGGAGGGCGAGGAGGGCCACCGCCAGGACTTGGGCGCGAAAAGAGGTCAGGAATCGGGACGGTCTCATCGAGCGCGGTGCACTCGAAAGTCCCTCGTCGAAGACTTCGTCGTCGGAAAAGGCGGCGGCGAAGCCCACGCCGGAGTCGGGATCGTCCCTGAGGGCGGGGTCGGGAGCGACCTCGGGCCAGATTCCCGACGTGGAGTCAATGCCCTCACGAATGAGGGAAAGGACGATCTGCTGCAGTCGACTAGTTCCGGTGATCTGGAGACGGGCGAGGTCGTGATCGGCCAGAACTCTGATTCGGGCGAGGTCGCGGCGACGAGCGCGCACCCGGGACCACTGGCGAAGGAACCAGCGCCACGATCCGAGGATGGCCACCCGACGATCACGATCTCTCACGGCGAGGGCGATGAGGGCCTCGAGAGCGTCCATGACCGCGAGAACGAGCAGAGTCCAGAGACTGCGCCACCATCGCCACCCGCTCGCCACGGTCATGAGTTGGTGGCGTCGTTGAAGTTCGTGGGGGGCGACGCGACCCGCCGCTCGGAGGCTCAGGGGTCGCTCGCCCGTCGCCAAGGTCTCGCGGTGGGCAATGCGCGCGCGGGGGGCGACGACGACGCGCGCTCCGGCCACTTGAGCCCGCCAGCAGAGGTCCAAGTCCTCCCCGAGGACCGGAAGTGACGGATCGAACCCCCGCAACGTACGAAAGAGATCCGCGCGCACCAGGGTGACTCCCCCGGGGGCCACGAAGACGTCACGTTCGAGGTCCTGTTGCCCGTGGTCAATCTCACCCGGTTCGACGCGTTCGCGCACGACGCCGAACCGATCGCAGGTTTGGCCCACGTGAAGCAGTACGAGCGGGTCGTGGTAGCTGACGACTTTGGGCGTGACGATACCGGCGTTCGTTCTAAAGGCCGTTTCCACCATGATGGCGACGGCGTCGTGATCGAGACGCACGTCGTCGTGACAAATGAGAAAAAACGCCGATCCCTCCACCATGACCGCGGCCTCGTTGGCGGCGGCGGCGAAGCCGAGGTTGTCCTCGAGGACCTTAACGAAGGCTCCCGGGGCGACCGCTCCCGTTCGTTCGACCGTGTTGTGGGCCCCGCCATTACCCACGACCAAGATGGACATTTCGGGGTAGTCCTGCTGGACGAGGGACGCGAGAGTGACCTCGAGGCCGGGTCCCTCCCCCGTCGTCACCACGACGGCGACGACAGCGGGGGCGCGAGACTCCATGGGACCAGGCTAGTTCTCAGCACCCCTGAGTTTGGGGGCGCGAGTGTCCCCGATCAGCCCTCCCCGGCTCCTCTCACCGAGGCCGTTACCTCGTCGACGACATCACGAAGAGTGGTCGACCACTCAATGTCCGGAGACCACTGAGTGTCTCGACGCAGCGCACTGGCGTCACCCACGAGAATCGGCGTATCGAGGGGACGCAGCAGTTCGGGGTCCACTCGAAACGCCGCCTCCGGGTAGATGAGGCCCCGTAACTCCTCGGCGACGGCGCGGATGGTTCGACCGACTCCACTCGCGACGTTGTACGTCGACCCCGGGCGACCCCGGTCGGCCGCCGCGAGGTACGCCGCGGCCACGTCGCGTACGTCGGTGAAATCTCGACGAGCTCCGAGGTCCCCGACCACGATGTCCTGCAGACCCGCCTCTCGAGCCCGGACCAGTCGCGCGGCGAAGGCCGGAACGACGAAGCGCTCGCTCTGACCGGGGCCGGTGTGGGGAAAGGGGCGCAGGATGATGACCTCGAGGTCGTCACTAAACCCGAGGGCGACGTCCTCGGCCCGAGCCTTGGAGTCGGCGTAGGGGTTAGCGGGACGCCGGGGGGCGTCTTCACGCAACGGAACCTCGTCCGAGCTAACCGCACCGTAGACCTCGGCGCTCGAGACCACCAGCACGCGCGCGCCGGGCCGAGCGACTCGCAGCGCCTCGAGCAGCGCGGACGTTCCCCCCACGTTGACGTCGTGAAACTCGTCAGAACGAGACCACGACTCGGCGACGCTCGAGAGAGCGGCGAGGTGCACCACGACGTCGGGACGAGTACGGGCCACCAACTCGCGAAACTCCACCGAGCGGACGTCCGTACTTCGGTCGACACCCACGCAGACCTCGCCGCGAGCCGCGAGAGCCGACCGCACGTGGGAGCCCACGAAGCCCGACGCCCCGGTGACGAGAAAGGTTCTCACGAGAGGGCTCGTTCGTACGCCGTGACGTGGGCGCGGGCGCTACGCTCCCACGTGAACTCGCGGGCCCGAGCGACTCCGCGGGCGGCCCGGTGGACGTCGTGTCGTCCCGCCTCGAGGAGTGCCAAGAGGGCGTCGGCTAACTCCCGCGCGTCGCCCGGATGGACCAGAGTGGCGCAGCCTCCCGCGACCTCCTCCATCACGGTTCCTCTCGTCGTCACAACGGGAGACCCACACGCCAGTGCCTCGAGAACCGGCAAGCCGAAGCCTTCTCCGCGGGAGGGATAGGCGACCACGGCCGCGCGACGAAGGAGCGGAGCGAGGAGTTCGTCGTCCACGAACCCGAGACGACGGATACGTTCCCGGGCGGGTGAGGAAGCGATCAGCGTATCGACGTCGAGCCCCCATCCCGGCTGACCCGCCAACCACAGTTCCACCTCGGGATGGGCCCGCGCGACGCTCGCGAATGCGTCGACTAGCGTGTCCACTCCCTTACGCGGTTCGAGAGTGCCGACGAACACGATGGCGGGTACCTCCCGGTCGAGTCCGGCCCGAGTCAGGATGTCCCCATCGCCGTCAGCGTCGGGGCGAAAACGCACCACGTCGACCCCGTGGGGCGCCACGACGACGGGGGCTCGCGGGGCCAGGTCAGCAAACTCGGAGGCCGTGGCCTCACTTACGCACACCACGGCCGCGGCGCGACGGGCCGCACGAGAAATCGCCGAGCGAAAGAACGCAACCTTGGCCGCTTCGTGCCACTCCGGGTGTGAGAAGAAGGTCATGTCGTGGACCGTCACCACCACGGGTCGTCGAGTCACCAGGGGCATGGTGTAGTGGGGCCCGTGCCAGAGATCAGATTGTCGCGCCGGTTTACTCCAGCCGAGCCAGAGGGCTTCTTCGAGTAGGCGCACGGGGCGTGGCGACGCGACGATGCCGTGAACCGACCCCCGGACGGGGATCCAACGCGACTCGTCGTTTCGTCGAGTCACAATCTCGAGGTCCACCTCCGTCAGGTGGGTCACGAGTTCCGCCATGTAGCGCCCCGCCCCGGCGAGACGGGCCGGTGCGGCCGAAACGTCGAGCGCGACTCTCACGACCACGCCGCCAGGTGGTCACGGGCGCAGTTGGCCCAGGTCAGGTCGGCCACCGAGAGTCGTCGCGACTCCCGGAGCGAAGCGTCATTACCCTCCGCCACGGCTCGACGAAGTCCGTCGGCAACCTCGTCGACGTCGTGGGGGGAGACGCGCACCGCGCGTTCATTGCGAGCCACCGACGGCACGGTCGTCGAGGCCACCACGGCCGTTCCCTGGTGCAGCGCCTCCACCGGGGGCAGTCCGAAACCCTCCGAGAGCGGCACGTACGCCACCACGGCGGCCTCGCGAAAGAGTCCGAGGAGTAAGTCGCGAGACTGTCGACCGAGCGCGACGGCGTCTCCGACCTCGACGTCCCCCCATCCGGTCGGACCCACGAGAACGAGAGGCCCGAGGTCCGGCACCTCTCGGCGCGCCCGCCGATGTGCTTCGACCAACGTCGGTATGTTCTTACGGGGCTCCAAGGTTCCGACCGACAACGTGAAGGGACCATCGACGCCCCGTTGGTGCAGCACCTCTCGTACCTCGTCCCGAGTCGCCGCGGCGACGTCCGCCTCGTCCACTCCGAGGCGCGTCAGAACAATCCGCTCCTCCGCGACGCCGAGTTCCCGGAGCCGATCGGGTAGTAGTGGCGACGACGCGATGATGCGAATGGACTCATCGCGAATGATGCGCTGGAGGCGAGCCTCGTGAAAGGCGACTCCCCGGGGTGTCGAGAGTTCCGGAGCGTCGCGCCAGAGCAGGTCGTGAAGCGCAGCGGTGTGACGAACCCCGCGCGGCCCTCCCCCGAACGGTCCAGCCATGGAGGTGGCGTGAAGCACGTCGAGCTCACCGCCGACTCCCCAGGGCCACCGTGACCAGGTCTTCGTCAGCAGCGTGAGGCCCACCGGTGTCGTGCGATGAGCGATGAGGGGGTGAGGTGCCCGACTGCCCCGCGGACCGAGAGTGGTGATCGACGACGCCACACCAACTTCCGCCAACCCCCGAAGGAGACCCGTGACGTACGACCCAATCCCACCCGGTTGGGGGCGTGAGAGTTGGTCGACTCCGAGGAGGACCCTCACGAGGCCACCCGCTCCACGAGGGAGTGGTACAGCTGGGCGTAGGCCGAGGCGACCGACGTCGCGGAGTAGTCCCCGGCTCGCACCACGCCCGCCGCGGTCAGGATACGCCGTCGGGGCGTGTCGTCCCAGACTTCCACCACGGCCTCGACAGCCTCTCCGGGCGAGTCCACCAGTTCGGCCGACCCACTGAGAACCTCTCGCACCGTCGTCGACGCGAGGGCGACGACGGGGACCCCCGCCGCGAGCGCCGCGACGGCGAAACTGGGAAAGCGTGCACCATCGGTGAGGCTCACCACCACCCGCGCGCGCGAGAGAACGTCCGACGCGCGCGATCGAGGAATCAGTCGTCCTTCCAGTACCGTTCCCGCGAGAAGGGTCTGGAGAGTGGACGACCCGACGACGTCCATCTCCATGTGACGTTCGCGATGCAGAGTCGTCAGCGCGGGGAGCATTTCGACCAGTCGCGCGGTCTCACCCGCCACGGCGATCACGAGACGACTCCCGTCCCGAGTAGGTGATACGTGGCCCACCACGGGTTTCACCACGACGACCTCCGAGCGTTCGAGTCCGAGTGTGGACTGGACCTCGTGTCGGGCCGCGTGGCTCGCCACGACCAACGTCGCCCCGCGGCGAACAGCCCGCGCTAGTTGGACCACGCGTTGAGTGTCGCTGCGACGACGGCGCAGGGGACGCAGGTCATCCACGCTGATAATGAGGGGGGCCCGTCGGGTGGGAGGCGTCGCCACCCCGGCGACGTGGACGACCTCCAGCCCCTCGATTAATCCGTCGAGTGGTGGTCCCCAACTGTGCCGCCACAGGGGCTCGTAGAGGCGACGCCCGGGCACCGTCGCCTCACTCGGACTCTGACGCGCACTACGACTCCGGTACCGTACGAGGTCGAGGTCACTCCGCCTCTCGAGGGCCTGGGCCAGGTCGGCCATGGAATTGGCGAGGTACTCCAGAGATCCGTCGAGATCGAGAGCGACGCGCAGGGTGCTCACGGAGTCCATTCTCGCAGTCGCGCCGACCACGCGGGCCACAGTTCCTTCGCCCAGGCCCCGAAGGGAACGCTCGAGGTGGCGACGAGCGCGCGACCCGCGTCACGATCGACGAGTAGGAGCGCTCCGCTTTGTCCGAAGTGGCCGAACGCCGCGGGGGACCACCCCCGCATCCAGTGGTTCTTCTCCCCGTGAATCTCCGGACCGAGTCCCCACGGACAAGGGTCGAATCGACCGAATCCCGGAACCACTCCCGCGAGGTCACCCCCGAACACACTGGTCACTCGATGGTCCCGTTCCTCGGACAGCAATCGGGGGGCCAGCCACTCCGCCGCCAAGCGAGTGAGATCGGCGGTGGAGCCCACGAGTCCCGCGCTCGGACGACCTTTAAGTTCCGTTTCCGTCATATCGAGGGGTCGAAGGACCCGCTGCGACAACCACTCGTCGACACTCAAGGTCCCCCGCACGGCCTCGACCGCCCGATCGATGCCCACGTTGGAGTACACCCGTCGCGTACCGGGGGCGCAGCGCGGATCGTTCTCCTCGAAACCGTACCCCCCGCAGTGGGACAGCAGTTGGGCCAGGGTCGCCCCGGTCTCGCCGACCGGATCCTCGTCGCGAGCGCGTCCCTCGTCACACTCTCGGGCGCAGGCGAGGGCCACGGCCAGTTTGGACACCGACGCCCAGGGTCGCCGTTCACTTTCCGGACCCGCGCTCGCGAGGCGAACCACCTCGTCGCCTTCTCGTTGGAGCAGAACCACACTGGGCTCCCCCGGCCATCCGAGAGTGAGATCGGCGAGAGTCACGACCGTCGATGTTACCGAGCGCCCTAGAGTCGTCGGGGTGATTGTGGTCCTCTGTGGTGGTGTGGGAGCGGCGCGCCTGCTCCGGGCGTGGCGGGAACGTTCCGACGAGGAGATGGTCGCCATCGTGAACGTGGGTGACGACACCGAGATGCACGGTTTGACCATCTGCCCCGATCTCGACTCCATTACGTACCATCTCGCGGGTCTCCACAACGAGGAACTCGGGTGGGGCCTGCGTCACGAGTCCTGGCGCACCATGGACCGGCTGGCCGAGCTCGGGGGTGATACCTGGTTTCGACTAGGCGACCTCGATCTCGCCACCCACCTCTACCGGACGGCCCGCCTACGGGCCGGAGTCTCGAAGAGCGAGGTCGCCCGGGAGATTGCCGAACGCCTCGGCGTGAATCTCACCCTTCTGCCAGTCACGGACGACCCCCTCGAAACTCGACTCGCGACCGAGGTGGGAGAACTCAGTTTCCAGGAGTACTTCGTTCGCCACCGCCACTCGGTGGTCGTCCGCGACATCTGGTTCGCCGGTGCGTCGCACAGCCGCCCCGCTCCCGGTGTTCTCGACGCGCTGCGCAGTGCACGACGAGTGGTGGTGGCCCCGTCGAACCCCCTCCTCTCCATCGATCCGGTCCTCGCCGTACCCGGAGTCCTCGACGTCTTGCGACAACGAGGCGACGCCGTCGCCATCTCCCCCCTCGTCGGGGGGCGAGCGCTGAAGGGTCCCGCGGACCGACTCATGGGCGAGCTCGGCCACGACGTCAGCCCCGCCGGCGTCGCCCGTCACTACGCCCCCTGGCTAGGAACGATGGTGATCGACCGTCTCGACGAGGCTGAACGACCTCGCGTCGAGGCAACGGGATGTGACGTCCGCGTGGCGGGGACCCTCCTCGACCACCCCGATCAGGTCGACGAGCTCCTCGAGGTTCTCGCGTGAGCGAACTACGGGTGAGGGCCCTGCACGGCATCGGCGATGTCGCCGCCGGCGACTCGGTCGCCGACCTGATAGTGCGGGCTCTTGCGGAGTCGGACGAGACACTCGTCGACCGCGACGTGGTCGTCGTGACCTCGAAGATCGTGTCCAAGTCCGAAGGCCGAGTGATTCCCTTCGCGGACGAACCCGGTGAGCGAGAGGCCCTCATCGCCTCCGAGAGTCGGCGCA
>JAGXAY010000141.1 GCA_018971385.1 Acidobacteriota bacterium | reverse complement strand
AGCGCTCTTAGGGGCTGAGAATACGACGAAAGCGCCGACTCGCAACTTGCAGTCCGACGAGTCCGAGGCAGATCAGGTAGGCCGAACGCAGGACCATCCAGTAGTCCAGGTGGCCCACGTTCAGACCCCGCAAGAGGGTGGCCGACTGGTAGAGGGGGGAGAACCAGACCAGGGTGGCGAGCAGGTGGGGATAGAGGGAGAGGGGGAAGAAGGTGGCCGAGAAGAGAAAGAGGGGCAAGCTCACCAGAGTGACGAGGTCGAAGTCCTGCCAACTGCGCAGGTAGGTGCAGGCCGCTAACCCGAGAGCGGAGAAGGCGAAGCTGGTGAGGAGGGCGCCGAGTACCTCGAGGAGGGCGAAGGGACTCCCCGTGTCGCCCAGCAGGACCATGCAGCCGACGAAGCTGAGGGCGTAGAGGCCGGCGCGCGAGAGCGCCCAGAGCGCTTCTCCGAGCGCGATGTCGCCGACGTCGAGGGGGGTCGTCAGCATGGAGTCGTAGGCGTGGGAGATCTTCAGGCGAAAGAAGGGGTTAAAGACCGAGTCGATGATGGCCCCGTTCATCGCGGTGGTCGCGAGCATCCCGGGGGCGACGAAGGCGGCGTAGCTCACCGATCGGTGGGCGACCGTGAGGGTGCCGACGAGGTGGTTGAGACCGATGCCGAGGGAGAGGAGGTAGAAGAGGGGTTCGACGAAACCGGAGGCGAACATGAGCCACTGATTCCGGTAGAAGAGGGCGTTGCGCTCGACGACGTGAAGGGCGCGGCGTGAGCCGAGGGTGGGAAGGACGCGACCCATTAGTCGATGAGCCGATGGCGCAGAGTGACACTGCCGGCGAGGACGCCCCCCACCACGAGAGCGAGGAGGACGGCGAGGTGGGCGAGGACCGGACCGAGCGCTCCGCCGAAGCACGCCGCCCGTACGAGGGCGACGCCGTGATAGAGGGGGACGAGTTGGACGAGGGGCCGCATCCAGCCGGGGTAGGCCGAGATGGGGTAGAAGGTCGCCGAAAAGAGAAACATCGGAACGAAGCCGAAGCGGTAGATGAGGGGAAAGGAGAGGTCGCTGTCGACGTGGGCGGCGTAGGCGACGAGGGGGGCGGAAAAGGCGAGGGTGATGAGCGCGCTCAGAAAGGGCAGGGTGAGAGCCCACCAGGTGTGAGCCGCTCCCACCGCGAGGATGATGAGAGCGTAGAAGACGCCGATGAGGAAGGCCCGGGTGGCGACCCAGGCCAACTTGCCGATGAGGACGTCCCGGGGGGTGAGGGGAGTGGTGACGGCGGCGTGGTATCCGCGTGTCCACTTCACCGACGCGAGAACCGGCCAGAGGGACTCGCCCTCGCCGAGCTGGAAGGCGGTGGTGGCGAGCAGGCTCGGGGCGATGAAGTGGAGGTAGGTCTCACCGTCCACCAGCCCGCTATGCGCGGAGACCAGGTGTCCAACCCCGAGTCCGAGAGCGCCGAGGTAGCCGAGCGGAAGAAGCACGCTCGAGACGACGGAACCCCGCCAGGTCTGGGCGTAGTAGAGGGCGTGGAACCACCAGGCCCGACGCCATCGAGCTCGGGGGGTGGGGAGAACCTCGGACATCACTCCTCCAAGGTGCGCCCGGTCAGGCGCAAGAAGACGTCTTCCAGGGAGCTGCGTCGCTGCAACGTCCGCTCCGGACGCCACCCCGCCCGGTGGAGATCACCGAGGGTGTCGTCGGCGGAGTCCACGTAGAGGAGTACTCGGTCGGCCAGGACCTCGACGCGTTCGGCGAACTCGCCCAGTCGATCGGCGGCCTCGGCGTGGTCGTCGACCCCGAGGCGCAACTCCAGAACTTCGCGACTCGCGTGGGTGCTGATGAGACTGGCGGGCGGTCCCTCGGCGACGATGCGTCCGTGGTCCATGACGACGAGCCGATCACAGAGTTGCTCCGCCTCGTCCATGTAGTGGGTAGTGATGATGAGGGTGACGCCGTCGCGCTTCAGTCGATAGAGCCGTTCCCAGAGAAGATGTCGTGCTTGGGGGTCGAGCCCGGTGGTGGGCTCGTCGAGAATGAGCAGTTCGGGTCGATTGATGAGCGCTCGGGCGATGGTGAGTCGCCGTTTCATTCCCCCCGAAAGGTTGTCCACCTTGTCGTCGGCCCGGTCACTCAAGTGGGCGAACTCCAGGAGTTCGGTGGTGCGCTCCTTGAGAACCCGCCGGGGGAGGTCGAAGTAGCGACCAAACATTTCGAGGTTGAGCCGTAGTGAGAGGTCGAGTTCGAAGGTGTCTTCTTGAGGAACGACTCCGAGACGCCCGCGAATCTCCGGACCGTGGTTCGCGGGGTCCAGTCCGAAGATCTCGAGTGATCCCGACGTCGGGGTAGAGACCGCTGACACCATGCGCATCGTCGAGGTCTTGCCGGCTCCGTTGGGGCCGAGAAAGCCGAAACTCTCACCCCGTGAGATGGTGACGTCCACGCCCCGAACCGCTTCAAATTCGTCGAACTTTTTGGTGACACCCCGTGCGCGAACGACGGGAGTCGTGCCCGATTCGCTACTCACTGGCCCCCCTCCCGCCGGAGAGACGAGTCTACCGGCGACCACTCACGCGGGTTCTCAGGTGGGGTGAACCGCCCCACGAAGGGCGCTCACGCGAGAGTGGCGGGGGTCGCCATTGTCGAGTTGGAGACTGACGTCGATGGTGGAGTAGTGGGCCATGATGCTCGAGGCAACGGAGTACTGGCCCCGTCCCGAGGGACCGAGGACACCGAGGGGGAGCATCTTGCCGTTCGCGGGCTGGTAGAGCCACACCTCGTAGAAGTGCCCCGTCCCGGCGGCGGGTAGTCCCGCGGTCGTGAGGGTCATCT
>JAGXAY010000140.1 GCA_018971385.1 Acidobacteriota bacterium | reverse complement strand
ATAACAAACGAGTCATTGGAATAGTCTCCGGATGATTCGAATCGACAAGCCAGAGTGGCGTCGCTCGACCTCGCATTGCACGAGTCAGCGAGAGGGTCGCGAAAGAGCGCGGGTGGTAGAAGTACGCCAACAGTGGCGTGTGGGGCACCTCCACGACGCCCACTAAATCTCTTTGGCCACGAGCAAGAACTGGGCGTTGTCGTGAAGAAAACGGTCGTTGGACACCATGACGAGTCCGCCGTGAGCGTCACGAACTATTCTCTCCACCGAAAAAGGGCCGTCCCGCTTCATGCCCATAATTCCCACAACTTCCAGTGATCCCGTAGCAACCTTGGCGGCCAACTTTGAGGTCGTGACCTTGAGGTTACGAAGTTGAATGGTCATGACGCCATTTTCCAACGATCCGGCGTCACGCAGCGAATCGAGTCGATTCGCCGCGGTCTCGAGCAGGGATCGACACGCTTGAACGTCACCGGCCAACTCTGACACTCGTAACGCCCCCGGAGGGACAGTTCCAATAGCTTTTCGAGCAGAGGCTCTTACGAAGGCGTGAGCGCGGTCCAGTGCAGCTTCGGCAAGCCCGACCCACACCGCCGACAGGATGAGTTGACGCATTTGCCCAGCGCCGTCGTTGGCCACCGTCGAAAATGGGACGGGGAAGATAAGTTCATCGCGAACCTGGGCGCGGACGTGATATCCCCGAGAACAGGTTCCACGCAGTCCTAGTGTGTCCCACTCGGATGTCGGCTGAAGGTCGTAGTCCGCCTTTTCGACAAGTACATAGACCATGTCAGTATCCGGCGCGGTCTCACTTCGGCGCGCCATCGACAAAATCGCGTCGGCGTACACACCATACGAGATGGCGAGACACTCTTTCTCCCACGTCCATGGCGAAGAATCACCACCAAGAAAGCTCTTGGATCGACTGACGTCACCTCCACCACCTACTTCAGAATTGGCGTTGGCAAGCAACATCGTTCCTTGGCCCACTCGAGACGTAATGTCCCGCAAGGCGTCAGAATCTCCGTGACGCACCAGATTGAAGGCCTCGATGAGGTGCATAGCCAGCACCAGGGCACTCGACGCACATTCCGTTGCCATGATACGAACGGCCGCTGCGAGTTCTGGTAAGCGTGCACCGCTGCCGCCCCACTCTCGAGGCACGATGGCCCCGAGCAACCCCGACTCTCGCATGGCCTCCACTGCCTCGATAGGGAATCGAGCGTCACGATCCACCGACTCCGCGTGAGATCGTGCAACATCTCGAGCTACTTCCGTCGCTCGCGCGACTACGTCTTGAGCGGCTGTTTCACTCACTGGACCCTCTCTCCTACACCTTCGAATTGCTTTGACGAGGCAACTGCCATGACGAAATCTTCCAAATCCTTCAGCACTGTCGCTCGAGCCTCAACTTGTCTCATGCTGTGATCTAATCCCTCGATGACCCTGACCGAATAGCCACGTGGAGAGTCGATACGAAGGGCTCCCCATCGGCGGAGACGCGCGCGATGAGAGAAGGGAGTGCGATCTTCATCACACGAAATAACCCGAACACGAGCACGGCCACTCGCCAACAATCCGAACTGATTCCTACGGCGCGACCTCGGAAGTACCCATTGGGTAACGAACCATAGCCACGTCCAACGCCAACGACTCCGCAACATGAACGCGCGCAACCGTGAACCCAGCTTCCGGAGCCACTGTCGGTCCGATGCCAACAACCCCAGAATGAACGGGAACGAATCCAGACCAACGGGGGGATTGATGGCGAAGAGCCCGGCAGCACCCACGTCATTCGCGACCAGAACGCCTTCAAGTGCCCCCGAACAGAACGTGACGTAAATTGCCGCTGATCCAGGCACCCCAAGGGTGCGAAGTATCTCAGCCAAGTCGTCCCGCCACTCCGGTACGTATAAACGTAAGCCCTCCGCGCCAGGTTCACCATTCCCGATCATTCGCGAGAAGTCGAAACGAACGCACCGGATGCCTCGCGACGCGAATTCTCTCCCTAATGTCACCCACGATCTCGCCGGACCCCAGTGATTGTGATACCCGTCGGCAACAAAAATCACTATCGGTGTCTCGCTCGTGCTCGTCTCCGGCAGTCGAGATTCCACTGCAAGAAGTTGTCGAGCACCGAGTCGAAATACTTCCTCTTCGATGAGGCCCGCCGGCGTGGGCATTTTTATCGCAGAGAGCAGGCTCGGTCGCGACCATGGTTGAGCGTCCTCGCCCACATTCGACAGGTGTTTCACAACGCGGGAGAGCGTCTCGTCAGGCCACTTCAGTTCAAGTGTGTCGACGTCGAGGAGATCAACCTGTCCTAGGGCATCAGCAATGATCACTCCACCACTGAGCCACCTATTTGTTATGTCGTCATCCAAGGGACGTTCGGGCCGATGAAGCACCAGAGTGGGCGACCACACGTCGCTCGGTGTCCAGGTTCTCCACGCAGACATGACAGAGGCCACTGCTGGTTCGAGTGGATATTCATCATTCACGTCCCGCAAGGAACTCCGAATTTTGGAATTATCATGAAGCATTCCGAGCGCTCGATTCTCTCGAATCCAGTGACGCCCACTGACCGACGGATCCCATAGGACCAATTGGTCGAACTCGGCCCCGAGTCTCGCCGCCTCGCCCAGTACCGCTGTGCCCAGTCTCATGGCAACCCCTGCCACACGCGGTACTCCTCCTGAGCGCAGCCACCGCGTCACCTGCAAGATGTCATTCGCCCAGCGACTGACATCTTGCGGTTGAGTAATGTCTCCCGTCGAATCTCCCGTTCCGCAGTAATCGACGCGGACAGTTACCAGCCCAACGTCCGCCAACTCACTCGCCAT
>JAGXAY010000139.1 GCA_018971385.1 Acidobacteriota bacterium | reverse complement strand
TCATGGGGACCGCGATGGTGCTTCTCCTCACCGTCCCCGGGGCGCAGAACCTCCTCCCCGGTCGCCCCGTGGCGACCCCGGAGAGGACCTCCACGGTGCTGAACATCTTCGTCGGCGACGTCGACGGTGCTCTCGAGCACGCGCGGGAGCACGGAGCCCGGGTGGTGAGTGAGCCGAGCGATCGACCCTGGGGACGACGCTGCGCCCACGTGCAGGATCCCGATGGTTACGTGTGGGAGTTCTCTCGAACGCTCGAGAGTTAGTGGGCGAGGCCGTGTCCGACGACCGGTCCCTCTGACGACCAGGGAAAGTCGATCCAGCGCTCCGTCGTGCGCCAGGCGTAGTCCGGGCGAATGACCGTGCGAGGCTTTTCGTAGAGGACGGCCGAGCGAACCTCGCGGACCTCGCTCGCGACGAAGTCGTAGACCAGTTTGAGGGTCTCCCCCGAGTCGGCCACGTCGTCGGCAACGAGGACGTTCAGACCAGAAAAGTCCACCTTGTTGGGCACGGGGGGTAACACGACCGGGACGGCCAGACGCTCTTCCACGCCGGTGTAGAACTCGACGGACATCATGAAGGCGTTCTTGACGTCGAGGGCGTAGCCGAGACCGGCGCCGAGGAAGAACCCACCCCGGGCGATCGAGAGCACGACGTCGGGTTGAAACCCGTCGGCGGCGATACGTTCGGCCAACTCCCGCGTAGCGCGGCCGAAGAGTTCGTAGGTCAACACTTCACGTTCCATGATGGCGAAAGTGTAGGTGACGCCCGCGGGGGGCCGGGGTTAACCCTTCGGCGTGAGGAAGATCACGGGGGTGGAAGACACCGTGGTGGACCCCGCCGAACCGACCGCCACGAAGGTGAAGTAGGAGTGGGGCACCACCTTGGTCAGCTTGACGGTGAAGAGGGTGGGACTGGTCCGACGCATCACGACGGTCGCCTGATCGGCCGGTGTTCCCCAGTGCAGAACCACCCGTGAGACACGAACGGCCGAGACCGCGGCGAGTACGGTGTCGCCCCCCGCTCCGGGGAGGGCGATGATGCGCGGAGTCCCGACGTAGCTCCCGGAGTTGAGCGTCCGGAAGGTCGCGGTGAGGGGTCGGCCGGCGTGGCGACTCGTTCCGGCGAGCGCCAGAGTGTGGGTCCCGTTCGCGAGGGCCGTCGTCGTCAGGCGCAGCGCCGACAGGAACTGGGCGGAGCCGAGGGTCACGCAGGTAGCGGCCGAGACCACGCGGTCCGCCCCTTTTGAACCGGGGCGGGGCGCGATGATGAAGGAGGCGGCGTCGGTCGACGCCGAGTCGATGGTGAGGCACCAGCGCCCGCCCGCCGTCAGGGTGTAGTTCTTCACGGCCACGGTGATGATGCCGTGCTGGTCCCCGCTCAGTCGACCGAGCGAGAGAGTGCTCGCTCCGGCCCCCTGAACGAGGGCGAGGGGTAGAAGAGTGCCGAGAACTCCCGCCACGATGCGCTTCACAGTATCTCCTTTGCGTTCATCTTCATTGTGTCGCTCCCGCCCTCCTCCTTACCGCCGCTCTGGTAGAAGAGGGTGTGGACATCGCGACCCTCACCGCCGGAGAACGGCGTCGGCTCGTCGAGAGTCTCACGGATCTCACCGACGCCGAGTGGGAGAGCCCTTCGCTCTGTGCGGGCTGGAGTGTCCATCTCGTCCTCGCTCATCTCACCAGCCTCTGGCAGGTTACGCCCGCCACCCTCGGTCTCGCTCTCGCGCGCCGGCGTTCGCTCGAGGGAGCTCTCGACCAGTGCGCCCGCGACCTCGCCCGGCGTCACTCCGGCCCCGAACTCCTCTACTCACTGCGCGCGCACGCCGAGAGCCGACGCCGCCCGCCCCTCCTCGGACCGGCCGCTCCCCTCACCGACGTCATCGTGCACGGCGCTGACGCCCTCTGGCCACTTCAACGGGAGTGGCGACCCGCGGTCCCCGCCCTCGTCGAGTCCCTAACCTGGGTCGTGACCGGATCAACCCGGGGCTTTGTGCCGAGAGATCGCGTCGCGGGACTGCGCGTCGTCGCGACCGACGTCGGTGTGCACCTCGGCGAACCGGACGGTGCTCGTCTCGAGGGCGACGCCCTCAGCCTCCTGACTCTCTTGTTCGGACGCACCCACCGGCGAGATCTCGTCCGTGGTGACGGGGTCGAGATTCTGCTGTCCCGGCTGTAGGTCAGAGGGGTCGCGCCCGCACCAGTTCGACGAGACCGGCCCGACGACGCTCGTGGTACTCGAGTCGAAATCCGGCCTCTCGGGCGGCGGCGGCGTGGTCACGTCGAAGGTGTTCCCCCCAGTGGGGGCCACTCCACTTATCGAGCTGGCTGAGTACCGCGTCGAGCGGGGCCCAGGTGGATCCGGTGTGTTCGACCAGCACGAGAACACCGTCGGGACGAAGCAGTCGACGAGCTTCAAGGAGAGCGGCGACCGGCGACTCGACGTTACAGAGGGTGTAGGTCGAGACCACCGCGTCGTAACTGCTCGACTCGAGCCCGGTGCGCTCGACGTTCCCCTCGATGAGCTGCGTACGCTCCTCTCGAGCGAGGTCGCGTACTCGCTCACGTGCCCGTTGGAGCATTCCCCCCGAAAGGTCGATTCCGGTCACCTCGACCTCGGGGGCGTAGTAGGGCAGATTGAGCCCGGTGCCCACGCCGAACTCCACGACGCGGCCCCGTAGTCCCGCGACCGCGGCCTCTCGTTGGCGGGAGAACAGTGTGGCCTCGACGAGCGACATACCCCGGTCGTAGAGAGGGGCGAGGCGGTCGAACATCGACGACGACGAAGGACTCACGGCGCCAGGCTTGGTCCTAGGCCGCCGCCGACAGGGTGATGAAGTCCCGAGCGTAGGCGGTCTGAAAGAAGCGAGCCGGGGTTTG
>JAGXAY010000138.1 GCA_018971385.1 Acidobacteriota bacterium | reverse complement strand
AAGTTACTTTGATCTCGTCGCCGACGACATCTCCTCTCAACTGCGGCGTCGCAGCGTGCTCACTCTCGAGGAGATGGGCATTGGTGTCGAGCACGCTCAACACGAGGATGCACCGTCCCAACACGAAATAGACCTTCGATACACAGACGCACTCACCATGGCGGACACCGTCATGACGGTCCGGCACGTCGTGAAGGAGTTGGCCCGCCAGGCGGGAGTATTCGCCTCCTTCATGCCGAAGCCCCTCGTTGGAGTGCAAGGTTCCGGCATGCACACGCACGTCTCCCTTTGGCGAAACGATGAGAACGCGTTCGTCGGAGAGGGACCCCACGGGCTCAGCCCTCTGGCCACCAAGTTCATCGCCGGGCTGCTGCGACACGCGCCAGAAATCACGGCTATCACCAACCAGTGGGTGAACTCCTACAAGCGTCTCGTTCCCGGTGGTGAAGCCCCCGTGGGCGTCGAGTGGGCCCGCTCCAACCAGAGTGCCCTCGTGCGAGTACCGCCCGTCAAACCGGCGCGCATCGAATCAACGCGCTTGGAGTACCGCGCCCCCGATCCCGCCGCAAATCCGTACCTCGCGTTCGCCGTTATTCTCGCCGCCGGGTTGAGGGGAGTCAACGGGGACTATGACTTGCCCGCCGAATCGGAGCGGGTCAATCACCTCCCCCAGTCTCTCGCCGAGGCGGTGGACTTGATGGAACACTCGGATCTCCTCGCCGAAACTCTCGGCGCTCATCAGGTCGAGTGGTTTCTGCGTAACAAGAGAGCAGAGTGGGACGCCTACCGAGCTCGAGTGACCCCCTTTGAACTCGAGAGATACCTGCCGCTGCTGTGAGCGACCCCATTCTCTGCGTTCCCGCGTGCGACGGGCCGGTGAAGAAAGCCTTCGACGTCACCGGAGTCTCACCCGTGGTGGTGAACGCTCCTCGCCTGAACGACATCGCGGCGGCCGAGCCACCCGAGGGATTCGCGGGTGCGGTGATTAACGCGTCGGCCCTCCCTTTTAGTGACGCGATGAATCTGTGTCGCCAACTGCGTCACCGAGAGCGCGCGGTGGGTCCGATTATCTTGCTCCTCGACCACTACCAACTCGACGATCTCACCTTTCGCGAAGACCTCTTCGACGATTTCGTCGTGGGTCCCTTCGATGTGTCCGAACTCGCCACTCGACTTCGCCATCGCCTTCGTCGAGCCGGTAACGACTCCGTCGCCCCCCGCCTCGAGCACGGTGAGCTCTCCATGAATCTGGAGACCTACCAGGCCACCATTGCCGGACGCGTCATGGACTTGACGTACATGGAGTACGAGCTCCTCCGCTTCCTCGCCACTAACCCCAATCGAGTGTTCACTCGAGAAACCCTGTTGAGCCGGGTCTGGGGCTACGAGTACTACGGAGGAGCTCGCACCGTGGACGTTCACGTCCGCCGCCTTCGGGCAAAGCTCGGTGAGGAGCACGCTCACCTCATCCAGACCGTGAGATCGGTGGGCTACAAGTTCACCACCACTCCTGACTTCGACCTCTAGGCCGGATCGAGGTAGGCGCCGTTTCGCACATCCTCCAACAGTATGGGGCCCTCGGGTCGCCAGTCGTACACCCGTTGCGTGTGTTCCGACGACGCTGACGCATCGACCGTCATCAACATTCCGAGAAATCCCATCTCTGCTTGAGCCTGGTCGCGACTGATGGAGACCGTCGGAATCCCGAGACTGACACCAATGGCCTCCGCGATGTCGCGCATCGAGACACCTTCTTCGCCAACGGCGTGAACCCTTGACTCAGTCGGTCGCTCCACCACCTTCACAATGAGGTCGGCGGCGTCGTCACGGTGAACTGCGGACCATCGAGTCTGACCCTCATCCACGTACGCGGCCGTCCCCCGGCTGCTGGCCGCTTCCACGAATCGGCGAAGAAAGCCGACGTCCCCTCGACCGTGAACGGTTGGAGGAAAGCGCATGAGGACCGGCTGAATTCCGCGGTCGCTCAGGGTGGTCACCCAGGTCGCGGTGTGGCTACGCGCGAAAGGCCCCGTCTGAGGGTCGCTCTCTCGAGCCAACCCCTCCTGCGCCACCCCCAGAACCCCTGACGCCACGAGAAGCGGACTCCCCGACCCAGCGAGGGCCTCCGCGAAGCCCTCCAGGACGGATCGGTCCATCTCGGCCGCCCGATCAATCTGGGTGAAGTCGTGGTGATAGGCGAGGTGAATCACCGCGTCGCACCCTTCCGCCGCACGAGTCATCGACTCGGGGTCCTCGAGGTCGGCCCGTACGACGGTGACCCCCGCAGTCGACAATGTGGTCGCCGAGGAGTCCGACCGGGCGGTCGCCACGACCTCGTGTCCCCGCGCCACTAAGCGCGGGAGAGTTGCCGACCCAATCCAACCTGATGCTCCAGTGACCAGAACCTTCATAACTCCACTCGCTTTCTTATGTCAGTTTGTGACATCAGAATAGCACACTGATGTCATCCTATGACATCGACCTACACTTTTGGTCGTGGGACGCTGGGAACCAGGAGCGCAGACTCGACTACGCGAAGCAGCGTGGACGTTGTTCGGTGAGAAGGGCTACAACGAGACCACCGTCGCCGAAATCGCCGCCCGAGCCGGACTGAGTTCTCGCACGTTCTTTCGATACTTCCCCGACAAGAGTGAAGTACTTTTTGCCGATCCCGAACAAGAACGCCAGGTGGCCGACGAGTTGACTCGGCTGATTTCGTCTCCGCCGGCGGGGACCACCCCCTTCGACGCCCTCGCCCTCGGGTTGCGGGAGGTGGCGAGTTTTTGGGGTAGAGACTGGTCGCTCGCTCGTCAGCGCCACCACCTCATTCGCCTCCACCCCGACCTAACGGAGCGCGAGAGTGCGAAGATTCGACAGTTGGCCGACGTC
>JAGXAY010000137.1 GCA_018971385.1 Acidobacteriota bacterium | reverse complement strand
GTTGCTGGAGGGCAGCAAGTTCACTAATTCTCGGCATCTGGAGGCACCAGGTGTCGTACATCTTTTGAGTAAGGAGACCAACATGGCAGTAAAGACGTTCGGAATAAACGCGGTGGATTGGGAGGAGCGAGTTGACTTCGACCGCTTGCGTAGTGCACGCCTTGCTCGCCTCCACGCCAAGTTGAATGAGAGCCCATTAGGTTCAATCTTGACCTTCGACTTCAACAACATTCGATACATGACGTCGACGCATATCGGTACTTGGGCGATTGACAAACTCATTCGTTTCGCCCTGCTACCTCGTGGTGGACAACCGGTCGTTTGGGACTTTGGCTCCGCCGCCAAACATCACGTTCTGCAGAACCCCTGGCTGGACCACGGATCGGGTGCTCGAGAGGGCGTGGAGCCCGAGCACGGGTCTCGAGCAGGAATTTCAACCTTGCGGGGCGCTTTTAACCCCGACGCAGGAATAGCGGAAGGAGTGGCTAAGGCCATCAAGCGGGAGCTAGAGAAGTACGGACTCGCGAATCAACCACTCGGTGTGGACGTGGTGGAAATGCCCATTTTGTTCGCCCTACAGCAAGAAGGAATCGAGGTTGTTGATGGCCAACAAGTTTTCCTCGAAGCGCGGCGTATTAAGACGGAGGACGAAATAAGTCTGCTGACGACGGCGGCCAGTATGGTCGACGCCGCGTACGACGAACTCTACGGGTTCTTGCGTCCCGGAGTGAGAGAGAACGAGTGTGTGGGACTCGTGAACAACGTCCTCTACGACCTGGGGTCCGAACACGTCGAGGGAGTGAACGCCATATCGGGTGAACGGTGCTCTCCGCACCCCCACGTCTACACCGATCGCTTGTTGCGTCCCGGCGATCCCGCCTTCTTCGATATCCTCCACTCCTTTAATGGATACCGAACCTGTTACTACCGAACGTTCGCGGTTGGCTCCGCGTCGGTGGCGCAAAGAGACGCGTACACGAAGTGCCGGGAACTGATGGACAACGCCATTGACCTCGTGAAGCCCGGTGCCACGACGGCCGACATCGTGTCCGTGTGGCCGAAGGCCCAGGAGTTCGGTTTCCCGGACGAGATGGCGGCGTTCGCCCTTCAATACGGACACGGCGTGGGGCTGTCCATTTGGGAGAAGCCGATATTTTCTCGCCTCGTCTCGCTCGATCACCCCGAAGTCCTCGAGGAAGGAATGTTCTTCGCCCTGGAGACCTACTGGCCGTCCAAAGATGGTTGGGGAGCCGCGCGAATCGAAGAGGAGATGGTCGTGACCGCCACGGGATGCGAAGTCGTGACCAAGTTTCCCGCGGAGGAACTTCTGGTCGCCGGGAAGCGCTACTGGACGGTGGACGGGACGCTCAACACGACGAGAGATGCGCAATCGCACCTGAACACTCGTTCGGCGCGGGGACGTTAAGTCCTCTGGTGCTCGCCGACCCTCCCCCCGGCGGGCACCAGAACTCTCTAGCAGGGCGGTACAAGGGAACCCTGTCCCCCCAGGAAAAATCTGAATCAATAGGTGTTCGCCGGGGGAGAGTGGTGACTCCGGGCGCCATGATGGGGGGACTCTGCGTGGTCGTCGTCAATCCATCGCCATTCCCGTGGGCGTTCTCGCGGTGCTGTACCGAGAGCGGGTGACGGGGATCGAACCCGCATAGCCAGCTTGGAAGGCTGGAGCTCTACCATTGAGCTACACCCGCGTGTCTGCAATCAGACCTCATGCAGTCTAGAACACCGTCACTTGGTCAGTCGCGGTGCATGAAACGGTAGATCATAAACCCTTCTCCTGACGCGATTGCCATCGGGCGCGCGGGCCAGCAACACGGAATCAGCCGGGCGGTGGTTCGATTCTGACTCGCCGCTCTCCGTGCCGTCGAGTGGGGTTGCATCTGGGCCTCATCAGTGCGATCACGCTCGCCTTGAAGTAGTACTGCCCGGTGCACAGGTGGCTCCTTAAGAACCGGCCTTACAAGGCTATTGAAGTTTTCTTACCGAAACAGCACACTCACTACACATCGTCTCCACGACACGCCCAGACGGGGTTGCTTCACTGGAAAGTGATTGGGAGAGGTGTGCGGCAAGAGTAGTGGCCGTCTCGCTCCCCACCTAAAGGAGCGTAGATGAGTTCGACAATTATGGTGACCGGTTCTCTCGGTTTCATCGGTTCACGTCTCACCGGACAACTACTCGACGAGGGCTTCGACGTGATTGGCGTGGACTGCGCCACTGATGCGTACAACCCCGCGGAAAAGCTCGCACGACTCGAGACGTTGCGCGTACATCCTCACTACCGTCACTCGGGAGTGGACCTTGCTGACGCGTCACTGGATGGACTCCTGAGCGGCGTGGAGGTGGTCTTTCACTTGGCGGGTCGGGCCGGAGTCCGCGAGAGCTTCGCGTCGCCCGACAAATATCGACACGACAACGTTGAGGCGACTGAGAATCTTCTTGCTAGCGTCCGGCGAGTGCCGAGCGTTCGTCGGCTCGTCTACGCCTCATCATCTTCGGTCTACGGCAATGCCGACCTTCCATTCCGCGAAGACGTTCCTACGAACCCCCTCTCTCCTTACGGCCAGTCGAAGCTGGACGCGGAGCGACTCTGCCTCGAGAGCGACGGTAAGGACATTCAAACGATGGCGCTGCGCTACTTCACCGTCTACGGACCCGGACAGCGGCCCGACATGGGATTACGACTCTTTGCCGAGGCGGCTATCGAGCGCCGGCCCCTCACACTCTTTGGTGACGGAACCCAAAGTCGAGATTTCACCTACGTCGACGACATTGTGGCCGCCACTCGACGCGCGGCCGACACTTCCGTGAGTGGGCTCGCCATCAACGTGGGTGGAGGCTCACGCATCACGTTGCTCGAGGTGTTCGAGATACTCGCCGAG
>JAGXAY010000136.1 GCA_018971385.1 Acidobacteriota bacterium | reverse complement strand
CGCCGGCGGCGATCACGGCGGGACCTCGCCCACACACCTGCCGATAGAGGTCGAGATCGGGGCCACTCATCGTTCCGTCTCGAGAGATCGCGGTCACGTGAAGTCGTCGCACTCCCGCCTCGGCGCAGCGACCTACCGCATCGTCGACGTCCAGCCCCGAGTCTTCCAGCCATCCGCCCGTCGCCACGCGACCGTTCCGGACGTCGACAGCAACGACCAGAGCGTCGCCAAGGGAGTCAGCGAACTCCATGAGACCGTGGGGGGTCGCCCACACGGCAGTTCCCACGATGACCCGATGGACTCCGAGCTCCAAGAGGTGACGTGCCGTCTCGACACTTCGAATTCCACCCGACATCTGGAGAAGGACCCCTCCGGACAATGCGAGTAGATCGCGTATTAGGTCATCGCGAACAAGTCCCTCGCGAGCACCATCTAGGTCAACGATGTGCAACAGATCTGGGTGGAGATTCAGAATAGGAGGCAGCACTTCTTCGACGGGGCGACGAAAAATGACTCTGTCGTAGTCACCTTGTTCTAAACGAACGGCGTCGTGACCAAGAAGATCGAGGGCTGGGATGAAGTGCATGGGCGTATCGAAAACTATCGCACCATCTTGTGTTCACCACGACGCGTCGGCAGGAGACGGCAATGCATCCTTAAGGCCAGCCCGACTACATTCAACGGAGCGCTCAGAAAAACTAACGGAGTAGGTGACATCGCATGGAGCTCGTGATCATCGGAGGTGGAGCAATCGGCGGAACCATTGCCGCCCACATGACCCGTTCGGGTCACAACGTGACCATCTGTGACGCGGACCTTGATCACGTAGCCGCTATTCGATCGAAGGGTCTCATCATCGAAGGGCCGGTAGAAAATTTCACCGTTCAACTTCCGGCTATTCTGCCCGACGAGTTGCCCGAACGCATGACCCATGCTGCGGTGGCCGTGAAAAGCCACGATACTCAAGCGGCCGCCGACATGATTCGCGGAAGAATTGCCCCTGGTGGCTACGTGGTGAGTTTCCAGAACGGCCTCACCGCTGACATTTTGACTGACGCGGTGGGAGCGGACAATTTATTGGTTAGCTTCGTGAATTTTGGGGCCGACGTCATTGCTCCTGGCAGAATCATGCAGGGAAACGTCGCGACATTCCGGGTCGGAGAGCCGTACCGCAGAGAAGTGACCGATCGCGTGCGTGATCTAGTAGATGCTCTTCCCTACGCCGAAGCGACGGGCAACATCATGGGGTATTTGTGGGGCAAGGAAGCCTACGGCGCCATGCTCTATGCGGGTGCGGTGTCCGATTTGTCCATTGCCGACTCCCTGGAGAGCCCGCGATACCGGGAATTGATGTTGGCAATCGCGAAGGAGGTACTGAATCAGGCTCCCGTCCAACCGGAAGGATTTGACGGATTTGAACCTCGCGACCTCGAGGGATCGCTGGCTCGCCTCGCCTCATTCAACCGTCAGAGCGCGAAGACCCACAGTGGCATCTATCGAGACTTAAT
Organism: Acidobacteriota bacterium; assembly: GCA_018971385.1. GTDB lineage: Bacteria > Actinomycetota > Acidimicrobiia > Acidimicrobiales > RAAP-2 > RAAP-2. The sequence continues at coordinate 1,478 of JAGXAY010000136.1, read as the reverse complement.
GGTGCGGAAGCGCAAAACGGAAGTCGACGATTTGATTCGAGACTTGAAGGGTCCTCTCACGACGTATGCGGCAGAAATTATCCGGGCGATTGAGCGAGGAGAACGCACGTGCGAGGTAGCCAATCTCGAGCTCCTCGCCGCGCTCGAGCGATTGGAGTCGCGCGGCCGTCCCCTTCAGGCCGTGGTCGACGTTGTGCCCGCCCCTCGTCGCGCCCCGAAGGGACCCCTTCACGGGGTGCCGATAGCGGTTAAGGATTTGGTAGCCGTGAAAGGGTTGACTCGAGGGTGCGGGAATCCCTACGAGAAAACGGAGTCCCCACGTGGTCACGATGCTCCCGTGGTGGAGGCCCTTCGCGATGCCGGGGCGGACATCTTCTGTACCACCGCACTTCTCGAATTTGCTGCAGGAGCGCTACATCCGGATATTCCTGAGACTCGTAATCCGCGCGATATTTCTCGGACCGCGGGTGGGTCAAGTGGAGGATCCGCCGCGCTGGTGGGTGCGGGAGTCTGCGATGTAGCTATCGGCACCGATACGGGTGGGTCAATCCGGATTCCGGCTCACTACTGCGACGTCGTTGGCTTCAAACCGAGTTACGGGGCGTTGTCGCTCGAGGGAGTTCAGGCCCTCGCCCCGTCGTTGGACCACGTGGGACTCCTTTCCTCCAACGTCGAGATCGCCGCACGGGTTTTTCACATTTTGACGTCCAGCGATGTCGTAGTCCCTCCCTCTCGCCTGCTAACTCTGGGCGTCGGGACTCTGATGTGGTCAGATCCAGCGATTCACGCCGACGTTCGCCTCGCGTTGGAGGAGTTTCGGTCTCTGATGGATGGTCAAGTGAGGTTCGTGGACGTGGACGATCGGGAGCTCGTTGAGAGCCGTCGACTCTTCGAACCCCTAGTTATGTTCGAAATGTGGCGTGAACTAGGCGAGCGCGCCACGCAATATCCCGAGAGATTCGGTCCAGAGACCCTTCGCCTCGTCTTGTCATCAGCCTCCGTCTCGGAGATGGACTACCTCCGCGCCAAGGAAGAACTGGCCGAACTTCGTTCGAAGCCTCTCGCCGTGTACGACGGCGTTGACGCCCTCCTCACACCCGCTGTGCCCTACGTCGCGCCGACCACCACTCCACCGATGGACACTCTCGAAGGGGAGCACGAAGGGCTATTTTCTGCGCCTTTCAACCTCACGGGGGTTCCCGCTGTGGTGATTCCCGTGGGTGCCACCACGGCCGGACTACCCGTGGGGATACAACTCGCGGCGTCGCGAGGTCGCGACGGAGACCTCTTAGCCGTGGCGACTCGGGTGAGTGCCATGCTGTCCGCTGCCGAACTTCACTAATCACAATGAACTAGAAAGGTGTGCTGTGTCCACTTCTCCCATCATCATCGGTAGCGAACGTAGCGAGGCAGGTTTGGCAGACGGCGCAGCCCTCCTTGCACAAGGGGCGAGTGCGCTTGATGCAGTCGAACTCGCG
>JAGXAY010000035.1 GCA_018971385.1 Acidobacteriota bacterium | reverse complement strand
GGCCGCGTACGAGTCGCCCCGGTCCCCGTGGACGGTGGATCTGAACTCACCCGCTCGGGAACGAGTGGAGCGGGGAGAGTCCGTTCCGGGGCCCGCCGAGGTCATGGAGGAGCTCCGGTGAGAGTTATCGACGTCCACACCCACGCCAGTGGGGAGAACTGGCCGAAGGAGCCCCAGCTGGCGTGGGCGCTGGCCGAACTCGCGGCCGATCCGGTGCCGGTGGATGACGACGTGGCCGAGATGGTGGTCAATCGGATACTCGACAACGCCGCCGTGGCGGCCGCATCCTTCGCGCGACGTCCGGTCGTGGTGGCTCGCCAGCAAGCACGGTACTTTCCCGCGACGCCCGGGGCGACGGTGATGGGTGATCCAGCCTCCCAACGAGTCACGCCGGCGTGGGCGGCCTGGGCCAACGGCGCGGCGGTCAGGGAGTTGGACTTTCACGACACCTTCCTCTCCGAGGAGTGGTCTCACCCCGGCGACAGCATTCCAGCCCTCGTCGCCGTCGCCCAACACGTCGCGCAGCGCCGACGTCTCGACGGAACGGATCTCGTACGGGGCATTGCCACCGCCTACGAGGTTCAGATCTCTCTGTGTCGAGCAATGTCGCTCCATCGTCACCGCATCGATCACATTGCCCACCTCGGACCCGCCATCGCCGCTGGTCTCGGAGCGATGCTGCGATTGGAGTCCGACGTGATTTACCACGCCATTGGTCAGGCTCTCCACACGACGACTCAGACCCGACAGTCGCGTAAGGGGACGATTTCCACGTGGAAGGGAGTCGCTCCGGCCTTCGCCGGCAAGGTGGCTATTGAGGCGCTCGACCGAGCCATGCGGGGCGAGAGCGCCCCCGCTCCCATCTACGAGGGTGATGACGCCGTCATTGCGTGGCTCCTCGATGGACCGGACTCCCACTACCTCGTGCGTCTCGCCGAGCCCGGTGAACCTCGGCGCGAGATCCTGGCGTCCTACACGAAGGAACACTCCGCGGAGTACCAGGCGCAGGCGTGGATTGACCTCGCTCGCCGGTGGTCTCGCGAGCACCCGGGACTCGCTGATCCCGAGCGAGTGGAAAGTGTGACCATCTTTACCTCGTACCACACCCATCAAGTCATCGGTTCGGGATCGGGGGATCCCGAAAAGTACGATCCTCGAGCTACGCGCGAAACACTCGACCATTCGCTGCCCTACATCTTCACCGTCGCCTGGCAGGACGGCGTCTTTCATCACGACACGTCCTACGACCCGACCCGCGCCGCTCGTCCCGACACCGTGGCCCTCTGGCACAAAGTACGAACGGTGGAAGATCCGGAGTGGACGCGTCGCTACCTGTCGAACGACGACCGCGAGAAGGCCTTCGGAGGCCGCATCGAGGTGGTTCTTCGCGACGGCACTCGGGTCGTCGACGAGATCGCGGTCGCTGACGCCCACCCCTTGGGGGCTCGACCTTTCGCCCGCCCGCAGTATCTCGCCAAACTTCGGGAGTTGGCCGCGCCGACGGTCGAGACTTCGGAGGTGGAGCGTTTCGTGGGCGTGGCGGAGAGCGTGCCGGAGCTACTGGGTCATCGATTTGGTGAGCTGACCTTGGAGGCGCGAGCGGATGTGCTGCGTGACGAGAGTCCGAGTGAGGGGCTGTTCTGATGCTCTCCACCACTCGTTCCGCGCACGATCGACGGCGAGACTTGCGAGATGCTCTGGCCTCCGGGCAATTGGTGCAAATGCCCGGTGCCTTTACGCCGCTTTCCGCGCGACTCATCGAGCGAGCCGGATTTCCTGGCGTGTACGTGTCGGGTGCGGTGATGTCGGCGGAGTTGGGACTCCCCGATATCGGACTCACCACCTTGACCGAGGTCGCCACTCGGGCCGGACAGATTGCGCGGACCACGGATCTTCCCGTCCTCGTCGACGCCGACACCGGCTTCGGTGAGCCGCTGAACGTCGCTCGAACCATCCAGGCGCTCGAAGACGCCGGCGTGGCGGGACTTCATCTCGAAGATCAGGTCAATCCGAAGCGTTGTGGGCACCTGGACGGCAAGTCGGTGGTGGACGTGACGAGCGCGGCTCGGCGCATCGCGTCAGCCGTCCGCGCGCGACGTGATCCGGATCTCTTAGTGGTGGCTCGCTCGGACGCTCTCGCCGTCGAGGGCTTCGACCGGATGCTGGACCGGCTCCGGGCCTACGTGGATGCGGGGGCCGACGCGGTGTTTCCGGAAGCCGTCACGAGCTTGGCTGACTACGAACGAGTGCGTCAGGCCCTCGACGTTCCGGTGCTCGCCAATATGACCGAATTCGGCAAGTCCGAACTCTTTTCGGCGAGCGACCTCGCGAGTGCGGGCGTCAGCATCGTGATCTACCCCGTCTCACTGATGCGTCTGTCAATGGGCATCATCGAACGAGCCCTCACCACGCTCCACCACGAAGGATCACTCGCGTCCCTGGTCCCCGAGATGCAGACTCGGGCGCGACTCTACGAGGTTCTCGACTACGCCGCCTACGGAGACTACGACGACGGGATTTTTACCTTTCGTCTGCCGGGAGACGAACCAGCCGAGTGAAGTCGGCGGATCGAGCCGCCCAGTTCTCGTACGCGTCGAAACTAGGGGCGGCCGGTGAAAAAAGGACGGTTCCCCGGTCGAGAAGTCGGCGAGCCATGCGCACCGCGTCCGCCAAGTCGGCGGCGTCGTGAGCCTCGAGTCCCGCGTCTCGAGCGAGGAGGCCGAGTCGACGGCCCGCGGGACCGATGGTGACGAGTGAGGTCTCTCGTCGTTGGACAAGTTCGTCGACGAGTGGCTGATAGTCCACCCCTCGATCGAAACCGCCGGCGATGAGAACGAGGGGACCGTCCACCACCCGAAGTGCGGCGAGGGTGGGAAGCGCGGAGGTCGCGAGTCCGTCGTCGATGAAGGTGAGTGGACCGTCTCGGTGCACCACGCTGAGGCGACCGGGGAGCGGGGAGAAGTCGCGGTGATGCTCGCTCGCGCGCGAGATGATGACGTCGAGAGGGCTGTCGAGGGCGAACGCGACGAGGTGGAGGGCGAGGTCGAGGTTGTGACCGTTGTGGTCGCCGACGAGTTCGAGTTGACGGGCGAGGTCGCGCACTGCGGGCGAGGCGTCGCTCAATCGCATCACGTCACCAGGCAGCGGGACCTGGGTGAGCGAGGGGTCACCGGAGACGATGGTCACGTGGGGGTCACGGTGGTGGAGAAAGGAGAGTTTGTCCCGTCGGTAGGTCTCGACATCGCCGTGCCAGTCGAGGTGATCGGAGCCGAGTGAGGTGAGACCGACGTAGCGGGGGCAGCGACGAAGATCCCTCGCCTGAAAGCTCGAGACCTCGAGAACGACCCACTCACACTCGTCGATGACGAGGGGGTCGTAGGGGGCGACGCCAATATTGCCCGCGAGGAGGACGGAATGATCACTCGCGGCGAGAAGAAACGCCACCAGGGACGCCGTGGTGGACTTCCCCTTGGTACCCGTCACCGCGATCACTCGTTCGAGAGACGCGTCCGTCATCCAGAGCGCCAGAGCGCTCGTCACGAGAACTCCGGCGGACGCGACGCGTACGACGTCGTCGCGATAGGGCGAAATTCCCGGGCCCTTGATGACCACGTCGCACTGGAGAAGATCGGGCAGGGCCTCCGTGGTTAATCGGGACTCGCCCGGGACGGGATGATCGTCGGCCACGACGAACGGGGAGACCCCCACGGCGCTGAGGGCGCGCAGCGTGGCGCGTCCCTCGACTCCGAGACCCCAGACGCCGACGCGACGGCCGGCGAGGTCAGAGAAGCCAGGTTCGGGGAGCATGACTCACTCCTCGTGAGTGGAGGTGGGTGTCGAGGTGTGCCGGCTCGACCTGTGACGCGAGATCTCGTAGAACGGGAACGTTGGACCACTCCGGGTCGTGGGCGAGGACCTGAAGGGCGACGGAACACTCATCCGGATCCCCCACGCATTCGAAGGGCTTCTTCTGGTCGCCCAGCCCCACCAGCGTTCGTAACTGATTGAATCGATTCGGGTCGCTGAGTGGTTCAACTCCGAAGATCTCGTGCAGTCGTTGGCGGGGAATGAAGGGGGCGAGAATCAGTTCAATGAAGAGGCACTTGTCGCACTCACCACACCAACGAGTCGCGCGCTGGGCGGGGTCGTGGGTGAAGGCTCGATTGCAACTGCGAAAGTGGTCGTGGTACTGCTCGAGGCGGGCGAAGTGTTCGGCCACCCAGATCTCGGACCGGTCGCGCAGGGCCGAGGCGACGAGGAGTCCGGGGCCGACACTGTCGAGAAGGGCTCGGGAGATTAACTCCTCCGCGTCGAGAGATTTGGACCACTGGTGATTGATGGACCCAGCCGGGGTGACGACGTTCGGAATAGACGCGGACTGTTCGTTACTCATGGCGACCGCACCGTGACCCGTGCCGAGAGCCACGAGAGCTGCCGCCACCGCGATAATGGCGGTGACCGGGACGTGACCGCGGTATCCCGGACCACGCAACACGGGAAGATCAAGGTGTCGGGTCGCTCTCAGGATGTCGAGTCCGGTCACGGCGGCGGTGTCTTCGAGCGGTTGGAAGCGGCCCTGGGACGGTGAGACGATGAAGAGGGTGACGGGATGGTGGCGCCGGACTCCCTCCACCGTCACGACCGAGTCAATGCCGCCCCCGAAGGGCACGAGAACTCCGTCGCCCCCGGAGTACTCCACCGCGTCGTAGTCGTGCCCACCCACCAGGTGGGGCGTGAGGGGTGCGAGGTGATTGCGGAAAGCGAATTCTCCGAGACCCTCGCGAAACGCCGCTCGGAGGAGGTCGCGTCCGGAGGGGCGAAGACCGAGCGGACCGAAGTCGACCGTGTCGGCGATCTCGAGCTTGTAGTAGGAGAGGCCGATGAGTGCGGCGAGGAGATCGAGGAGGGGCTCCACTCCCGGAGTCGACCAGTCGAGACGTTCGTCAAACTCCCACGTTTCTCTCGCCAGAGAGTGGGTGAGGCGGACGTCGAAGTGAACGGTCGAGCCCTCGCGTCGCCAGCCGTCGTAGGTAAAGACCGTGGCCCGCGAGGTAGGGGGGACCGCGTTCGACACGCCCGCCATGCTAGGTCCAGCGAGCGACGACGGCGAAACGACCGCACGGTCGTTCCGCACGATCGGAGAAGAAGGTTCCACCACCGTCGGTGACTTCACGCGAGACGTAAATCTCGCTGGTGCTGACCCCTCCGTGAACTAACCAGTCCACGGCCGCGCCGCGTAGGTCGAGGAGACTTCGATCCCCAACGTCCGGCGTGGCGTGACGCGACAGCACGGCGTGGGCTTTCACTACCTCTGGACCAACCTGGTAGGCCCCGCCGCTGATGGAGGGACCGATGACGGCCCTCGTGGTGGTGGGGGAAAGAATTCCTAGAGCGGCGTCGAGGGCCCCGCGGGCGAGCCCCCGCCATCCGGCGTGAACCACGACGAGTCGGTGCGACGTCGGGTCCGCGAGAATGACCGGTACGCAGTCCGCCACGAGAACGATGGCGGGAGAAGCGGAGTCCGTCCAGACGACGTCGGCGGACGTCTCACCGCTGGACCGGAGAGCGGTGACGTGGATCAGGGCGGTTCCGTGAACCTGTCGCGCGAGTGGGAGGGTGTCGAGTCCGAGGGCTCGAGCGAGTCGAGCTCGATTCTCCGCCACGGCGTCGGCGTCGTCACCCACGTGGTCGCCCACATTCAGCGAGTCGTAGGGGGCTCGAGAGACTCCCCCGGCGCGGGCGGTAACGAAGGCATCAACGCCGAGTTCGTCGAGGGGCGGCGCTCGAAAAATGGGGAGTTCCCCCCGCCGACCCGGTGTTAGCGAGAAGTGGCGCACTGGGAACAGACTCCGGAGAGCTCTATGACGTGACGGACGTCGGTGAAGCCGAGTTCGCGAGCTGCCCGGGAGGCCAGCTCCTCGAGAACCTCGTTCTCAAACTCTTCCGTTCGTCCGCACAGGCGACAGGTCGCGTGGTGGTGGTGGGACGTACCGCAACCGCAGTAGCGAGCCTGCCCCTGTTCGTCGTACGTGACATCGATATCGCCCTGGTCGACGAGAGTTCGCAACGTCCGGTACACCGTCGCCAGTCCGATGGCGCTGCCACCTTCTCGCGCCATCGCGTAGACCTCTTGGGCGCTGACGAGGCCGGCGGAGGCATTCACGATTTGGCGAACGGCGTCTTCGTTTCTACGCGCCACCGGCGACCACCCCCCACATCACGACAACTCCGAGGACGGTCATGACCAGTGTCCACCGTGACGGATGTTTGGCGTGGGCCTCGGGAAGGATGTGACTCGTGGCGATGTAGGTCACGAATCCCGCGAAGAGGGCGAGGTAGAGAGAAATGAAGGTCGTCGAAATAATCCAGTAGCTCCCCACGGCGGCCCCGGCGACTCGGGACACGAAGTCGATACCGAGGAGTCGGCGAGATCGGGAAGTCCAGCGACTGGAGCGCACCAGAAAGGCCACGGTGTTGAGACCATCGTTGAAGGCGTGGACGAGCAACGCAATGAAGACCGCGACACCGAGAGTGGACGACACTCGAAAGGCGGCCCCGATTCCCACACCATCTAAGAACACGTGACCCACCATCGCCATTCCGGTGGCGACTCCCCCGTCGAGGGTGTGGACGTGCCCTTCCTCGTAGTCGCTGTGATCCGGCTCGTGAGGGGCACTGGCCCGCTCAATCAAATGGAGGAGGAGAAATCCTCCCACCATCATGAGAGCCACGACGGGAACGTGCCCCAGTTGAGTGTGATCCGTCGAGTAGACGGTCGGGAGGAGGTCGAATCCGACCAATCCGAGCATCAGTCCGGCGGCGAGTCCGAGGACTAAGTGGAGCCGGTCGCGAGTGCGTAGAGCAACGAAACCACCAGTGGCGGTCGCGACAGCGGTGAGGGCGGCGAACAGAAGAGCAACGTGCACGGGGACATCCTAAGTGATAATGATTATCATTGTCAATACTCCACGAGGGTCGGGCTCTCTAAAGTGGCCCCGTGAGTGCGACTCCGCTTCTCGAACAGTCTCAGTTTCCGGAGACGCCGGTTCTTTCTCTCGCTGTCTCGGGTGGGGCGGACTCGGTGGGAATGGCCCTGCTGGCGCTAGAGCTAGGACGCGAGGTCGAGATTCACCACGTCGACCATCACGCGAGAGCCGACTCGGGGGATGACCGCGCCTTCGTTGAGGAATGGGGACGTCGTCACGGAGTGATCGTCCACTCCTACGACGTGGTTGTTCCACCTGGTCCAAATTTCGAGGCTCGCGCTCGCGCGGAACGTCGTCGCGTCCTTCCTACAGGAGTCTTAACGGGACATACGGCGGACGACATTGCGGAAACGTTCTTGTTGAACTTGATCCGTGGCGCCGCCACGCCGGGTCTCGGTGTGGGTGATGTGGCGACGATGCCCCTGCGGGGGTGTCGTCGACGTGATCTGAGGGAGTGGCTGAGTTCACGCGATGAGGAGTGGAGAGAAGATCCGTCGAACCTCTCTCCGGCGATGCGACGGAACCGGGTGCGTGGCGACGTCATCACACTGCTGAGTGACGTGGCGGGTCGGGACGTTGTTCCGCTGTTGTTGCGAAGCGTAGAACAGTTGAGTCTCGATCGGGCCTACCTGGACGAGATCAGTCGAGAGGACTATGCGCGGGGCTTGGAGGAGGTGGACTGTCGAGAGTTGGCGCAGTGGTCACCCCAGCGGCGTCACGTCTGGCTGCGTCATCACTTACGTTGGTCGGACGAACTCGGTGAGAGTCACCCACCATCGAGAGCGGAAATCCGCCGCGCGGATGATGTGGTGCTCGGGCTTGTTCGAGCGTGTGAACTTCTCGGTGGTCGCCGCTTATCCCGACACCAACAGCACCTGTCCTTGAGTTGACTGTCGGGCTACGCTGACCTGTCATGAGTGAAACTCCCAAAACTTCGCCTCCGGCGTGGGCCGCACCTTCGCTGGGCGAGGCCGTGGTTACGGCGAATGACATTGCGGCCCGAGTATCCGAGTTGGGGGCTTCAATTTCGAAGGACTACGCCGGTCGCCCCCCTCTGTTGGTGGGTGTCCTGAAGGGTGCGCTCACGTTTATGGCCGATTTGATGAGGGCCATCGAGTTGCCCGTCGAGTTGGACTTTATGGCGGTCTCGTCGTACGGGGCGGCGACGAAGACCTCGGGCGTGGTGCGAATTGTGAAGGACCTTGACGTGGATTTGCAGGGTCGAGACGTCATCATTGTGGAGGACGTCATCGATTCGGGTCTCACGCTGAACTATCTGCGTCAATATCTGGGAGCGAGAAGTCCCGCTTCTCTCGAGGTCTGCGCTCTTCTGGTGAAGGAGGGCGTGCAGCGCGTCGACCTCAACGTCCGCTACGTCGGTTTCACCATCGGCAGTGAGTTTGTCGTGGGTTACGGGTTGGACGTGGGCGAGCAGTTCCGCAACGTCGATGGAATCTTCCACTTCACGGGAACGACGGAGTCGTGATTGACGAAGCCCGAGTGCGGGCGGCCGTTCGCGAGCTCCTGGTGGGACTCGGAGAGGACCCCTCGCGCGACGGTCTAGTGGAGACTCCGCGCCGCGTCGCGGAGATGTACGTCGAACTCCTCGAAGGGGCGGACCAGGATCCCGGTGAGCATCTCCGCGTGAGCTTCGAGGCCGGACACGACGAAATGGTGCTGGTGCGAGACATTCCCTTCACCTCACTCTGTGAACACCACCTCGTCCCCTTTACCGGGTGGGCTCACGTGGCGTACGTGCCGGGAGCCGAGGGACGTATCACCGGGTTGTCGAAAATGGCCAGGTTGGTTGAGGGGTTCGCCCGGCGACTTCAGGTGCAAGAACGCATGACTACCCAAATTGTGGAGGCCATTGAGCGTGAGATGGCGCCTCGAGGATCCCTCGTCGTCATCGAAGCCGAGCACTTCTGCATGTCGATGCGGGGGGTCAAGAAGTCGGGAGTTACTACCGTGACCTCCGCGGTGCGAGGGGTGCTGCACGAAGACTCCGGCTACCGAGCCGAAGTCCTGTCGTTTATTCGACCCCGGGGGGGTCGATGACCACACGGTCGGTGATGGGCATTGTCAATGTCACACCGGACTCCTTCGTGGCCTCGGCGCGCACCGAGGACGTCTCGTCGGCCCTCGAGCGCGGACGAGAGCTTTTTGCCGTTGGGTGTCACGTCGTCGACGTGGGCGGGGAGTCAACGAGACCCGGGGCGACCCCGGTAGCTCCCGATGATGAGTTGTCGCGCACCATTGACGTGGTTCGGAATCTGAGCCCGTGGGGTGAGGTCTCCATCGACACTCGCAAAGAGGTCGTGGCGCGAGCCGCCGTTGCGGCGGGAGCCAGCATCGTGAACGACGTGTCGGGCACATTGAGCGAGGTCGCGGGTGACCTGGGTGCCGGTTACGTAGCGATGCACGCACGGGGCACTCCCGAGACCATGCAGGACAATCCCCGGTACAACGATGTGTGCGGCGAGGTCGAGGACTTTCTTGTTCGGCTAGCCGAACGGGCCCGACGGGCCGGAGTGGAACGTCTCTGGATTGATCCCGGTATCGGCTTTGGGAAGACGTTCGACCACAACGTCGCGTTGCTCGCCCACCTGGATCGTTTCGCCGACCTAGCCCGGAACCTTCGGGCCGGACTTCTCGTCGGCACCAGTCGAAAGCGATTTCTCGGCGCACTCTACAATCCGGTTCTCGACGTCGAGGAGCGCCGCGAGGGATCATTGGCCAGTGCGGCGTGGGCGTTCGCCCACGGGGCGACCATGGTCCGAGTTCACGACGCTCTCGACACCGTGCGCGTGGTCGAACTCATCGACCGTCCCGTCCGAGAGGTCGGGTCGTGAGGTCCAAGTGGGCGAGCGGCATCACTCCACGGGGGTTCATCTGGGTTTTTCGTGACCGCCTCGCGGTCTCGGAGCGTCCGGGAGGCTCCACCGCTCAGCACCGTAAGGTACGGCGCGACGAAGAGTTACTCTGGCTGAAGAACCAGGGATTTAATCGCATTATCTCGATTCTGCCGCCCTTCGGGAATCTCGACGTGTCCCGCGAACTGGGCCTCACGACGGTGCACTACCCCTTACGAGGAGAACCGCAGCGACCCACTTTGGTGGCGTGCTACGAAGATTTGGATCTCTCGGCTCACTCGGGCCTGGTCACGCTTCTTCACGGCGACGAGGTGTCGGATCGACTTCTCGGGGTCGTTGCGGGTTACCTTGTGTGGGGTGAGCGGGCGGACGCGCCGCGGGCTATTGCGATGGTGGAGCGATTGGCTCGCCGGTCCCTCGGTCCCCACGCTCGAGAGGTGGTCAGCATCGTGACGGAGGGACCGTGAGTGACGTCATTGAGATCCGGGGACTTCGGGTTTACGCCATAGTGGGCGCCCTCCCCGAAGAGCGCACCCGAACCCAGCCGCTCGAGTTCGACCTCGATCTCGAGCGGTCCCTTCGTGCGGCGGCGGAGGGTGATGACCTCGGGGCGACGACCAACTACGCCGTCGTCGTCGATACGGTGGCCGCCCTCGCCCGGGCCGGGCACTTCATACTGCTCGAAACGTTGGCCCACCGAACGGCCGAGCGAATCCTCGATCTCGACTCCGAGGTAAGCGCGGTGACGGTAGGGGTTCGCAAACTCCATCCACCGCTCGAAGAAGATGTTTCGACCGTGGGAGTGCGGTGTCGACGCGAGCGCACCTGAGACGGGTGTACTTCTCCCTCGGCTCCAACATCGGTCGTCGCGGGGCGTATCTTCGAGACGGAGTTCGAGACGTTGCTCTCTCCGACGCCGCACGAGTATCGAACGTCTACGAGACGGAGCCGGTAGGGGGAGTTCCTCAGGACGACTTTTGGAATATCGTTCTCGAGATTACGACGACGGCAAACGCCGACGAACTGCTACGCCGGCTCCGTGATGCGGAAGGCCGGGCGATGCGACGGCGGGAGGTTCGTTGGGGTCCCCGGACTCTCGATGTTGATCTCGTGACATGGGACGACGAGGACTCCCACGACCCCGACTTGCTTGTTCCTCACCCCCGATTTCGGGAGCGTCGCTTCGTTCTCGCTCCGCTTCGCGAACTACGACCCGACCTGGTGAGTGACGCCGACCTCGACCTCGCCGAGGGGCGGGTCCGAGCTCTCGGTACACTCGACTCGGTGACATAGCCGAACGGCACCCTACGAGGGCCGGAACGGAGAACGACATGAAGGCGCGGGGAAGTGCAAAGTCTGACGGTGCCCGGAGGTGCTCGTGGAGCGTTTGAGCGACCTCGCGGAATGGCGCCACTGGTGCGAGGAGATTCGACGTTCGGGTCGCACCGTGGGTCTGGTGCCGACCATGGGTGCGCTTCACGCCGGACACGCCTCACTGGCTGACGCGGCGACCCACGCTGGTGACGCGGTGGTGATGACCATCTTTGTGAACCCCCGCCAATTTGACGACCCGAGCGATCTGTCGGCCTATCCGTCGACCCCGGCAGAGGACGACGAGGTGGCCCGTCGTCACGGAGTGGAGGCGTTAGTTCGTCCCCGTCTCGAAGAGATGTGGCCGTCCTATCCCCACCCGACGGCCACCACGGTGCGCGTATCGGGGTTGTCCGAAATGTTTGAGGGGGTGGATCGCCCCGGACACTTTGACGGAGTCGCCTCCGTGGTCACGAAAATACTGACCGTCACCGGTCCCTGCCGTCTCTACATGGGGGAGAAGGACTTCCAGCAAGTGGCGGTGGTTCGCCAGTTTGTTCGCGATCTCGGTTTTGACGTCGAGGTTCGATCCTGCCCGACCGTACGCGACAGCGACGGCCTCGCTCTCTCGTCGCGTAATCGCCGCGTGAGTGCGGAGGGTCGTGCTCGGGCGCTCGAGGTGTCGCGTGCCCTGCACGATCTGTCCGAGGGCCGCTGGACGCTTCGAGCGGCGCAGGCTCACCTACTGACTCGACTGGCCGATGCCGAACTCGACGTGGCTTACGCGGAGGTGGTGGATTCCGAGACGCTCGAGCGGTGGGGTTCCGGGCGAACGGGTCGGGCTCGCGTGCTCGTGGCCGTGCGGGTCGACGGGGTACGGCTCATCGACAACGGACCCATCACCATCGACGAGGAGGGTTGACGTGCTACTGGCCATGGACGTAGGAAACACCGAAACGGTGGTGGGGCTCTTCGGTGAAGTGGAGGGCCCGCCGGAGTCGATCGGACGCGGGTCGGGAGAGCGGGGCCTGGCCTACCACTGGCGTACGTCGACCATCACCTCGCGGACCCCCGACGAACACGTGTTGATGTTGGCCCAGCTGCTCGGTCTCGTGGGGCTGGACGTGACTCGCGACGTGAGCGCTCTCGCTATTTCGTCCTCCGCGCCGACCGTCACCACGCAACTGCGACGTATGGCGCAACGATGGTTTGCGGAGTGCGCGGTGACCGTTCTCGGCCCGGGGGTCAAAACCGGGATGTCCATTCTTTACGACAATCCTCGTGAAGTGGGTGCCGACCGGGTGGCTGATGCGGTGGGGGCTTACGATCTCTATCCCGGACCCCTTATCGTGGTCGATCTCGGAACGGCGACCGTTTTCGATGTCGTGTCGGCCAAAGGGGAGTACCTGGGTGGAGCCATCGCACCGGGGGTGATGGTGTCGCTCGAGGCTCTCTACGCCCAGGCGTCGGGACTTCGCTCGGTGGAGCTCACCGCACCCCGTTCGGTGGTGGGTCGCTCCACGGCAGAGTCCATCCAGTCCGGCGTCCTCTTCGGATACGCCGCCCAGGTCGACGGTATGGTCGAGCGCATTCGCGCCGAGGTGGGGGACGCGACCGTCATTGCCACGGGGGGCTTGGCGAGTTTGATTGCTCCCCACACTCGTCACGTTGATCACGTGGAGCCTTGGCTCACCCTGCACGGATTGCGTATCGTTCATGAACGTCATCACGCTGGAGACCACTTATGATTCCCTACCGCTACGAACACACCGCCTACGCTCGAGGTCTTCACGAGAAGTGGTCGAGCCTCGAGGCGGGTGAGGAGTCCCCCGATGTCGTGGCCGTTGCCGGACGGGTCATGTTGTTGCGGGTCCAGGGAAAGTTGGCTTTCGCCACTCTCCGCGACTCCTCCGGAGAGATTCAACTGTTCGCCCTGTCCGCGGTCACGGAGGAGTTTGACGATTTTTCTCGCCTCCACCTCGGTGACTGGATCGGGGCACGGGGTGCGGTGGTACGGACCAAGCGCGGTGAGTTATCGGTGAAGGTGTCCTCGTGGGTGCGACTCGCGGAGGCCCGCCACAATTTCGGGGATAAGTGGGCGGGAATATCGGACTTCGACGTGCGCTACCGTCACCGCGAGGCCGACCTCTGGGCGAATCCGGAGTCGCGGGACTCCCTCCAGCGCCGGTTCGCGCTCGTCCAAGCCCTCCGACGTCGGTGTTGGGAACAAGGATTTGTGGAGGTGGAAACCCCCATCTTGAACGCCATCGCCACGGGAGCGGCGGCGAGACCCTTCGTGACGCACCACAACGCTCTGGATTCTGAGTTTTTCTTGCGGATTGCCCCGGAGTTGTGGTTAAAGCGACTCGTCGTGGGAGGCTTTGAGCGAGTCTTCGAACTCGGCCGGGTGTTTCGAAACGAGGGCGTGAGTCCTCGCCACAATCCCGAGTTCACCATGCTGGAGCTCTACGCCGCCTACTGGAACTACGCGGACATGATGGACTTCGTGGAGTCGACCGTCTCCGCCGTGGCCGCGGACGTTCTCGGTACGACCGATACCACCTACCAGGGGCGTCCCTTCTCGTTCGCCGCTCCCTGGCCCCGTCGATCGATGGCCGAACTCACGAGTCACGCGGTCGGAGAGGACGTGTCGGTGCACACCCCGCGCGAACACTTGGCGGCCCTGCTCGACGAGCGGGGAGTGGCCGTACATCCCTCGTGGGGCGCGGGACGATGCCTCGCCGAACTCTTCGAGGTGACGTGTGAGGACGATCTGTGGGATCCCATCTTCGTGACGGATTTTCCCGTCGAGGTCTCGCCCCTCGCGCGTCGGCGCTCCGACGACCCCGAGTTAACCGAGCGATTCGAGGCCTACGCCGCGGGCCGGGAGCTCGCGAACGGCTTCTCGGAGTTGAATGATCCGGAGGACCAGCGATCCCGCTTCGAGGAGCAAGCCCGTCTCGCGGCGGCGGGGGACGACGAGGCGATGGCCATCGATGAGGACTACATCCGGGCTCTTGAGTGGGGCCTGCCCCCGACCGCGGGACTCGGAATAGGTGTGGATCGGTTAGCGATGCTCGTCGCCGACGAGTCGAACATTCGAGAAATCATCGCCTTCCCCACTCTGAAGCCTCTCACTGGCGCGTCGACCACCTCGCTCGCGGGCGACGCGCGCGTCGACCACGACGAGGACGGCGATTAATAGCTCGGGAAGTCCTCGAGTAGTGAATCGAGGAAACGTTCGAGGCCGGCTCGAAGACCCGGGCTCGCGACGACGTCGAGGGCCTGGGTCGCCTGGTCCACGAACTTCCGGGCCGCTTCGATGGTGTCGGTGATTCCCGATGTCGCCACTACCAAGGTGCGGGCGCGCTCTCGTTCCTCGTCGTCGAGAGGATGACCGAGCAGTTCGCGCAGTTGTTCGCCGTGGTGAGGGTCGTCGAGGGCGATGAGGGTGGGCAGGTTGTAGATGCCCTCCGCCAAGTCTTGGCCCGCGGGCTTACCCAGTTGGTTGTCGGTGGCGATGACGTCCATGATGTCGTCGCGGAGTTGGTAGACCATGCCGAAGCAACGCCCGAACTCGGTGAGGGCGTCGCGAACCTCGGGAGAGTGACCCGCGGTGAGAGATCCCACGTGACAGCTCGCGGCCATGAGGGCGGCGGTTTTCCCCTCAATCGCTTCGTAGTAGTCAGACTCCGTTCGGTCGATGGACCAAATGGTGCGGACCTCCGACACCTGGCCCCGCGTGAGCCACGCCAGCGTGTGAGCCATCAATCGGGCGACGTCGACACCGAGGTCGGCCGCAATGCCGGCCGAGCGCGCCATGAGGTAGTCCCCCCCCACAATGGCCACCAAGTTCCCGTAACGGGCGTTGACCGAGTCGACGTTGCGCCGAATGTCGGCTTCGTCCATCACGTCGTCGTGGTAGAGCGACGCCAAGTGCATAAGTTCGACGGACACTCCACCGAGGAGGTCCTCGCGGGTCGCGGGCCGGTCGCCGAAGGTGGCGGCACTGAGGGCCAGGATGGGCCGCAGTCGCTTGCCACCCGCGTAGATCAGGTGCGTTGTCACTTGATCGAGGTACGGATCTCCGAAGAGAACGGACTCGGCCAGGAGA
>JAGXAY010000034.1 GCA_018971385.1 Acidobacteriota bacterium | reverse complement strand
GTCACGTCGCCGCAGTGGCAGCAGCGCGTCCCCGAGCCCACGTAGTGGCAGATTTACCCTGGCCGTCCTATCACGAAGGACCTGCTCCGGCGGTGCGGAGCGCGGCCCAACTGGTACGAGCCGGCGCGGAGTCGGTGAAGTTGGAAGGCGGGGCCAAACGAGCGGAGGTGGTGCGCGCACTCCTCGACGCCGAGATTCCCGTCATGGGTCACCTCGGTCTCACTCCGCAGAGCGTTCTCGCGATGGGGGGGTACCGGGTACAGGCAAGGTCGGATGACGCCGCCCGTCTGCTCCTTGAGGACGCCCTAGTTTTGCAGGAGAGAGGCGTTTACGCCGTGGTGCTCGAGGGGGTGCCCACCGCTGTTGGTCGTTCGGTCACCGAAGCACTCGATATTCCGACCATCGGGATTGGGGCCGGCCCGGATACCGATGGCCAAGTCCTCGTTTTCCACGATCTTCTCGGGTTGTCCCTCGGCAGACCAGCCAAATTCGTTCGGCAGTACGCCGATCTCGGAACGGCCATCACCGAAGCCATTGGTAACTTCGCCGCTGACGTTCGTTCGGGCCAGTTTCCCTCGCCAGCAGAGAGTTACGGCACCTCCTCGCCAGGGTCGCCAGTATCGGAGTAGACTGACTGGCCCGCACCGTGCGGGACAACAAGAAGTCCCCCTGCTCCGTTGTCCGCGGAGCCTGGCGATGCCAGTCCGGAGGGAGAAAGGACCCCTTATGGCCCATCGGCCGTACGAAACCATGGTCGTGTTTGACACGACCGTCGATGCCCAGTCCATTCAGGTGGCGCTGGATCGAGCATTAGACACCGTTCGCACTCACGGAGGAACCGTGGGCTCCATCGACCGTTGGGGTAAGCGACCGTTGGCCTACGAAATCAAGAAGCGCAAAGAGGGTTACTACGTCCTGGTGGAGTTCACCGGTGAGTCGGTGACCGTCGACGAGCTGGATCGTATTTTGACCCTCTCCGACGAAGTGCTGCGTTTCAAGATTCTTCGCCGTCACGCGCCATCCGGGCGAGTGGCGGTGGAGGCCTAGCGGCGCCCCGAGTAGAGGAGAGCCACTATGGCTGACAACAGCATCACCGTCGTGGGTAACGTGACCCGTGACCCCGAACTGAAGTTTTTGAACAGCGGTCAGGCGGCCGTGCGTATCGCCGTGGCGGTGTCGCGACGTTGGCAAAACCGTCAGAGCCAAGAGTGGGAGGAGAAGACCTCCTTCTTCGATGTTCAGGCGTACGGTCCGCTCGCGGAGAATATCGCCGCTTCCATCACTAAGGGCACCCGTGTGGTGGTCACTGGCCGTATGGAGCAGCGCTCGTGGGAAACCGACTCCGGCGACAAGCGAAGCGCCTTCGAGATTGTGGCGGACGATGTCGCGCCGTCGCTCCGGTGGGCCACCGCGTCGGTGACGCGTACGCCACGCGATGGCGGCTCCGGTGCTGACTCCGGCTACCGCCCCGCCCCCCGTTCTGAAACCCCTTCGTACCCCTTTGATGAGGAGCCCTTCTAATGCCCCGTAAGAATATGCCCACGTTGCCCAAGCGGGCACCGAAAATTGATAACCGTCGTAACCTGAAGAAGAAGCCGTGTGCTTTTTGCCAGGCGGGTGTGGGTTCGGTCGACTACAAAGACCTCGCTCAACTCCGCAAGTACATCTCGGACCGCGGGAAGATTCGCGGACGCAAGGTGTCGGGAAACTGCCAGCAGCACCAGCGCGACGTGACCGACGCCATTAAGACCGCCCGAGAACTGGCGCTCTTGCCCTACACCCAGCGGACGGTGACTGAGCGACGTGGTGGACGCCGCGACGACCGTCGAGGACCGCGCTCCGAGCGCCCCGAGGCGGAGGCCGAGACCACGGAGACGACTTTTGAGGACACTGAGGTTGACGCCACGGAGTTTGAGCAGGATGCGACTGACGAGGTGAGTGAGTAATGAAAGTCCTACTGCGTAGTGATGTGAAAGGCCTCGGACGTCGAGGAGACATCGTCGACGTGAAGCCGGGATTTGCCCGGAACTACCTGCTTCCCACGGGTGCCGGACTACTGGCCACGACGGCGACGGAGACTCAGGCGACCGCAATGCGTCGAGCTCGAGACTTGCGTGAGGCGCAAGATCGCAAGGCGGCGGAGGCCCAGCGTGAAGTAATTCAGGCGGCGGCGGTCAAGGTGTCAGCACGCGCCGGCTCGAACGGACGGCTGTTTGGATCCGTGACGGAAGCCGACGTCGTGAACGCGTTGCGGACCGCGACGGGAATCTCCCTGGCGCGTCACCAGGTTCACATGGTGGAGCACCTCAAGGAACTGGGTAACGCGACAGTTGACGTCCACTTGTTCGATGGAGTGGTGGCCACGGTGACGTTAGAGGTCGTCGCCAAGTAGCTCCGTCCAACGACGAGTTCAGAGCGCCGGGGCCCTCGTGGCCCCGGCGCCGTCGTGTCACACCCGATGGACACTCTGGAGGGATTACCACAGGCAATCCCCAGGGTGGGGCGTAGATTTCCCCAACATCATCGGCTTGTTTAGAACAATCACCATCTGCGAACGTGGAGGCCCGATGAGCCAAACTGACTTCGACCGACCGAGTGCCCCTAGTCCCGGGCGGGTTCCCCCTCACGCCATGGAAATGGAGGAGTCGTTACTCGGGGCCATGCTCCTCAGCGCCGAGGCGGTGTCCGTGGCCTACGAGACGGTGGAGGTGGGCGACTTCTATCGCCCTCTCCACGGCCAAATATTTGGGGCCATCATCGCGCTGGCTAACGCCGGCGAACCAGTCGACTACGTCACCGTTCAGTCCAAGCTGCAAGAACAAGGCGCGGCGGCCGTCGAGGTGTCCCTCCTCTCCTCGCTCCAAATGAATACACCGTCGGCCGCGAACGCTCGCCACTACGCCGAGGTGGTTCGTGAGAAGGCCCAACAACGTCGTCTGATTGCGGCCGCCTCTTCGATTGTCGACGAGGCCTATCAGCCTACGGATGACGTCGCGGCCCTCATCGACGATGCGGAGCGCCGCATCAACCAAATCGGCGACGAGAGCAAGTCCGACTCCGTGTCCACCCTCCAATCCCTCCTCGTCACCGAGGCTGACATTCTCGAGGAGCGAGGTGAGACTCGCGGGAAGATCAACGGGCTGGAGACGGGTTATCGGACGCTCGACCAGGTGTTGCAGGGATTACAGCCCCACTCGTTAACCATTGTTGGGGCGCGACCGGCCATGGGTAAGACAGCGTTCGCCCTCGGAATCTTGACCCACGTGGGAGCGGTGGTGAAGCGACCCGCGCTCTTCTTCTCCCTCGAGATGAGCCGCCAAGAGTTGGCTGAAAGAATTCTGGCTTCCACCGCCCGGATTGATTCCTCGAACCTGCGAAACGGGAGCCTCTCCGACGCTGATTGGCGACGGGCACAGGATGCGTTCGGTTATCTGCAGAGTGCGCGCGTCTTTATCGACGACAACCCGTCTCTGACGGTAATGGATATTCGAAGTCGAGCTCGTCGAATCAAGCAGCAACAGGGTGACCTAGGTGTCATCATCATCGACTACCTGCAGTTGATGAGCTCTCGATCACGCGCCGAGAATCGTCAGGTGGAGGTGGCGGAAATGAGTCGGTCCCTCAAGATTTTGGCGCGCGAACTGTCTTGCCCGGTTATCGCCCTCTCCCAATTGTCGAGAAAGCTGGAGGAACGTGCCGACAAGCGCCCGATGATGAGTGACTTGCGCGAGTCTGGTTCATTAGAACAGGACGCCGATGTCGTCCTGTTCCTCTTTCGGGCGGAACAGTATGGTGAGGTCTCGAACGACAAGAAGTCGGACGCCGAGGTCATCGTAGGCAAGAACCGCAACGGTCCCACGCGCACCGCTCACCTCACGTGGCGCGGAGAGTTCGCCCGGTTCGACAACGTGGCGGACACTCGAGACTTCTAGGTCCGCTACTTAGGCGGAAGGCGAGCTCCGCCGTCGAGACGTACGTACTCCGCGTTGAGATAGGAGTTAGTGAGAAGCTCAATGGCCAGGTGGGCGTATTCAGTACTCATCCCGAGTCGTCGCGGGAAGAGGACGTTGGACGCGAGTTGAGCTTTAAAGGCTGCTGGATCCGGGGCGAAGTCGTAAATGGGGGTGTCGATGAGGCCGGGCAGGATGGTGTTGACGCGTACCCCGACTACCGCTAAGTCGCGAGCCAGGGGCAGGGTCAATCCCATGATTCCCCCCTTCGATGACGAGTACGCCACCTGGCCGATCTGACCGTCTTGAGCGGCGACGGACGCCGTCAAGACGAGGGCCCCGCGCGATCCGTCGGGGTCGGGGTCGTTATGGGACATCGCGGTGGCGGCGAGACGGCACACATTGAAAGTGCCCACCAAATTGACCTCAACGATTTTGCGAAAGGTGTCGAGGTCGTGAGCCGAGCCGTACTCGCCGTCCTTACCAAGGGTCCGTTGGGCCCACACAATTCCCGCACAGTTCACCACGCTCCAGAGGGGTGCGTGATCGAGAGCCAGTGAGATGGCCGACTCCACGTCGGCGGGCGACGTGACGTCACAGTGGGCGAAGGATCCCCCGATGTCGCGGGCCACGGCACGACCCCGCTCGTCGTTCAGATCGAGTACCACGACGTGTACGCCGCGCTCCGCAAGGGATCGCGCCGTCGCTTCCCCGAGGCCCGATGCCCCACCGGTCACCAGTGCCGAGGTACGTACTAACTCCATGAGGTCCTCCTTCGTCCCCTTTGAGTCAAGCAGACGGGGACTAGGGTTCGCCCGTTAGCGTGGGTGGGTGGTCTCTCCCTACGAACTAACTCTCGACGAGTGGCGCGAGCGACTGGCCCACTACCCCCGGTTTCGGGCTGATCAAGTGTGGCGGGGACTCTGGCAAGAAGGGCGTGAGTTGCACGAGCTGTCGAGTGTGCCGCGGGCTCTTCGTGACGAACTCGCGGGGGAGTACTCGTCGCAGCTAGTGGTCGAGTCGAGGGTGGAGTCTGATCACGGCTCGACGGTGAAGTGGGCATTTCGACTTCCCGACGGAGCCAGTATCGAGACCGTTCTCATGGTCTACGACGATCGGGTCACAGTGTGCGTCTCCTCTCAAGCCGGGTGTGCCATGGGGTGCACCTTTTGCGCGACGGGTCAGGCGGGTTTTACTCGTCACTTGAGCGAAGGTGAAGTTCTGGAGCAGGTGATGTTCGCGGCCCGAACGGCGGCACCTCGACGTTTAAGCAACGTGGTGTTTATGGGGATGGGTGAGCCCCTGGCGAACTACGCCGTGACGTCTCGGGTACTGCGCCGGCTTCATGACGATCGGGGTCTCTCGGCCCGTCATTTGACCGTGTCGACGGTGGGGGTGGCCCCCGCCATCGAACGTCTCGCTCGAGAGGGACTACCGGTCACCCTGGCGGTGAGTCTCCACGCCGCTAACGACGAGACGCGCAGTCAACTCGTTCCCCTCAATCGGCGCTATCCCCTGTCCCGCCTCCGTGAGGCCTGTGAAACGTGGGTGGAGGTCACGGGTCGACGCTTGAGTTTTGAGTGGGCCCTAATTGACGGGGTGAACGATACGGACCGCGCAGTTGATGAACTGAGTGCCTTCGCGTGGGACCTTCGAGCTCACGTCAACCTAATTCCCCTAAACCCCACGCCGGGCTACCTGGTCCGAGGGTCCAGTCGGGAGCGCGTGAGGGAGTTTCGAGATCAACTGCGCGAACGGGGCATCAACGTGTCGGTACGAGATACTCGTGGACGATCCATAGCCGCCGCGTGCGGCCAATTGGCCTACGTCACCGAGGGCCGCCGTGGGGTGAGTCTTCGCACTCGTGCGGGTACTTCCTAGAGATCTGTCGCGTTCCAGACATTTCGGCGGCGCCTCATGAGTAGTCCGATGCCGAGGAGACAGGCGAGGCCTCCCGAAACAATGGATGTTTCGGTCGAGGTTACCGAGGCGACGACGCCCGATTCGAGGTCTCCGAGCCTCGGACCTCCGGTCACGACGGCTAATTGAATGGAGGACACTCGACTTCGGACATCGTCCGTGATGGCTAGTTGGAGGATGGTGTTGCGAAGGACGGTGGAGACCACGTCCATCGCCCCCGCGAGGGCGAGACACGCGAGGGCGAGCCAAATCCAGTGCACGAGCCCGAAGGCGCTGATGGCCAGGCCCCAGACGGCAATGGCGAGAGCGACGGCTCTCCCGCGTCGGCGAACGTGAGTTACCCAACCCGACGTAAACGCGAGAAGCACCGCGCCGGCGGAGGGGGCGGCGTACAGAAGTCCGAGAAGACGGGGTCCGCCGTGGTATTCACTCAGCGCCACGGCGGGAAAGAGACCCCTCGGAGAGCCGAACACCATGGCGTTCAGATCCGCCAAATAGACAAATTGAGCAACCCGGTGGTGACGGACGTAGGCGACTCCGTCCCCGATAGCCCGAAAGAGCCCGACGGGTGAGTCCGAACGGGTCGGTGGAAGGGGTTCGAGCCAGGCGGCGGCCACCATAATGACGCCGAACGTGATGGCGTCGAGGCCGTAACACCAGGCGAGACCCCACGCAGCCAGGACCACGCCGGCGAGAGTGGGTCCGAGTATGGCGCCCAGGTTGACCACGATTTGGTTCAATGAGTAGGCGGGAACGAGTTCGTCGGAGCGCAGCATTTGGGGGATGGCGGCGGTTCTCACCGGCCCGCCGAGTCCGCCGGTGAACGCGGACACGGCGGCGAGCACGAGGAGCGATCCGAGGCCTTCGTGACGCACGGCTCCTAGAGCCAAGAGGGCACTCGCGAGTCCCGAGAATCCGGACGCCAGAACAAGAAAGGGTCGTTTATCAAAGCGATCGCCAAGGGCTCCCCCCATGAGAGATCCCAGGATGAGGGCGGGTAACTGCACCACGCTCGTGAGTCCGACCCACCAACTGGCGTGGGTTAACACATAGACCTGGTACGGAATGGCCACCATCGTGATGTTGGAACCGATGAGTGAGACCATCTGGCCACTAATCAGGAGGCGAAAGTTGCGATTGGCGCGGACCGGCCCCCAGTCCACCCATACGCGAGCCACCCCCTAATGCTACGGGACTAGTGTTTTCGAGCGGGGGTAGTCAAAGGAGAGTCGATGGTTGACGAGGAACTCGTCCAGTTGTTGACGCCGGAGGGTCAGCGGGTGGAACATCCCGATTACACCTCCACGCTGTCGAACGAAAAAATTTTTTCGATGTACCGGGACATGGTCATCATTCGCCGGTTGTGTAACGAGTCCACTTCGCTTCAACGTCAGGGTCAACTGGCTCTCTGGGCTCCGATTCAGGGGCAGGAGGCGGCCCAGATTGGTGCCGGTCGAGCCCTCCAACCGATGGACTTCACCTTTCCGACCTACCGTGAGCACGGCATTGCGTGGTCGCGGGGAGTGCCCCCGGCCAACATGCTTCGTCTGTTCCGGGCGGTGTCCAACGGTGGGTGGGATCCCTACACTTACCGTCACTCGGTACCAGCCATCGTGCTCGGTAACCAGGTGCTGAACGCGGTTGGTTACGCCATGGGTATCCAGCGAGACGGCGCCGAAGAGGCCGCCATGACGTTCTTCGGAGACGGCGCGTCTTCTCAGGGTGACGTCCTCGAGGGTTTTGTCTGGGCGGCGTCCTTTAACGCTCCGGTGGTGTTCTTCTGTCAAAACAACCAGTGGGGAATCTCCACGCCCATGTCGACGCAGTCGAAGGTTCCTCTCTACCGTCGCGCTCGCGGTTTTGGTTTTCCCGGTATTCGCGTGGACGGCAACGATTTGTTGGCCGTCTACGAAGTAGCGCGGACGGCGCTCGAAAACGCTCGCGCGGGTGGGGGTCCCACTCTGATTGAGGCGTACACCTACCGTATGGGAGCCCACACCACGTCTGACGACCCTACGCGTTATCGCGTGGAGGCGGAGGTGGAGGTCTGGAAGCACCGCGACCCCATCGAGCGAGTGAAGGCCTTGCTGGTGCGAGAGGCCAAGACCACCCAGGCGGAGTTCGACGCCATCGACGCGGAGGCCGAGGAGTTCGCTCTGCAGTTGCGCGCTGACGTCCTCGCCATGGGGCGCCCCGATCCCATCACCATGTTCGACAACGTGTACGCCGAGGGACATCCCCTCATCGAGGAGGGCCGCCGCGAAATGGTGGAACTCGGTATTTCGGGAGGTGCTCACTGATGGCTACGGTGACCATGACTATGGCGAAGGCGCTGAACGAGGGCCTGCGTCGAGCAATGGAGAAGAACTCCAAAGTTCTCATCATGGGAGAGGACGTCGGCAAACTCGGCGGAGTATTCCGTATTACGGACGGACTGCAGAAGGACTTCGGTCCGGACCGCGTCGTGGATGCCCCCTTGGCCGAATCGGCCATTGTGGGTACTGCGGTTGGTCTCGCGATTCGGGGATACCGCACGGTTTGCGAAATGCAGTTCGACGGATTCGTCTACCCGGCCTTCGACCAGATTGTCTCCCAGGTGGCGAAGTTGCGAAAGCGTTCCGAGGGGGCCTACACGATGGGGCTCGTTATCCGTCTGCCCTTTCAGGGTGGCATCGGTGCTATTGAGCACCACTCGGAGAGCCCCGAGGCACTGTTCGCACACACCGGTGGGCTGAAAGTCATGGCGTGCTCCACCCCGAACGACGCCTACTGGATGATTCAGCAAGCCATCGAATCGGACGACCCGGTGATTTTCTGCGAGCCGAAGAGTCGCTACTGGGAAAAGGGCGAGGTGGATCTCGACGCTGCCCCCGCTGGCCTCTTCGACGCGGCTGTCCGACGTCCCGGCACGGACATTACCGTCGCCGGATACGGGTCCACCATGAAGACCATCCTGCGGGCGGCCGAGACGGCGGCGGGTGAGGGCGTGTCTCTCGAGGTCATCGACTTGCGGGGACTCTCCCCGGTCGACACCGCGGCGCTCGTAGACTCCGTGACGAAGACGGGGCGACTCATCGTCGTGCAAGAGGCGCCGGTACACGCGTCCATTGGGGCGAGCATCGTGGCTGACGTGACGCACCGGTGCTTCTATTCAATGCGGGCCCCGGGGCTCGTGGTGGGCGGCTACCACATCCCCTATCCGCCGACGCGCATCGAGGAGGACTACCGCCCGACGGTGGACCGAATTCTGGACGCCGTTGACCGAGTGATGGAGTTTGACTAGTGGGTCAGCAAGTATTCCTACTGCCCGACGTGGGTGAAGGTTTGATCGAGGCCGATATCGTCACGTGGAAGGTTCAAGTGGGCGACGTGGTCGCACTGAATCAACCTTTGTGTGACGTCGAGACCGCCAAGGCGACCGTGGAGTTGCCGAGCCCCTTCGCTGGTCGGGTCGTCCAGTTGCACGCCCGCGAGGGCGACACGGTCGAGGTGCACACCCCGCTCGTGACCTTTGAAGTGGAGGGGGCGGGTGGATCGACGCCGGAGGAAGTTCCTCACGGCGGGGAGAAGCACGTCGTCAACGAGCCGGACGAAGAGCGCCGTGAGCCGGTGCTCATTGGTTACGGAGTCGCGAATGAGGACGGGGTGGCAGTTCGTAAACACCGTCGACGTTCGAGTACCGCCGTCGTGGCCCCTCCCGTAGCGGCTACCACTCCGGTGGTGTCGACGGGACCGGTTCGCACCACTCCTCCGGTCAGGTTGCTCGCGAAGAACCTGGGGGTAAATCTCCAGACGGTGGTGGGGACGGGTCGAGAGGGCGTGATTACTCGAGCTGACGTTGAGCGCGCCGTTCGCGCCGACGTGACTCCGGTGGCCCCGGCCCGCGTATCCACTCCCTCGACGGGACCGATGACGACGTCCCGATTCGTGGGTCGCGACTTGGCGCCTTGGAGCACTGGAGAGCGAGAAGAGCGTATTCCGGTGAAGGGCGTCTTGAAGGCGATGGCGGAGTCCATGACCGAGTCCATGCTGACCCATCCCCAGGCCGCGGTCTGGGTTCGAGTCGACGCCACGAAGACGATGGAGTTAGTGGCGGGACTAAAGAAACACCCGCGACTGCAGGGAGTTCGACTCTCACCTCTCGTTATCGTGGCTCTGGCACTCGTCGATGCTGCACGCCACTATCCGGGTGTCAACTCCATGTTCGACGCCAAGACCCAAGAAGTTGTGGTGAAGAGATACGTCAATCTCGGAATCGCGGCCGACACCCCGAAGGGTCTGCTCGTCCCCAACATAAAGAACGCGGATCAGCTCGACCTTGTTGGTGTGGCCAATGAGCTCTCGGCTCTCGTGGAGAAAGCCCGAGCGGGTACCACGTCCCTCGCGGAGATGACGGGAACGACTATCACGATTACCAACGTCGGACCTATGGGAGTTGATTCGGCGATTCCGATTCTTCCGCCGGGAACGGGGGCCATTTTGGCCATTGGACGCATCGCGCCGGCGCCGTGGGTCGTCGACGGACAGGTCGTCGCGCGTCAGGTTGCGGAGCTGGCGTTGACGTTCGACCATCGCCAGATTGACGGAGCGTTAGCCAGTAACGTTCTCGCCCACGTGGCGAGGTTCTTGGAGGATCCGGCGACGGCGATTGTGGCCGGCTAGCAACTCGTAAGGGTCCGCGTCGCTAGGGGCGCGGACCCTTCATGCTGTCGAGTACCTGAAGAGCGCGATCTGCGTGAACGTCCATGGAGAACTCACTGGCAATCACCTCGAGAACTCGGCGATCACTCGCAATGACGAAGGTGGTTCGCTTGACCTTCAAGAGGTCCACCGAACGCTTCACGTCGTAGTCGCGGGCGACCATACCCCCCTCATCCACGAGGAGGGGGTAGTCGAGGGAGTAGGTGGTCGCGAAGAGGTGCTGACGCTCTTGTGAGTCCATGGATATGCCGAGACGTTGAGCGCCTCGGTGTTCGAACTCGGAGGCGAGGTCACGAAAGTGGCACGACTCCTTGGTGCACCCACGGGTCAGAGCCGCCGGGTAGAAGAAGAGGACAACTGGACCTCGTTCCAGCTCGACACTGAGTGTGACGGAGCGACCTTCGTGGTCGCGAAGGGTGAAGTCGGGGGCGAGGTCTCCGGGTTTCATGCCGATGACCTTAGGCGTCGAGGCGGAAACCTACTCCACGGATGGTCACGAGATGACGGGGATTAGCCGGATCCTGCTCGATTTTCTGACGAAGTCGTTTGACGTGAGTGTCGAGAGTTCGGGTGTCGGATAGCTGGAGTCC
Organism: Acidobacteriota bacterium; assembly: GCA_018971385.1. Classification (GTDB taxonomy): domain Bacteria; phylum Actinomycetota; class Acidimicrobiia; order Acidimicrobiales; family RAAP-2; genus RAAP-2. Next base: position 4,151 of record JAGXAY010000034.1, on the reverse strand, counting down.
CCACCACAGCGCGTCCAGGCAAGTCTCTCGCGTCACAACCTGACCAAGACGGGACGCGAAGAGGGCGAGGAGGTCGAACTCCTTTCGGGAGAGATCGATGTCGACCCCTCGGCGGGTCACCGTTCGTCGAACAAAATCCATGGTGATATCACCAAAATTGACCGCGTCGTCCTCGGAGTTACTGGGGGCGGGACGCCGGAGCACTGCCCGCATGCGGGCAACGAGCTCGCGGAGTCGATAAGGCTTGGTGACGTAGTCGGCAGCACCGATTTCGAGTCCGAGAACGACGTCCACTTCGCTCGAACGAGCCGACACCATAATGACGGGGGTCCGTGATTGTGCGGTCACTTCCCGACAAAAATCGACCCCCGATCCGTCGGGAAGCATGACGTCTAGCAGAACGAGATCGGGGTGGGACGAGGTGAGAAGGAGCCGTGCTTCGGCGAGAGTCTTCGCGGCGAGCACGACAAACCCTTCCACCGTGAGCCCGACGGAAAGGGCGTCTTGGTAACTCTCCTCGTCCTCCACAACGAGGATGACTTGCCGACCCTCGGGGTCCACCATGGCTACCACCCTCGTCTCCGCGAAAGGGTGACACGCACCGATAGACCAGGGAGGGGGGCCGATTCCGTGGGTGTCACGGCATCACCCTAGAAACCCCTGGTTACCGGATATTGACGGTGGAGAGACCGCGAGGTGCTTTCTAGTTGAAAACTGTCCGCCGAACAACCCGTTCCCCTTAGGGGAGGGTAACGACAAAGCCTCCGTAGTCGATGGGCGTGGTGAGGTAGGAACCCGTGGCGAGACACGTGGAAGCAGTGGAGCATTCAATGGAGTACAGACCACCGTCGACCCCGACACTCGAGGCCCCGCCGGGCAACGCCACCGTGATTCCCGTGTGCCAACCGGACGAGGTACGGGTCACGATGTAGGCCTGGTACTGGCCGGTGGAGTCGATATAGGCGGCCCCGGCGTGACAGACCGATTGGACGCAGGAGACTGACACCACTCCGCCGTTGTGCCCCGCTTGTTGGGCCCCACTCGGTAGGACGAGTTCGGTCGTAGCCCCCCAACGCCCCTTCAGCCCGACTGCAAGAAAACCCTGGTAGTGACCGGTATTGTCTAGATACTGACCGCCGAGGGCGCACGTTTCGGACGAATCGCACGAGACCCCGCCCGAGAAGCCGTAAAACAAAGTTTGAGGATTGCGAGCCGCGTTACTCGGCAACTGCAGTCCCACTGCTCGGTCCCAACCCGTTCCCCACCCTTGCGCCACCATGGGTTCGAGGGCGCCACCGTAAGTGAGGTAGGAGCCCACCAGGGTGCACGTGGTTGCTGAACAGGTGAGTTCACTCGCGCTAGCACCGGAGAAACCACTCGCGTTGGCCGGAAGTGAGAGCGGGAAGCCCCGTTGCCAGCGCCCCCGCACCTCGGGAAGAACGAGGGCTTGGGTGGAGGAGTCGGACGTGGTGTAACTTCCGACAGCGACGCAGTCGCCCGTGGTTCGACAGGCCAATTGGGTGAGTGACGCGTGGGGGTCAATGTTGGCGTTTTTCGGTAACGCGAGCTCGTGGGCCACACCCCAGCGCCCCTTCGTTTGGAATGCGACAAATACCTGAGAGTTGCCAGCCGAGTCGATGTACGTGCCCACGGTGACGCAGTTTCCGGCCGACGCGCACCACTCCGCGTGGGGACTTGCGAACTGACTCGAGGTCGCGGCGTTTGCCGGAAGAGCCAGGCGGGATCCCCCTTGCCACACGCCGTGAACTTCGGACACCGTGAAGGGGTACTGGCCGGTGGCGGTACCGAACTGACCGGTGGCCGAGCACGAGCCGAGGCTCGGACACTGGAGAGTGGTCAGCGTTACGCCTTGGCTTGACTTATACCCGTTCGGTGGCGTAAGCGCCTTTGAAGGTGTCCACGCCCCGTTCTGCTCGCTGGCGACGAATGCTTCCTGGATATTTCGGGAGTTGAGTTCGACTCCCCCAACAGTGCACGATGAACTTGAGGAGCAGGCGAGGAGTGGGAGATAGCCCTGGTAGAGACCCAGGGACCCACTGGGTAGAGCAATGTTTCGGCTGACCGTGGCACCCGCGGCGAGTAGGGGTGACGATATCGTCGTCAACACCGCGAGGGCGACGACGAGAAATTTAAACTTCATGCGTTCTCGGAAGCTCCTCTACGCCGGCAAGGGTGCCGGCGTCCACTCGTCCAGTATAAGGATGTACCTCCTCGACTCTCAGTCGACTGACCAGGGTTGAGGTCGAGCCTCCCGTACACTGGTCCTGTCATAGGGCGGGAACGCCATCCAAAGGGGAGGCACGGAACGGACATGGCTTCGATTCTGGTCGTTGAAGACGATGCCGACATGATTGATTTGGTTCGTCGCCATTTGGAAGATGAGGGCCACCAGGTTCGGTCGGCGTCCCACCTCACCGAGGCGCTGACCGAGGTTACGAACGCTGAACCTGACCTCCTCCTTCTCGACATTGTTCTCGGAGCCGATGACGGCCGCGAAGTTCTTCGGGAAGTTCGGACGATGAGTGATGTGCCCGTCATTTTTATTACGGGTCGAGGACTGGAGTCCGATCGTATTGCGGGGCTGAAGATGGGGGCGGACGACTACCTCGTGAAGCCGTTTTCTTTAGGTGAGTTGTCCGCGCGCATCGAATCAGTGCTTCGTCGCACCGCGGGATCTCTCGGGCGAGTCGAGGGTGAACTTCTGGTCTTTGGGCCACTCGCCATCAACGACGGAACTCACGAGGTTCATCTTCGAGGTGAGATGCTGGAACTTACCGCTAAGGAATACTCGCTTCTTCTCTTTTTGGCGAGCTCGCCGCGTCAAGTCTTTTCCCGCCAGCAGCTGTTGGAGCACGTCTGGGATTCGTCGTCAGAGTGGCAGAACGAGGCGACAGTGACTGAACATATTCGGCGCTTGAGACTGAAAATCGAGACCGATCCTGATCATCCACGATGGATTCTTACCGTACGCGGCTTTGGCTATCGTTTCGAACCTGCATCGTGACGTCGAGCTAGAGCGCTGACAACCGTGTCTACGAGTTGAGTGGGCCGAAACGGCTTTGGTAGGAACTCAGCGGATCCCTCGGCGAATTCGGACGTGACGTGACCAAGGGGACGACCTGACATTACGACCAGTGGTCGCTTCGGCCAACGTCGAGAAAATCCGTGAGCAACGTCTAGCCCACTGACGGCACCGAGATCGACGTCCGTAATAAGAAGATCGATGTCGTTCGCATTCTCGATGATGTGGAGAGCATCTGATCCGGATGCGGCATCAATGAGTGTAAGTCCGTGGCGAGAGAGCACTTGGACCGTCATTCGGCGAAGAACGGGATCGTCCTCCACCACGAGCACTGTGGCGTGGAGCGAGGCGAGAAGTTCAGGTCGAGGGCTAGGGATGACCGGAGACGACGCGAGGGCGGGGAGAACAATATCGAACGTGGTCCCCACTCCGACGGCGGACTCGGCACGAATGGATCCTCCGCTCTCGTCCACAAATCGTCGGGCTGAGGCGAGACCCATACCTGTTCCGCGATACGGTCCCTTCGTCGTAAAGAGGGGCTCAAAACAACGACGGAGAGTCTCGTCGTCCATACCGTGACCAGTATCGGAAATTCGTATCCTCACCACGTCCCCGGGATTTTGGGAACGCGCCAAGGCTTCATCTTCAGTGAGTTCCGTGAGGGCGCACGAGATGGTGAGTGTGCCGCCGTCGGCCATGGCGTCGCGAGCGTTTATCGCGAGGTTAAGGATCATTTGCTCAAAGAGATTGGCGTCGACCCGAACCGGTGTGGGCACGGTATCAAGTTCCCACACCACCATGACGGACGATCCCATGATGCGCTCAATCACTTCAGCATTGGAGGCGAGGGCTGAACTGACGTCGATATCCGTCGTGGAGTTGGTCGTCGTTCGTCCGAGGCTTTGCAACTGAGTGGTGAGGGATGCCGCGCGTTGAGACGTGGAGGTGATGTCACGAACGAGGGCGACAGCCTTCTCGCGATCCGCTACCTCTTTGCTCAACATTTCTGCGTAACCCGAGATGAGAGTTATGAGATTGTTGAAATCGTGGGCCACGCTAGATGCCACTTGACCACGGAGCTCCATTCGGTGAGCGTGGCGAATTTCTT
>JAGXAY010000033.1 GCA_018971385.1 Acidobacteriota bacterium | reverse complement strand
CGAGACTTCGTGAGTTCCCGGTACTGGGCCCGTCGCTCCGCCATCGACGTCTCGCGAGGGTCGCGACTGGGACCGAGGGCCTCCCGATAGGCGGCGAGTTCGGGGTGGATCACGTACTCAACCGCCTCGCTAGAGAACCTTCGAGAGGAAGCTCTGCAAGCGCTCCGACTGGGGGCGCACCAGGATCTCCTTCGGGTCACCCGATTCGTAGATGATGCCCTGGTCCATGAAATAGGCGGACGTCGCGACTTCGCGGGCGAATCCCATCTCGTGGGTCACCACGATCATCGTCATTCCCGACCTCGCCAAGTCCTTCATGACGTCGAGAACCTCACCCACCAACTCGGGGTCGAGGGCGGAGGTGGGTTCGTCGAAGAGCATCAACTTCGGATCCATGGCCAAGGCGCGAGCAATAGCCACGCGTTGTTGCTGGCCGCCGCTCAATTGAGACGGGTAGGCGTCCGCCTTCGCCCCGAGACCCACTCTCTCCAACAGGTCTCGCGCGCGCTGTTTCGCGTCGGACGGTGACATTCCCCGCACTTTGATGGGGCCAATCGTGACGTTCGCGAGCGCCGTGAGATGAGGAAAGAGATTGAATCGCTGAAAGACCATGCCGATATCGGATCGATCCTTCGCAATCTCCGACGTCGTCCGTTCGTAGAGCTTTCCGTTACGAAGATCAAAGCCCACTCGGACGCCGTCGACCAGCAACTCCCCCCGGTCGTACTTTTCGAGGTGATTAATGCACCGCAAAAAGGTTGACTTCCCCGATCCCGACGGACCAATAAGGCAGGTCACCTCCCCGCGGTGAACTTCCATGTTGATGTTGCGCAAGACCTCGTTACTTCCGAAGGACTTCGCCAGATTGATGGACTGGACCATGACGTCACTCATCGGGTGAGCCCCTGGGGAATCAATTTCCAGCGCGCGCGCACTCCCCGAATGTCGGAACGCAAACGCTGCCACGGGGTCTCCGGAGTCGCGCGGGACGAACCTCGAGCGAAGCGCCGCTCTACGTAGAACTGGCCGATGGACATGACGGTCGTCACGACGAGGTACCAGATGGAGATGGTCTCTAACAGGGCCACGTTCTCGAAGTTCTGCGCCGATATGTTGGCCGCAGTGCCGGCCAACTCGTACACCCCAATGGTGGAGAGGAGGGACGTCGTCTTCAACATCGAGATGGCTTCATTACCGGTGGGTGGGATGATGACGCGCATGGCTTGGGGCAGCACAATGTGGCGCAACGTCTGCACTCGAGTCATACCCACGGACAGCGCGGCCTCCATCTGACCCTCGTCCACCGAAATCAGACCCGCGCGGGCGATCTCGGCCATGTAGGCCCCTTCATTCAAGCTCAGAGCCACGATGCCCGCTTCGATAGCGGTCAAGTGATTCACGTGGAAGGTGAAGAAGGTGATGTGGAGGAAGGGTACGCCGAAAGTCAGAGTGGGATAGAGGGTTCCGGCGGCGAACCAGAACAGGATCTGAACGTACACCGGAGTTCCCCGAAAGAACCAGGTGTACGCGGCGGCCGGCATCGAGAGAAGTCGCGAATGAGAGATTCTCATGACGGCAATGACCACGCCGAGAATGATGCCAATGACCATCGCGACCACGGTGAGCTCAATCGTGAGCAGAAGAGCTCTCAGAATGATCGGACTAAAGAGGTACTGCCCGATGATGTTCCAGCGAAATCGCCAAATCGGTTGACCCGTCTGGGGGTCCGGAATCCGGGATATCAGGGTGTGGAGAAACATCACCACGAGGACCAACATCGCCACCCCGGCCGCAATGCGACCGGGGTGGCGAACTGGAACTACTTCCAAACTTTCGGCGTGCTCGTCAAGCGCCGACATGGGTGACCGTTACGACGTCGCGCCGTTGAGGACAATCTGGGACGCGGGAACCGCGCCGGCCTGAACTCCCCACTTCGCGAGAATCGCCTTGTACACGCCCGAGGCTTGCAGGGTCTTCAACGCCGCCTGTAGAGCCTTCGCGAGAGCGAGACCGTTCGCGTTCTTCTGGGTCGCGATGCCGTAGGGGGCCACGTTGACCGCGCTGCCCGACAACTTGAAACGACCACCAGTGGTGGCGACGATGTAGCCGGCAATCTGCGAGTCCACGAAACCGAAGTCCGCGTGACCGGCCGAGAGGGCCAAGTTGGCCAGCGTCTGGGTCGCGTAACTCGAGACGGCGACCTTCTTACCGGCGGGGCACTTCACCGCAGCGGCGTCGGTCTGCTCGACGGTACCAGTCTCCACGGCCACGGTGTGTCCACAGAAACTGGTCAGGCCCTTAAAGACCATCTTCGAGTTCTTCGCGACGTACACGCCTTCACCGGCCTTGAAGTAGTCGACGAAGTTGACCTGCTTCTGGCGAGCCTTGGTGTCGGTGAAGGACGAGTTGCCAATCTGGTACTTGTTCGCGACCATACCGGTGATGATGGTGTCAAAGGTGACGTTGTTCTCGGTGTACTTAATGCCGAGAGTCGTGCCAATCGCCTTCATGAGATCGAGGTCGAAGCCCACGAGGGACGTGCCCTTCACGAACTCGTCCGGCGCGTAGGTGGCGTCGGAGGCGACCTGCAAGGTGATGTGCTTGTACGCCGCCGGCACGAGCGCCGCGTCCTTCGCGTTGTACTTGGCGCTCGGCGCGGACGCGCCCGCCATCACGCTGGTGGTCGCCACCAAGCTGAGCGCGCCGAGTGCCACAACGGCACTACGGAATCGGGTTGCCTTCATAATTTTCCCCCACGGCGGATCGCCCGCCCTTGTTCGTTGGTGTTAATTCGTCACATTACCCCAGTGATCATCCCGTGACGGAACCACCGCGCCGAGGAACAGCCGTGACGAGAATTTACGAGGTGACGCAAAACCCGGACACCACGACGAAGGGCCTCCCCTGAGGGAGGCCCTTCGTCAACTCGGTGTACTTCACTGGAGCGGTAGACCGGTCTCGAACCGGCGACCTCGACCTTGGCAAGGTCGCGCTCTACCAACTGAGCTACTACCGCAACGGCTCCATACTAGCCGAGGGGGCCCGAACGTCAAACCTCATCGCCCGCTCGAGCCGAACCCCCCGACGCCCCGAGTGGACTCTCCGAGAGTGTCGACTTCGACAAATCGAAGGGCCGGAACTGGCGTGATGAGCAGTTGCGCAACCCGGTCTCCCGAGCGGACCTCGTAGGGCTCACGGGGGTCGAGATTAACGAGGGCCACTCGAATCTCCCCCCGGTAGCCGGCGTCAATGAGACCGGGAGCGTTCGCGCACGTCACACCGTGGCGCGACGCCAATCCACTGCGGGGCAGGATGAGACCGGCGAATCCCTCCGGAATCTCGAGGGCCAGTCCCGTTCCCACGAGAGCGCGCTCCCCCGGCTCCAATCGAACGGCGTCGAGAGTGATGAGGTCCGTTCCGGCGTCGCCCGCGTGCGGAACCTCGGGAATAACGGCCCCCTCGCGAAGTCGGAGAAATCTCACGTCCATGGCGCCCGAGACTACTCACCGTGAGGGGACCCTTGAGTAGTCTCTCGGCATGCTGGCGTGGATGGATTTAGAAATGACCGGGCTCGAACCGGATAAGCACGTGATTGTCGAGATTGCGACGCTCATCACTGACGATGACCTCACCGTGATCGCCGAGGGGCCCGACCTCGTCATACACGCCGACGACGTCGCCCTCTCCCACATGGGTGAGTTCGTTACCGAGATGCACACTCGATCGGGACTCCTCGACGCGATACGCCAGTCCACCATCAGTATGCGCGACGCCGAATTGGCGACGCTCGACTTTCTTCGGTCGCACATCGCCGAAGCGCGCACCATCCCCCTCAGCGGGAACTCGATTGGCACGGATCGACGTTTTTTGCAGGAGTACATGCCCGAACTCGAGGAGTTTTTCCACTACCGCAACGTCGACGTCTCCACCCTGAAGGAACTCGCCAAGCGGTGGTACCCCGAACGAATTGGAGCACGCGCGGAAAAGGCCACGTCTCACCGCGCCCTCGACGATATTCGCGAGTCCATCGACGAACTGGCCTTCTACCGGGACCAGATTTTTGTACCCCGAACGACGTAACGCCCGCCGGAAACCCGGCGGGCGTTACGTGGTCGACGAGGTCGAGGACTACAGGTTGGGCTGAGGCGTCAAGCGCAGGTAGGGCTTCACCTTGGTGACGCCCTTCGGGAACTTGGTCTCCGCGTCTTCGTCGCTCACCGACAGGGCCACGATGACGTCCTTGCCGTTGGTCCAGTTGACGGGCGTCGCCACGGAGTACTTCGCCGAGAGCTGCAGCGAGTCGAGGACGCGCAGAATTTCGTCGATGTTGCGACCCGTCGAGGCCGGGTAGGTCAGAATCAACTTGACCTTCTTGTCCGGACCGATGATGAAGACGCTGCGCACCGTCATGGTGTCGTTGGCGTTGGGGTGAATCATGTCGTAGAGACCGGCGACCGTCTTCGTCTCGTCACCAATGAGGGGGAAGTTGAGCGGAGTACCCTGGGTCTCGCCGATGTCGTCCTTCCAGCGGTTGTGGGACTCGACGTCGTCGACCGAGAGACCGATGATCTTGGTGTTGCGAGCGTCGAACTCCGACTTACGGGCTGCGAAACCGCCGAGCTCCGTCGTGCAGACCGGGGTGAAGTCCGCGGGGTGGGAGAACAGGATGCACCAACCATCACCAATCCACTCGTGGAAGCTGATCGGTCCTTCGGTGGTCTCCGCCGTAAAGTCGGGAGCCACGTCGCCGAGACGAATAGCCATCTGTCACATCTCCTTAGGTTGAAGTGGGTACCAGCAGTAATCTACTGGCCCCCTCTATTCTTTTAAACTTCCATCATATTAGTAGAAAATACCGCGAATCAACCCCGCTCGGTAGCATGGGCCACCGTGTCTACTCCCGTGGTTGCCGCCTTCGATCTCGACGGAACGTTAACGAAGGGGGGCAGCGTCTTTCACTGGTTGCGTCACGTGTGCGGTAACGCCGCCGTGGCCCGAGTGGCCGCTCCCCTCAGTCCCGCGCTCGTCAACGGGGCCATTCGTTCGGGCCACTACGCCGACGACACGAAGGAGCGACTCTTTCGGGGACTCCTGCGGGGCCGAGCCCTCGAGGACGTGGCGGCGGCGTCCCGGGAGTTCATTCTCGAGCACCTCGCCCACGAAGCCCGTCTCGACGTGGTGGCACGCTTACGCTGGCACCTCGAACGGGGTGACGACGTCGTCCTCGTATCGGCCTCCCCCCAGCTCTACGTCGACGTCCTCGTGCAGCACTTCGGTATCGCGGGAGGACTCGGCACCCGCCTGGAAGTCGACGACGCGGGTCGCCTAACCGGGTCCTACGAGGGAGCCAACTGTCGAGGGACGGAAAAGATGCGGCGTCTGAGCGAGTGGATCGAGTCGCGTCACTACCCCTCGTCGCCCGTGATCTACGCCTACGGGAACTCCCGGGGTGATCGCCGACTCCTGGCCGGAGCGACCTTCCCCTACGACGTGGGTCGACTCGGGCGATGGGGCGCGCTGCGCACCTACCCGCGCCTCCGTCCCGACTCGCCCTAGTTCTGGTGCACCGAGGGTGCGAGGTCGACGAGACCGCTTTCGCGCCCCCCGTAGGTGACTTGAAGAGTGGCCACCTTCTCCGCCCAGGCGAGGATGTTGGAGCCCCGCGGATCGTAGATCCCGACGTTGACGTCAAAGATGCCGTCGAGGAGGGGCAGATGGGGCAGATCCACTCCGATGCTGGTCACTCCCGCCCGCAGGTCCACCGGATTGGCCTGGGGGTCGGAGCGCGACACGAGGACTCCGTCGCGCGTATGAAGTTCGAGAACGAAGAGCCCGCTCACCGCTCGCGTGGCGCTCACGTGCACGTCGAAGTGAAATCCGGCGCCGGCGCGCACGTCGAAGGTGCCGCTCGGCGACGTGACCGAGTCCACGTGCACCTCGCCGGCGCTCGTCGCTGTACTTCCGGTCGCCGGAGCAGTTCCGAGGAGGTGGTCACGGAAGATTTTGAGCGAGTCGCCGACGTCGCCGTGGGCGATCATCTTGCCCGACTCGAGCACGATGGCGCGAGACGCGAGAGTGCGCACCTGCTCGGCCGAGTGCGTCACGAGCAAAATGGCCTTCCCGTCCTCCTGAAATCCCTTAATCCGGTCGATGCACTTAGCCTGGAAGCGTTCGTCGCCGACCGCGAGAACCTCATCCACCACGAGCACGTCGGGGTCCACGTTCACCGCCACCGCGAAGGCCAGACGAACGTACATACCGGAGGAGTAGAACTTCACCTGCGTGTCGATGAAGTGCTCGATCTCCGAGAACGCCACAATGTCGTCGAAAATGCGGTCGATGTACTTACGGGAGAACCCGAGCATGGTGCCGTAGAGGTAGACGTTGTCACGTCCCGAGAGCTCGACCTGAAATCCGGCCCCCAGCTCGAGCAGGGCGGCGAGAGATCCCCGTTGACGGATCACGCCCGACGTGGGTTGGAGCACCCCGCACACGCACTTCAGCAGAGTCGACTTACCCGATCCGTTGTGCCCGAGAATACCGACGGTCTCGCCCGCGTCCACGGTAAAGGAGATGTGATCGAGGGCCTGAAAGAGTTCCGTGCGACCACTTCGGGGGTGAAGGACCCGATCCTTCACGGACTGGTGGCGTTCGTGGTGGATCTTGAACGTCTTCGAGACGTCGGAGACTTCAATGACGTGGTCCATTTAGAGCTCCGACTCGAAGTTCCCCTCCAGTCGCCCGAAGACGACGAGGGCGAGCAGAAAGACTACGGCCGCGACGATCAGGAGGCCGACGTTGAGGGCGACGAACGTTCCGACGGACCAGGTGGGCAACATGTGCAGAGGCTGGCCCGACAGCGTTGAGGTGACCGTCGTGGCGTTGTAGAAGGTCCGCTGGAAGGTCAGCACGATCAGGCTCATCGGATTGATGAAGTAGATCGCCGCGAGGCCGTGGCGATGCAACGCCGGCGCGATGGAGTTGGAGTAGCTATAGACCACCGGGGAGAGCCAGAACCAGAGTTGGAGGAGAACCTCCATCAAGTGCTTGATGTCGCGCAGGTACACCGTGAGGGCGGACATCACGATGGCGACGGCCGCGGTGAAGAGGTAGAGCGCGGCGAAGGTCACCGGCAGCAGCAGGAGCATTCCCCAGTCGGGGGCGTGGTGGAAGATCACGAGGAAGAGAACCAGCACGACCATCTGGATCAACCAGAACACGACGGCCGCCCCCACCGAGGCGAGGGGCAGAATCTCGCGGGGAAACGAGACCTTCTTCACCAGTCCCGCCCGGTCCACGATGATGCTCGTCGACACGTTGACCGCGTTCTGAAAGAGGTTCCAGACAATGAGACCGGAGAAGAGGAAGATGACGTAGTTGGGGTACCCGTTCTTCAAGAAAACGGAGAAGACGAGGTAGTAGATCCCGAGGGTGAAGGCGGGAGCCAGCATCGACCAGAGAAGTCCCAGGGCTGAGCCCTTGTACTTGATCTGAACGTCCGAACTGATCAGGTTGCGCAGTAGCTCCCGTCGCCGCCACAGGTTGGCCAACCGGGTGGGCAGCCCCACCCGGGCGCTCACCACTCTGACGGAGGTCGCCCCCGCACCGAGGGAGAGGGACTCTTCGCTCACTCGGCCCCGGCGCGCACCGCGGATCGCTCGATGACCGCGTCGATGAATCCGTACTCGCGGGCCTCCTCGGCGGTGAACCACCGGTCGCGGTCCGAGTCGGCCTCAATCTTTTCGACCGGCTGACCCGTGTGAAAAGCGATGCGCTCTGCCAACATGCGCTTCAAGTACACGATCTGCTCGGCCTGAATAGCGATGTCCGAGGCCTGCCCCTGCATACCGCCCATCGAGGGCTGGTGCATCAAGATACGGCTGTGGGGCAACGCGAAACGCTTTCCCGGCGCACCGGCACAGAGCAGGAACTGGCCCATCGAGGCCGCCATACCGAGGCAGATGGTCCGAATGTCGCACGACACGTACTGCATGGTGTCGTAGATCGCGAGTCCGTCGGTCACGGAACCGCCGGGCGAGTTGATGTAGAGGCTGATGTCGCGCTCGGGGTCTTCGGCCTCGAGGAGCAAGAGCTCGGCGCAAATGCGATTGGCCGACTCCTGGTCGACCTGGGTACCGAGGAAGACGATGCGCTCGCGAAGCAGGCGCTGATTCAGGTCGTTACCAGGTCCGAGGTCGGAACGCGAAGTAATAGTCATGCGTCCAATCTACCCGGCCCCCTCCGTCATCCTTACCCCACTAGGCTCGAAGAGTCGCGGGCGTGGCGAAATGGCAGACGCGCTGGTTTTAGGTACCAGTTCCTCGGAGTGTGGGTTCGACTCCCACCGCCCGCACCATCCGAGCGCCGACCACCGCTCTGTGCTAGAGTTGATGTTTCCGTGTGTCGCAAAGTGCGGCGGAGCTGACTTGGGTTGTGGATCGAGTTGGTTCATCTCGATCTAGGAGCACTCATGTCCCCCACCTTCGCCGAACTCGGCGTGCCCACCCACCTGAGCAGTCGCTTGGCCGCTCGCGGTATTACCGACGCGTTCGACATTCAAGCGGCCGCCATCCCCGACGCTCTCCAGGGTCGCGACGTCGTCGGCCAGGCCCGCACTGGTTCGGGCAAGACTCTGGCGTTCGGACTTCCCCTCCTCGCTCGACTGACCCGCGCGCGCGCCGGCCAACCCACCGCCCTCGTCATCACCCCGACCCGTGAACTCGCCGCTCAGGTACGCAAGGAGATCGCCGGATTGAGCGACGACGAGGGCAAGCGAGTTCTCTCCGTCTACGGCGGTACCTCCTACCAAATCGCTCGCACCGCCTTTCGTCGCGGCGTCGACGTCGTGGTCGCCTGCCCCGGACGCCTCGAGGACCTCATCGAGCAGGGCACCGTCTCGTTGTCGGCCGTGACCACCGTGGTGGTCGACGAGGCCGACCGCATGGCCGACATGGGCTTCTTGCCCGCCGTGCGTCGCCTCATCGCCCAGACGGCCCCCGAGCGCCACGTCATGCTCTTCTCGGCGACTCTCGGGCCCGACGTGCGTCGACTGATCTCCGAGTTCACGCGCGACGCCGCGATTCACGACGTCGTGGGTGAGCAGGAGCCGAGTGACATCGACCACTTCTTCTGGCGCGTGGAGCGAGAGGACCGTCTCGAGCACCTCGTCGAGATCGCCGAGACCCACGAGCGGGCCATCGTCTTCACCCGTACCAAGCACGCGGCCGACCGTTTGGCTCGTCAACTCGACGAGCGGGGCGTGAGCGCCGTGGCGCTTCACGGCGACCGTAGCCAGGCCCAGCGCGACCGCGCGTTGCGTTCGGTGCGCGAAGGACGAACCCGCATTCTCGTCGCGACCGACGTCGCGGCGCGCGGCATTCACATCGACGACCTGCCGGCCGTGGTCCACTACGACCTGCCCCAGGCGAGCGCCGACTACGTGCACCGTTCCGGGCGCACCGGTCGCGCCGGGGCGAGTGGAGTCGTTATCTCCCTCGTCACGAGTGACCGCATGGGACTCATGAAGCAGATTCAGCGCGAACTGAACTTTGAGTCGGGCGCCGAGCTGCCCGACCTTGCCGTGGCGCGCCGCCCCGGAGCGAGCACCGCCCCCAGTTCCCGCGACCAGTTCGCCGCCGCCGCCGAAGGTGCACCCGCGCCCCGCGCGAACTCCGCTCGAGAGGAACGCGCGAGTCGCCCCTTCGCCGAACGCCCCCGTCGCCGCGAGGAGTCTCGACGTGACGACTCTCGCACCGAGCGCCCCCGGTCGTTCGTGCGTGACGAGCGTCCCGCGCGTCGTGAGTTTGGCGCCGACCGGGAGCAGCGTTCCTCGTTTCGCCCGGAGAACTCTGAGCGTCCCGCGCGCCGTGATGAGCGCTCGAGCGAGCGGGTCGACCGCCGCGAGCGGAGCGAGGTCTCGCGCGCCCCTCGTGAGGGCAGCTACCGCGAGCGCGAGAGCGGGAACCGCGAGTTCAACCGCGACTCCTCCCGTCGCTCGACGACCGCGACGGTCAGTTTCTTTAACGAACACAAGGGTTTCGGCTTCGCGAGCGACGCCAAGGGTGACGACCTCTTCATCCACTTCTCCAACATCTCCGGAGACGGCTTCAAGACCCTGAAGGCCGGTCAGACCATCTCCTTCCAGGAGTTCGTCGGGCCGAAGGGCCGTGAGGCCCGGGACGTGCGCGTTCTCGAGCGACGCGAGAGCACGTTTCGGCGCCGGTAGGCTCGACGAACTACTTCCTCCGAAAGGACGCCATGAGCGACAAGCCCCTCGTTGAACCCCACATGGGCGACCTACCGAGCGACCTCCTCATTGAGGATCTGCGCGAGGGCGAGGGTGCCGTCGCGACCGCGGGTCAGACCGCGGTGGTGCACTACGTCGGCGTCTCGGCGTCGTCGGGGGCTGAGTTCGACGCCTCCTGGAACCGGGGCGAGCCGTTCTCCTTCCCGCTCGGGCAGGGATACGTCATCGCCGGTTGGGATCAAGGCGTCCAGGGGATGAAGGTGGGTGGCCAACGGCGCCTCGTAATCCCGTCCCACCTCGCCTACGGTGAGCGTGGAGCGGGCGGAGTCATCCGCCCCGGCGAGACCCTGATCTTCGTCGTCGACTTGCTCGAGTTGCGCTAGACCCCTGGAGGGCCCATCGCGAGCAGGCGCTGGTAGTCCCCGTAGCGCTCACAACAGATCTCGTTCAGCAGGGCGAGCCGTTCGTTCGGGTTTTCGAGCGACAGCACCTTGAACTGGTCGAGGGTGGCCATCGGGGTCATGGCGCAGAGTTGCCAGGCCCGCTCCCAGGGATCCTTCGCCATCTCGACGCGCACCGGGGCGACCTCGTCGGGGGCGACTTCACTCTGGAGGGTGCGTAGCGCCCTCACCGAGGTCTCCGCGAGCTCGAGAAGGTCCGGGTCAATCATCACGTCCTCGCAGCAACGCTCCGAAATCCGCGCCCGCGGATAGGGGTCGTCGGGCGCCCATTCGTCGATGCGAATGCAGCGCACTCCCTCGACGGCGAGGAACGTCTGTCCGTCGGCGAAGCGCTGGGAACCCCGAACTCGCAGCCAGGTCCCCACGTTCGTCCGTTCATCTCCGCCGCCCACTTCACTCCCCCGAGCGATGAGACAGGTTCCGAACTCCTGAGTCTCGTCGATATCGTCCAGAAGGGCGCGATACCGGGGTTCGAACACGATGAGCGCAATCATCTGGTGGGGGTAGACCACCATGGACAGCGGAAACATCGGAACGTCGAAACTCACGGCGTCAGCCTAAAGGTCACCCAGGTTTTTCTTACGCACGACCTCGATAAAGGCCCGGAGAGCCCGGGCCCGGTGGGAGACCTCGTTCTTCTCCTCGAGGGAGTATTCGGCGAGGCTGCGGCTCTCCCCGAGGGGTCGAAACAGGGGGTCGTAGCCGAAGGCGCGTCCCGGGGTGGGAGCGTCCAAGATCTCCCCCTCAAAGACCCCCTCGGCGAGGGTCTCCTCACCTTCGGGAGTGACGAGGGCGATGACGGTGCGAAACCGGGCTCGCCGATCTCCGTGACCCGCGAGCTCCTGTAGGAGAAGGTCGTTGTTCTCCTGGTCACTCGCGCGGGGTCCGGCGAAACGAGCGCTGTGCACCCCCGGACGCCCGTCGAGGGCGTCAACGAAGAGACCGGTGTCGTCCGCGATGGCCGCCACGCCGGCGGCGCGAGCAATCGCGTGAGCCTTCAGCAGAGCGTTACCCTCGAGAGTGTCGGCGTTCTCCTCCACCTCCTCGACGTGGTCGGGTCGAGGAAGTACCTCGAAACCCTCCGCTTCGAGCATCGCGGTGAGTTCCACCGCCTTGTGGGGATTGGCCGTGGCGAGAACGACTCGTCTCATCGCGGCGTCGGAGGAGTCTCGAGGAGGCGACGCTGGGCCCCGTGGATCGAGGTGATGGCGGACTGGGCGAGAGCCAACATTGCGTCGAGTTCCTCCCGGGAGAAGGCCTCGCGCTCGGCCGTCCCCTGGATCTCGACGAAACGCCCCGCTCCCGTCATCACGACGTTCATGTCGGTCTCGGCTCGAGAGTCCTCTTCGTAGGGCAGATCAACCAGTATCTCTCCGCCCACGACTCCCACCGAGACGGCGGCCACGAGGTCGGTCACGGGGTGAGCGGGCAGGACTCCTCGCTGAACGAGTCGCGTGAGGGCGTCGTGCAGAGCGACGAATCCCCCGCTCACGGCGGCGGTGCGCGTCCCCCCGTCGGCCTGCAGCACGTCGCAGTCGACCGTCACCAGGATGTCGGGCATCGCCTCCAGGTTGACCACGCAACGCAACGAGCGGGCGATCAGTCGCTGAATCTCGAGCGTGCGGCCACTCTGGCGCCCCTTGGCCGCCTCCCGACTCGCTCGTTCGGGGGTGGATCCGGGCAGCAACGAGTACTCGGCACTCACCCAACCCCGCCCGGTCCCGCGCATCCATCGCGGCACCTCGGTGTCGACCGACGCCGTGCAGAGTACGCGGGTACGCCCCGAGGACACCAGCACCGACCCGAGAGCCATCTCGGTGAAGTCACGCTGCAGGCTGAACTCGCGGGGGGTCTCGGGTGAACGTCCGTCGAGACGGGTCATAGGGGGCTCCTTCTAGTCCCGTCTACCGTAGTTGAGCCGATCAGAAGTAGATGATCTTCGTCGCCCGTTCGACGACCTGGTCGATGTCGTCACTCCAGGCGCCGGTTGAGAGGTACTTCCACCCGTCGTCACAGACGATGGTCAGAATGGTCGCCGTCTCGTCGTCAGGCACGAGGGAGGCGCACTTCACCGCGCCGGCCATGATGGCGCCGGAGGAGATCCCGGTAAAGAGGCCGACCTCGGTCAAGCGACGAGTCCACTCGATGGACTCGCGAGGTCGCACGACGACCTTGCGGTCGAGCAAGTCGGGGCCGTGATTATCCGTGAAGATGGGGGGAATGTAGCCGTCGTCGAGGTTGCGCAGTCCGTCCACCATCTCACCGCTCGGCGGCTCGATGGCCCAGATCTGCACCCCGGGCTTGTTCTCCTTCAAGTAGCGCCCCACCCCCATCAGAGTTCCCGACGTCCCGAGTCCGGCCACGAAGTGGGTGATCTCCGGTACGTCGCGAAGGATCTCCGGACCGGTCGTCGTGTAGTGAGCGAGAGGGTTATCGGGGTTGGCGTACTGGTAGAGAAAGATCCACTCGGGGTGTTCCTCGGCGAGCACGTGAGCCTTACGCACCGCTCCGTTCGACCCCTCGGATCCGGGAGAGTCGATGATGTCGGCGCCCCACGCTTCGAGCAGCTGGCGCCGTTCGGAGGACACGTTGGTGGGGAGCACCACCTTCAGGTGATACCCCCGTAAACGGCACACCATGGCCAGGGCGATACCGGTGTTACCCGACGAGGGCTCCAACAACACCTGACCGGGCTTTCCGGGAATGAGCCGACCGTCGCGCTCGGCACCCCTCACGAGAGAGAGCGCCACCCGGTCCTTCACCGACCCGGCGGGGTTGCGCCCCTCGAGCTTCGCGAGAATGGTGACGTTCGGCTTCGGGGAGAGCGCCGAGACGTCGACGACGGGGGTATTACCGACGAGATCAAGTACCGAGTCGTAGCGGGCCACTAGTGGGCGCCCCCGGCGACCGCCGGCAGGAGGGTAATTTCGTCATTGTCCTTCACCGGAGCGTCCACCCCACCGATGTAACGCACGTCGTCGTCGTTGACGTAGACGTTGAGGAACCGGTGCAGGGTGCCGTCGTCAGCGAGTAGCTGACCCGTCACGCTCGGGTACTGCGCGGTGACGTTCTTCAGGACTTCCCCGATGGTTGCCCCCTCCACCTCGAGGAGGGCGTGTCCGCCGACGGCGGGACGAAGGACGGTCGGAACTCGCAACGTTGCGGACATGGGGCCTACCTTTTTTCGGGAACTGTCTAAATCCTGACTGACTCACTCAACTTTAACGGGGAGGGGAGGTTGCCGTGACGGGTTGAATCGTCACCTCCTCCTCCGTGATCTCACCGTCCACAATGCGGTAGCTGCGCACCTCCGGTTCGACGGGCAGAAAGGTGGCGAGCACGTAGTGCCACGTGGGATCCGGTGCTTGAGCGACGTCGGTGGGACTGGGGTAGGCCGGGGAGTGGGTGTGGGAGTGAAACACTCCGATGACCTCGAGCCCCTCGTCGTCGGCGCGCCGGTAGGTGCGCAGGAGCACCTTCGGGTCGATTTCGTAGACCCGCGCCGAGTCGGCGACGTTCGGACTCGCCACAACGTCCACGACGACGCCCTCGGAGGTTCCGAGGAGAAGACCGCACCCCTCGTTCGGGAGAGCTCGAATACACGTCGCGAGCAGAGAGTCGCGCTGGTCCTCAGTCAAGGTGATCACCCGCTCACGTTATCGAGGCTCGCCCTCGATTGCTCACTACGCTGGCGGAGTGGCTCGGGCGAAACAGATGCAGGCGCGACGGGCGGCGGAACGAGCTCAGACGGGGGGCGATCGGGTCGTCGCGACTAATCGGCGGGCCCGACACGACTTCGATATTCTCGACACGCTCGAATGTGGCCTCGTCCTCACCGGTTCGGAGGTGAAGTCGCTCCGCGAGGGACGGGCCCAGATTGCCGAGGCGTACGCTCGCGTCGACGGCGGAGAGTTGTGGCTCTTTCAGGTTCACGTTCCCCCGTGGGCCTTCGCCCACGGGGTCGGAGCTCACGACCCCGACCGCAAACGCAAACTCCTTATTCACCGCCACGAGTTGGAACGGTGGCAACACCGGGCGGCGACACAGCAACTCACCCTGATTCCGCTCTCGCTCTACTTTCGTGACGGCCGCGCCAAAGTGGAACTGGGTCTCGCGAAGGGCCGGCGCCTCCACGACCGGCGGGAAGCCATTAAGGAGAGAGACGCCCAGCGCGACATCGCCCGCACCGCCCGAAACATCGAGAAATACGGCTAACCGGCGACGGGTCACACCGGTACCGGTAGGCTGTTCCCACGTTCAGAGTGAACGTTCAACCAGGGGGTGATTGGTTTCGACATTGGCCGTTGAAGTGGGAGAAGCGAGCCGTGGTCTCCGGAGCCACGTAAAAGAGCCGGAAACACAAAAATAAACGCCAAGCCTCAGCTTGTGCTTGCTGCTTAGTCAGCAACGGTCCTCCGTGCCCAGCCCTACGGTGCGGTCGGGAACGTCATTCAGTAGGGCTCACCACCGCGACCTCTAACGGCGCGAGCGGGACACTTTAGTTAGATACGGGTCTCCATCGGCGTGAGCGGCGGACGAGGCCTCGACAACCTTCCGCTCACTGCGCTCGGAGAAGGACCAGGGAGATGCCGATGGACCGGGGTTCGATTCCCCGCACCTCCACCACGAGAGCGCGCTTCGCCGCGCTCGGACGTAGTCGCGATCAGACCTACCCGGCCAGTGCCGCCTCACCCAGGTGACGCACACGGCTCACAGGCACACGGGAACCAGGTCCGAGGTCGCCCCGTTTTGCGTCCAAGTGCTATT
>JAGXAY010000135.1 GCA_018971385.1 Acidobacteriota bacterium | reverse complement strand
AACGCCTTCGCCCACTCGATGTTGGCCGCCTCGTCGAACCGAGCCTTCAACTCCACGAGCGCCACCACCTGCTTACCCTGTTCGGCGGCGCGAATGAGGGAGGCGACGATGGGTGAGTCGCCCGAGGTGCGATAGAGGGTCTGCTTGATGGCGATCACGTGGGGATCGTTGGCCGCCTGGTCGATGAACTGTTCCACCGAGTCGGTGAAGGACTCGTAGGGGTGGTGCAGCAGGACGTCGCCCTGGCGAATAACGGAGAACACGTCACCCACGTGGTCGCCGTCGAGGAGGCGCGGAGGCGTGAGGGGTGACCACCCCTCGTGCTTGAGCTCCGGGCGATCGAGGGCGTAGAGGGCCCAGAGATCGCGCAGACCGAGGGGGGCGTGGGACTCGTAGACGTTCGCCGGGTCGAGTTCGAGTTGGTCGAGGAGGAGCTCCAAGAACTCCGGGGGCATGCCGGGACGGATCTCGACCCGGAGCGCCCGACCGAAGCGCCGTCGGCGAAGTTCCACCTCGAGGGCGACGAGGAGGTCGTCGGCCTCGTCCTCTTCGAGGGCCAGGTCGGCGTTACGGGTCACGCGAAAGAGGTCGGCACGCCCCACCGACATTCCGGGGAAGAGACGGGCCAGATTGGCCACGATCAACTCCTCGAGGGCGACGAGGCGACGGTCGTCAACCCGCAGGAAGCGGGGCAGGGACCCGGGGACTTTCACGCGAGCGCTCCGGGACTCTCCGGTCTGTTCGTCCTCGACCGTCACGGCGACGTTCAACGACAGGTTGGAGATCATGGGGAAGGGGTGACCGGGGTCGACGGCGAGGGGGGTGAGGACGGGGTAGACGTGGCTCTCGAAGTACTCGTGGAGCTCGGATCGCTCCCCGTCACTCAGCGAGTCGTAGGGGACGAGGGCGATGCCGACCTCGGCGAGAGCGGGCAGGAGGGAGTCGAGGACGAGACGGTCCTGGCGCTCGACGAGCCCCCGGACCCGGTCGCGGATCTCGGCGAGGCGTTGGCGGGGCCGCACGCCATCGGTTCCCGGGGTCTCGACCCCGGCCGCGACCTTGTCCTGCAGCGACACCACCCGGACCTGAAAGAACTCGTCGATGAGTTCGGCGAAACTCGCCACGAACTTGCAGCGCTCGAGGAGCGGGGTCCGGGGGTCCTCGGCGAGATCGAGCAGACGGGACCCGAACTCCAGGCGGGACATCTCGCGACTGGAGAAGCGCTCCGGGCCAAAATCACGAACATCGAGAAGGGTGGGAGGGCTGGTCATGTGTCCCTCCATGCTACGGCTAGCCTGGGCCCGTGGGGCGACGCGTAAGTAACCCAACGGTGACAGCATCGCACCACGAGGCGACGACGGCGTCGCGTTCCGCGGAACTGAGCCTCCTCTTCTTCGCGTGGATCATCATCGCGGCCTTCTACGCCCTCGCCTCGCTCGGGGTCCACGGACACCTCCCCGCCCACCTCGACATCGTCGCCCTCTTCATCGTGGCGGTCTCGCTCGTGGTGCACCTCGGCATACGACGCTTCGCGCCCTACTCCTCCCAGGTTCTTTTTCCCATCGCCACTCTGCTGAACGGCATCGGCTACGTCGAGATCGCCCGTTACAACACCTCCCACGCCACCTACCAGGCGCTCTGGATCGCCGTAAGTGCGGTCATTCTCATCGCCACGCTCGCCCTCGTCCGGCGCATTAGTGACCTCGACCGCTACCGCTACCTGACCCTGCTCGTGGCCCTGGTCCTCATGGTCGCGCCCTACACCCCCCACTTCGGCGAGAACATCTACGGATCACGGCTCTGGGTGGCGATCGGTCCCTTCTCCTTCCAGCCCGTGGAGATCGCGAAGATCCTCCTGGCCTTCTTCTTCGCCTCCTATCTGGCGGCGAACCGGGACCTTCTCTCGACCGCCACCCAGCGCTTCATGGGCCGCCTCATCGTCCCGCCCCGCGTCGTCGTTCCCATCTTCGTGGTGTGGGGCGTCGCCCTCATGATTCTCGCGGCGGAGAACAACATCGGCTTCGCCATGATGCTCTTCGTGTTGTTCTTCGCCCTCTTGTGGGTGACGACCGGATTGAAGACCTACGTGGCCCTCGGGTTGGCGTTCTTTGTCGGCGGTGGGGCCCTCGCCTTCGAGCTCTTCTACCAAGTCCACCAGCGCATCTCGGTGTGGTTGGACCCCTGGTACTTCCTCACCCACCAGGGCACCTACCAGATCGCCTACGCCTGGTTCGCCATCGCTAACGGGGGCGTCACCGGGACGGGACTGGGACTCGGCACCATCGGTAGCCAGGTGGGCTACATCACCACCGACACCATCTTCGCCGCCCTCGGCGAAGAACTCGGCTTCGTGGGCATCGTCGTGATCGTCAGTCTCTTCGCGCTCTTTGTCGCCGAGGGATTCCGGATCGCCCAGCGGGCCCACTCCGACTACACCCGCCTCGTTGCGACCGCGCTCACGGCCACCCTCGGTCTTCAAGCCTTCTTCATCATGGGTGGAATCCTGAGAGTCGTCCCCTTCACCGGAATCACCCTTCCCTTCATGGCCTACGGCGGGTCGTCCCTCTTCTCGAACTACTTGATCGTGGCCCTGCTCTTACGAATCTCGGACGAGAACGCCCGGGAGCGCCGGGGTGGAGACGTGGTGGCACTCGACATGACCGAAGTCGTGACGTCGCGAGTGAGACGCCGGGGACCGAGACTCCCCCGTCTCAGTGAGACCGACATTCCAAACTGAGAACGCGAGTTCGATTCTCGTCGCCCGCTCCATTGGAAGTTGCTTGTATTGTCTGGATGTTGACCCAGCGTGGTATCACGTCGCTTAATCACGGTCTGCCTCCTTTCGCCACTATTTGCCACGAGCAAGTGTCGCGGCGGTGTTAGTACACAGAATTGGCAACACCGGTAGGTCTGCCCGGACTTGAGTTGACACCGTGTCAGCCAGAGTCGGGGCAGACCCAGATCCCTATGGGATGTTCTCGAAACTCTATGCGCGGTTAAATGGCTGCGCTTTGAAGAGGCATCACATTCCTCCTCCACTCACTTTTGACCGAACCGACCACACGCTTCACAAGGTC
>JAGXAY010000004.1 GCA_018971385.1 Acidobacteriota bacterium | reverse complement strand
TCCGATCTCAGCGACGGAGCGCACGGGGGTAATTCGGTGGCGCAGCAGGACAAGTGCGCACTCTCGGCTGAGGTCCCCACTCGGATGATCGTGGGAGTCGGTGACCTGGCCGTCACTGACCCAGTAGATTCGGCCGCCCCCACGATTGAGCCGCACCGCGTACTCGAGCACCGGTCCGTCCACTCCGTTTCCGACGTTGCCACTCGGAATATCCCGCGCCACCCCCCGTGGACCGGCGAGAATCCAGGCGTTGGGAGTCACCCCCGGATCGCCCGGGCGATGGGAGTACCCGATCACCCAGGCGCCCGGGGCCCGACGAGCGACCCCCTCGACGTCCTCTCGAGTCAAGTCCATCGATCCGGACTGGTCCAGAATCACCACACCCCCGCCCCGGCGAAATCCGGAAGAGAATGCCCGGGCGTAGGGGTCGGTCAGCAGTCGAACGGGATAGCGCAGAGATGATCCGGAACAACTCGACCGACCCCGACGGCGCCCCCGACTGATATCGACGCCCTCTCCCTCCACGTCACGCCACACGAGTGGGGCGAAGACCCCGGAGGGCGCGCGACGGGCCCCGGGGGCGAAGGACCGGCGAAGTCGCTTGACGTCCTCCAGGTCCTCGGGCGACGCCGCCTGGAGGGTTCTCGTCGCCAACTCCGCGACTCGCAACGTAAAGAGTCGGTACCCCCGCGGACACCCGTCGTCGTCGAGGGTCACGTCGCACATGCCCGAGAGGTCCACCTCGGCGTCGAGTTCGTCTAGTCGTCGCCCCATCTCCCGCAACGACTTCGCCCAGGGACTGCGCACTCGAGCGATCCCCTTCAGGTAGCTAGACTCACCACCCGTTCCCCGAACGGCCAGGTAGAAGCACACGGCTTCGGTCCAGTCGCCCTGTTCGGCAAGAAGTCGCCCACCCTCGCGTTCACTCCCGTCACTCAAGTACTCCGTCTCGAGTCCGAGCAGTCCGAGGGCCCGATTCACTCGATACTCTTCGGCGCAGTCCCGGGCCCGCGCGGTGGTGGAGGTGAGGAGCCCCTCCGGCACCGTGGCGTCGGGAGAGATCCGTAGGTGCATGAGCTCGTGAGCTCGAACCAATCTCTCGCGCTCCCCCGGCCCCACCGGTACCCGCAGCGAACGACGGGGGAAGTCGCAGTAGGCGTCTCCTCGACGGGCCGATCCCTCCTCGACTCGCCAGCCCCCCTCTAAGGGCAGTCCCCGACTCGCCCCCACCAGTTCCGGGTAGACCGGGCTCACCCGAGAGAACCGATCGTGAGGGCGTCCAGGATCGCCTCGGCTCGTGGACCAAAGACCAGAGACGCGGCGCGCTCGGCCCCCACGCGAGCGCGCAGGGCGTCGAAGGCGTAGTAGGAACGCAGGGAGACGTAGCGGTCGTCCCCACCGAGCGCGCCGGCGAGGGCGGGGGCCTTGAGGTCCTCCGACAGGCTCTGCAGGGCCCCGGGGTGGGGCCGGTCGATGTAGATGGCGACCGGAAAGCGGTCGCGCAGAGCGACGGGGATCTCCTCGAGCGTCGGTGAGTTGGTCGTCACCACGGCGGTGAACTCCTCGCCGGGCTTCACCCACTCGCCGGACTCGGGGTGACGCCACCTGGCCGAATCGGGCGAGTCGCAGATGAGAAGGAGGGTGGAGAGGGCGTCACCCGACGCCCGGTCGGCCTCGTCCACCACGAGGCGACCACCCCGACCCTCGTTCGCGCGCCAGGCCCGGATGCCGGGACCCTCGCGCCACTCCCATCGTCCCGAGCCGACCGGCATCCAGGATCCGGTGACCTCCGCACTGGTCAAGTCCTCCGTGCAGGTCAGTCGCTCCGCCGGCCCCGAGGTCGCGAGCCGCAGGGCCGCGTAGGTCTTCCCGAGTCCCGGCGGACCGAAGAGCAAGAGGCGTCGCACGCCGCTCGCCAGGACGTCCACGACGTCGTTCCAACAGGGCGCTAGGGACTCATCCACACATTCTCCTTCGACGACCACAACGGTCGTCGAAGGATTAGTCGCCGGAAGTCTCGGGCGTACTCTCCACCGACTCGACCTCTTCGCCGAGGTAGACCGCCCGCACTCGCGGGTCGACGAGAAGCCGCTTCGCGTCGTCGGCGAGGACGATGCGACCGTTCTCCATGACGTATCCCCGGTCGGCCAAACGGAGGGCCTGCGAGGCGTTCTGCTCCACCACGAGCACCGTCATACCCCCGTCACGAATCTCGGCGATAATCCGGAAGATCTGGTCGATGATCATGGGGGCGAGACCCATCGAGGGCTCGTCCAACAAAATCATGCGGGGTCGTGACATGAGCGCCCGGCCAATCGCCAGCATCTGCTGCTCGCCACCGGAGAGGTTGCCGCCCAGTTGCTTGCGGCGATCCTTCAGAATAGGGAACATGCCGTACATCCGCTCGAGGTCGTCTCCGTAGGACCCTTTACGAGTGAAGGCTCCCATGTCGAGATTCTCCTCGACGGTCATTTGAGGAAAGATCCGACGACCCTCCGGCACGTGGGCGATACCGAGACTTGAGAGTTCGTGCGCCTTCAAACGGGAGATGTCTCGCCCCTCGAACTCCACCCGACCCTCCTGGGGCGCGTGAAGTCCAGAGAGCATGCGCAGGGTGGTCGACTTACCTGCACCGTTCGCCCCGAGCAGAGTCACAATCTCACCCTGAGCGACCTCGAAGCTGATGCCGTGCAGGGCCGTAATCGATCCGTAGCGTACGACCGCGTCCGTTACCGTCAACATCACGAAGCCTCCGAAGTCTGAGTCTCACTGCTGCCGAGGTAGGCCTCGATCACGGCGGGGTTGGCGCGAATCTCCTCCGGGGTACCCGTCGCGATGACCGATCCAAAGTTCAGCACGTAGAGCCGCTCGGCCACCGACATGACGAGTTTCATGTCGTGCTCGATGAGGAGAATCGTGACACCCAACTCGTCGCGCACGCGACGAATCAGATTGGCGAGTTCCAACTTCTCCGCGGGGTTCGTCCCGGCCGCCGGCTCGTCGAGGAGGAGGGCGACCGGACTGGTCGCCAACCCTCGAGCAATCTCCAGACGTCGGCGAGCCCCGTAGCTGAGTGACGCGGAAAGAACGTTCGCCTGATCCTTCAGTCCTACGAACTCGAGAAGCTCCATGGTCTTGTCGTCGGAAGCCTTCTCGTCCCGGCGCGTCGCCGGACCCCGGAGCATGGCGCCGACCGCTCCAATACCTCGGTGCGACTCCGCGCCAATCTTCACGTTCTCGAAGGTGGTGAGCGCGGAGAACATACGGGACGCCTGGAACGTCCGCGCGACGCCCGCCGCCGCGATGCGGTGGGCACCTCGTCCAATCACCGAGATGGGGTGCCCCTCGCGCGCACTCAACGTGATCGTGCCCTCCTGGGGACGATAGACCCCGGTGAGGGAGTTGAAGAGGGAGGTCTTCCCGGCGCCGTTCGGACCAATGACGGCCAGAATCTCCCCCCGACGGTGCTCCATGGTCACGTCGTTCAGTGACACCACGCCACCGAAGCGCAGCGTCACGTTCTTCACGTCAAAGACGAGATCGCTCACGGCTGTTCTCCCAACAAGACGTCACCCTCGTGCCCAATACCCGCCTCGGCTTGGCGGATCTCTCGTCGTCGACGCTTCGAGGGGACCAGTCCCGCCGGACGGTAGATCATCATCATGATGAGGAGGGCCCCGAGGTACATGTAGAGGTCACTCGCCTGATAACCCGACGGCGGGTAGAAACGTAAGTACACGGCGATGCCCTGGACGAGCACGCTGCCGACGATGACCCCGAGAATCGACCCCATACCGCCAAAGATGACGAGTGTGAGGACGTTCACCGAGAAGTAGAGGGAGAAGGTGTTCGGGTAGACGACCCCGATCTGACTGGCGGTGACCGCCCCGGCGAAACCAGAGACGGAGGCGCCAATGGCGAAGGCCATCACCTTGTACTTGAGCGGGTTAATACCGATGGACTCGGCCGCCACCTCGTCCTCACGAATCGCCGTCCAGGCGCGACCCACGCGGGAGTGTTCGAGGAGGCGAAAGAGCACGATGGTCGCGGCGACAAATCCGGCCACGAGGAAGTAGTAGCCCACGTTTCCGAAGAGGTACTTAATTCCCCCGATGCGGAAGGTGAAGGAGGGAATATAGGGATTGGTTCCCTGCGCTCCACCCGTCACGTTGGTCAGATTGTTAGAGAAGACGAGAATGATCTCACCGAAGCCGAGGGTCACGATCGCCAAGTAGTCACCGCGCAGGCGAAGGGTCGGCGCACCCAGGATCACCCCGGCCAGCATGGTGAAGACGATGGCAACGGGAATAGCGGCGAAGGAACTCACTGGGTGGTGAAAGGGTGCGGCGATTGGGAGTCGACCGGTCATCCAGGCCGTGACGTAGGCCCCAATCGCGTAGAAACCGACGTAACCGAGGTCGAGCAGGCCGGCCCACCCGACGACCACGTTGAGACCGAGAGCGAGAATGACGTAGGCCAGAACCTGCTCCACGATGCCGCTCTGAATACCCGGGTTGGTGATGAGGTGGGGAACGAGGAGGGCCACCACCGCCACCACCACTAAGGCGCTGAGGGCACTCGTCCGACGTCGACCCGGCGCATCGAAGGTCTGACGGAAGGACTGCGCCTTACTACGAACCCCCGAGCCGCCTCGACGCCAGAGCGTGTGGAGTCCGAGCACCACCAGCGCCAGGGTCAAAAACACCATCCAGCGCTGACCCCGAAACAACCCGAAGTAACTGTAGGGCTGAGCGAACGACTGGGTGAAGCCCAGAGTGGGTGAGTCGTTACTCCCCGAGGGTCCGGTCATGACCGCCACGAGGGCGGCGATCGCGAAGAAGCTGGCTAAGCGACCGAGTCGGGCGCGCAGTTCCGGCGTCATCAGGCAACCCGCCCGAGACGCTCACCCAAGATTCCCGTCGGGCGGAACATCAAGAGCCCCACGAGAATGGCGAAGGCCACCACGTCGATGTAGGCCGAGGAGACGAAGGGCTGGGCCAAGTTCTCCACGATCCCGAGAATCATTCCGCCGAGCATCGCCCCGCGCAAGTTACCGATTCCGCCGAGCACGGCCGAGGTGAAGGCCTTGATTCCGGGCACGAACCCCATCGTCGACCCGACGTTGGAGTTAAGACCCCAGAGGAAGCCGGCCGCTCCGGCCATGGCCCCCCCGATGAGGAAGGTGAACATGATGGTTCGGTCGATGTCCACGCCCATGAGAGACGCCGTCTCCATATCCTGGGCGACGGCGCGCAGGCTGCGACCGAGTTTGGTACGCCCGACGATGATGTCGAGAGCCACGAGAGAGAGAATGCCGGCGATCACCACCAGCAGGTCGTACTGGTTGAACGGAGCGCCGAACACGGTGAACACGTTGGCGTTCCCGTAGGGCTGGGGAACGGCGATCGGGTTACGCCCGAACTCCTTGCCCGCGAGATTCTGAAGGAAGTACGAGGCCCCGATGGCGGAAATCAGGTAGGCCAAGGGTGGCGCTTTGCGCTTACGCAGCGGACGATACGCGACTCGTTCGAGTACGAAGGCGGCCATCAATGAGGACGCGAGTGCGCCCACCGCGATGCCCCCCAGGATGAGAAGGATGCTCTGCACACCGCTGGGGGTGTTATTCCCCACGAACTCCCGCATCAAAAAGTAGCCCGCGAAGGCTCCGGTCATGAAGATCTCGGAGTGGGCGAAGTTAATCAGGCGAAGGATGCCGTACACCATGGTGTAGCCCACGGCCACCATGCCGTAGAGGAATCCGGTGGTAATCCCACTGACGACGAGGTACCAAAACTCAATCTTCATCAGTGCGAAGTGGGTGGACCAAAAACTCAAAATGCTGGCGATCACGGGCTCCCCCGGCTTATGAACGTGGCGGAAATAGGACTACCGATACGTTGGGGCCGGGAGCAAAGCCCCCGGCCCCAACGAGTACCGCTATGAAGGGTCGACTACTCGAGACCGAGTTGGACGATCTGACCGTTCTTCACCTGAGAGACGTAGATCGCGGCACCCGCGATGTTGCCGTCAGGCTGGAAGGAGATCGCCTTGGTCATGCCCATGTAGTGAATCTTGTGCAACGCCGCCACGATGTTCTTACGGCTAATCACCTTGAGCGACTTCATCGCCGCAATGATCACGTTCGCCGCGTCGTAGGACTCGGGAGCGTAGGTCGCGGTCGCGGCGCTGAAGTGGGACAGGGCCTGGAACTGAGCGTTGAACGCCATGCTGGTCGACTGGGCGCAGGCGCAACTCAGGTAGACACCGTTAGCCGCCGAGTGGGGCGTGGTGCCCTGGATCAGCGACGGCGAGTTGGCTCCGTCACCCGACATCACGGCACCCTTGTAACCAACGGAGTGCAGCTGGGTCAGGAACAGACCGAGGTCACAGTAGTAACCACCGTAGAACAGCAACGACGCACCGGAGGCCTTCGCGGCAATCGCGGCCGCGCTGTACTCCGTGGTCGAGGCCGTTCCGTTCTGGCAGGCGGCCGTACCGGGCACGGTCACCGCGGTCACCGACGCGTGGTCAGCCTTCGCAGTCGCGGCGAACGCCGAGGCGAGGCCCGCTCCGTAGGAGCTGGCGTCGTTCACGACGTAGACCTTCTTCGCGTGCAACTTCTTCACGGCGTAGTTGGCGTCCGCAGGACCCTGCACACCGTCGTCAGCGACAACGCGGAAGAAGTCCGTCCAGCCGGCGTGCGCGAGCGACACGCGAGTCGCCGACGGGCTCACCACGGGCAGCGACGCAGCGAAGTAGTAACGCATCGAGGCCTGGGTGGCGCCGGAGAAGGCCGGGCCGACCATGGCGACGAGGTTCTTGTTAGCCACGGCGCTCTGCGCGACCGACGGAGCAACCGTCGGGTCACCCTGGTCGTCGAAGGTCTTCAGCTTCAGCACGAAGGGCAACTTGCCCGAGGCGTTGGCCTGATTAATCGCCAACTGCACGGCGAACACCATGTTCAGACCCAGCTGCTGGTTACCGCCGGACAGCGGTCCCTGGTAACCGATGGTGTAGGTGGGCTTCGGTGCCGCACCCGACGTCGCCACACCCACGGCCGGAACGGCCAAGAGCGCTAGCGAGCCGGAGGCGATCGCCGCCACCGTCTTTGTCAAACGACGCATTCGTTTGTCTCCCCTTGAATTTTTTTAACGACAGTCGAGACGCCCTGGTATCAGGCACGTCTCGACGACGGGGCCACTCGGCCTGCGCAGAGACTAGCAACGAAAGAGTCAATCCGTGGGGCAATTATGTCCCGGGGTCGTTCAAATTCACACTCCCGACCTATCTACGAACAAGTGTTTGTATTACGGGACCCCCCCGACGTAGACTACGAACGTCTGTTCGATAAAGGGGGCTCACGTGGCCGAAGTACTCACTCCAATGCGCCGAGCGATTCTCGACTACATCGTGGCGTGCCAGCGCGAGCGCAACTTCCCCCCGACGATTAGGGAGATCGCCGCCCACGTGGGACTAGCTGGTCCGGCCACGGTCAAGAATCACATCGACGTTCTCGTGAGCGCCGGCTACATCGTCAAAAACCCCAAGCAGCCCCGCGCCATCACCGTGCAGTGGGACCCCAGCCCCTCCCTCGTCGGCGCGACCCGGGACATCCCCTTCTTAGGAGCGGTGGCGGCGGGTACCGGTGTCCTGGCCGAAGAGACCGACCACGAGATGATGAGCCTCCCCGAAGAGTTCACCGGACGGGGCGACTCCTTCGCCCTGCGCGTACGAGGAGACTCCATGATCGACGCCGGAATTCTCTCGGGCGATGTCGTCGTCGTCGAGCGTCGGGACGATCTGCACTCCGGGGACATCGTCATCGCGGGTATTCCCGGTGATGAGGCGACCGTCAAGCGCTACTTCCCTCAGGGGTCGCGGATCGTCCTCAAGCCCGAAAACTCGAGCATGGAGCCGATGGAGTTCGACGCTCAGGACGTGCAACTCTACGGGAAAGTGATCTCCGTCCTTCGTCGCTACTAGCGACGCGACTCCAACCACTCGCGCAACGTGGTGACGTAGTCGGTCATCTCGCTCTCGCGAAGACACTCCTCGGGAGAGTGAGCGAGCAGGGGATCACCCGCCCCCACGTTGACGGAGGGCACCCCCCACGCACTCAACGTCGCGACGTCCGTCCAACCCACTTTGGCCCGCGCGGGAGTTCCGCTCACGTGAACCAGGTCCGCGACGTCGGGATGTGAGAGGTGGGGTCGCGCGGCCGGGGCCAGGTCGTCCACCTCGAATCGGTCGGAGGGGGCGAGAGTGTCGCCGAGAAAGTCACGGAGCCACGACACCGCGTCCTCGTCGGAGCGATCGGGGGCGAAGCGAAAGTTGACGACGAGGGTCGCCAAGTCCGGGACCACGTTGTTCGCTACTCCCCCCTCGACGCGAACCACCTGGAGCTGCTCCGTGAACTCCACTCCGTCGAGGGTGACCGAGCGCGGCACCCAGTCAGCCACTCGTTCGAGGACGGAAGTGAGACGATGAATCGCGTTCACTCCCATAAAGGGACGTGAGGTATGAGCCCGGACTCCCCGAAGAGTAACGCGGACCCTGAGCGATCCCTGGCACCCCGCCTCGACGGCGCCGAGGGTCGGCTCTCCCACCACGGCCACGCGAGCCGAGAGTAAGTCGGGGCGGACGTCGTGGATCTCGAGGAGACCGGAACGGGCCCGAGCGATCTCCTCGCGCGCGTAGAAGACGTACGTGACCGGGACCGGCCATTTCGTCGCAGCGAGCTCCAAGAGTCCGGCGACGCTGCCCTTCGTATCACACGCCCCCACGCCCGTCAGCGTGTCCCCGTCTCGACGGACCTCACTCACGTCGCCCGGCACCGTGTCGAGGTGGGCGACCAGGAGCACCACCGCGTCCCCGACGTGCGGGTGAGCAATCACGTTGTCCCCGATGCGCGTGACCGAGAGGTGGCTGAACGTCGACAACTCGTCGGCCACCGCGTCGGCGATCGCGCCTTCGGACTCCGAGACCGACGGAATCCGCACGAGGCGCTCCACGAGGTCCAGTCGGCTCACGTGGCGACACCGTGGTCGCGAAGGATGGCGTTCAGGGCGACCTTGTCGTGGGACTCACCCTCGTCGAGGCGACGTACCACGAGAACGCAGGGTAGGAAGAACTCGCCACCGGGAAACTCTCGACGACGCTGCGCCGAGACCGCCACGCAGTAGTCGGGTACGTAGCCCCGTGAGATCTCTTCGCCCGTCGCCGCGTCGATGACCGGAATGCTGGGCGTGAGGATCGTTCCCGCTCCGAGGACGGAGTTCTTACCGACGCGGGCCCCCTCGACCACCATGCACCGTGATCCGATGAAGGCCCCGTCCTCGATCACGACGGGCACGGCGTTGGCCGGTTCGAGGACTCCACCGATCCCCACCCCGCCCGCCAAGTGAACGTTGGCTCCGATCTGGGCACAACTACCCACCGTCGCCCAGGTGTCGACCATGGTGCCCGGCCCGACCCACGCCCCGATATTGACGTAACTCGGCATGAGAATGACGCCCGGGCTGAGAAAGGACCCCTTGCGGGCGCTCGCCCCCGGAACAACCCTTACGCCGCGGCGGGTGTAGTCGTGCTTTAGTTCCAACTTGTCGTGGTACTCGAAAGGTCCGGCCTCACTCACCGTCATCCCCCGCGCCCGAAAGAGCAGGAGGATGGCCTGCTTCACCCACTCGTGCACCACGACCTCGCCGGAGTCGTTGATCTCGGCGACGCGCACCTGTCCGTCGTCCAGTTGGGAGATCACCAACTCGACGTCTCGTCGCACCTCCATATTCTCCGGAGTCACCTCGGCGATGTGCTTGTACCAGTACTGAATCCGGGAAACGAGATCGGGCATGGCCACCATGCTAGAAGTCGCCGGCACGCTCCTCGAGTCGGCGGGCTGCGAGTTCCAGTCGTTCGTCAGGCTGAACAACGGCGATGCGGACGTGTCCGGACTCCCCGGAGCCGTAGAACTCCCCGGGACTCGTGACGAGGCCGGAGACGTCGGCCAGTCGGGTAGCGAGACTCCACCCGTCGTGCTCGTCGTGGCGACACCAGAGGTAGAAGGACCCCTCCGGCTCCTCGCACTCGACGCCCACTCCGAGCAGGGCCGCGCGGAGTCGATCGAGACGCCCCCGGTACCGTTCCCGCTGTTTCTCCACGTGCTCGTCGTCGGCGTAGGCGACCGCCACCGCGGCCTGGACCGGGGCCGCCACCATGAGGCCGGCGTGCTGACGCACGAGACGCAGGTACTCGACCACCCCGGGGTCACCGGCGTAGAACCCGGCGCGCACCCCGGCCAGGTTCGAACGCTTCGACACCGAGTGCACCGCGAGCACCCCCTCGACGCCGTGCTCGAGAATGCTGCGCGGGCGCCCGAGCCAGGTGAAGTCGGCGTAGCACTCGTCGCTCGCGACGAGGACCCCGTGTTCACGGCCCCAGGTCGCCACCGCCTCGAGGTCGTCGAGACGACCGGTGGGATTAGACGGCGAGTTACTCCACACCACGAGAGCGCGATCGCGTTCGGCGGGCGTGACCGAGGAGAGGTCGAGGACCCCGTCGCGCAGCGGCACGGCCCGGGACTCGAGGCCGGCGAGGGTCGCTCCCATGGCGTAGGTCGGATAACTGACCTCGGGGAAGAGAACGAGGTTCCGTTCGGGCGAGCGCCGGTGGAGAAATCCGGCGAGGGAGGCGACGAACTCCTTCGTGCCCACGCAGGCCGCCAGGTGAGCGGGGGCCGTTTCCAGGGAGAATCGTCGCCTCATCCACTCCCCCGCCGCCTCGCGGTACTCCCTCGTGCCGGCCGAGGGTGGATACCCCCGAGCCCCGTCACCGCGAGCGAGGGCCTCCAGCACCGCGGGGGCCGGGGGGTCACAGGGAGTGCCGATGGAGCACTCGATGGCGCCGTCGTCGTGGTGAGCAGCCGCCTCCTTCACCCGGGCGAGCCGTTCGTAGGGGTAGGGCGGTGGACTAAAGGTCACGCGTTCACTCTCCATTCGGCGAATCGCGCCGCCCCCACCTCGTCCAAGACCACGGTGAGGTCGTAGCCCTGTTCCTCGTCCTGCCTCGAGACGACCTCACCTTCTCGGTGGGCGGCGGCGAGCACGTCGCCCCGGTTGAAGGGAATGCGCAGGTGCACGACGCGGTCGCGGCGGCGAAGTCGGGCGGCGATAGTGTCCACCAAGTCGTTGAGGTTCTCTCCCGTCAGAGCCGAGACCGCGAGGGAACCGTCGTGATAGCGAAGTAGTTCCGCGGCCCGTTCGGGAGCGAGGTCGGCCTTGTTGAAGACCACGAGTTGGGGCACACCCAGCGCGTCAATCTCTCCGAGCACGTCGGCCACCGCGCTCATCTGGAGTTCGGCGTGAGGACTCGAGGCGTCCACGACGTGAACGAGCAGGTCCGCGAGTCGCACCGACTTCAGGGTGCTCATGAAAGCCTCCACCAACTCGTGGGGCAGGTTGGAGATAAAGCCGACGGTGTCGGTCATGAGAACGGTCTCACCACCGGGGAGGGCGAGCTGACGGGTCCGGGGGTCGAGGGTGGCGAAGAGGCGGTTCTCCGCGAGCACGTCCGCCTGGGTCAGGGCGTTCAACAGTGAGGACTTGCCGGCGTTGGTGTAGCCGACCAGAGTGATCTCCCGGTGCCGTCCGCGGTCTCGTCCCTGACGCTGCACGTCGCGGGTGCGGTCGATGTTCTGCAGCTCTCGGCGAATCTGGTGGATGCGGGTCACGAGACGACGACGGTCGACCTCGAGTTGGGTCTCACCGGGGCCCCTCGTTCCGATACCACCGGCCTGCTGGGAGAGGGACCCGCCGGCGCGGCGCAGACGGGGCAGGCGGTACTCGAGGAGGGCCAACTCGACCTGGGCCTTTCCCTCCGGAGTCCGGGCGTTCTGGGCGAAGATGTCGAGGATCACGGCCGTGCGGTCGATGGCCGTTCGCCCCAACTTCTTCTCGAGGTTGCGCTGTTGGCCCGGGGTGAGGGCCTGTTCGAAGACGACGGTGTCAGCGTCGACGGCCCGACAGAGTTCGGCGAGTTCGTCGACCTTGCCCGAGCCGAGAAAGGTCGCCGGATCCGGGGACTCTCGTCGCTGAATCACTCGAGCCACCACGTCCGCTCCGGCGGTGTCGATCAGCAACTCCAACTCGTCTAGTTGTCGGTCGAGTTCCTCGCTGGACAACTCCGGCAACAGCACCCCAACTACCACGATCTTCTCGCGGAAACTCCGATCGATCAGCGTCTGGGGCAGGTACGTCACCGAGCGAGCCACTCCACGTTGGCGACGAAGCTCACCGGTCCCGCGAGGCGCGCCCTCTCACCCTCGAGAGAGACCTCGAGGCTGCCTCCGGGATTGCGCACGACGACCTTAGAGCCCACCCATCCGAGGTGGTGGGCTACGTAGGCCGAGGCGACCGAGCCGGTACCGCAGGCGAGGGTCCAGCCCACGCCCCGTTCGTGAACGACGAGGTCCAGTCCGCCCTCGCGCTCGCGAATGAACTCGACGTTGGCCCCCCCGACGAGCGAGGAGAACTCCTCGGCCCGACGAGCGAGACTCTCGAGCTCGAGGTGGTCGGGCGCGGCCACGACGACGTGGGGGTTGCCCACCCGCACGGCGCCGAGAGCTCCCTCGGGGGTCTGGAGGACACTCACCTCACCCATCTCGACCGAACCAAAACCGTCGTCACCGTCGAGGTGGAGACGCACCAGGCGCTCTCCCGCGTCGGTCGTGACCCGCACCTCGTCCTCCTCGAGGCCGGTCGCTCGTCGCACGGCCGCGACGAGGCAGCGAATCCCGTTGCCCGACATCTCCGCCCGCGATCCGTCGGCGTTGAAGAGAATCATTCCCACGCCCCGTCCGGAACCGACCGAGGCGATGAGGAGACCGTCGCCACCCACACCCCGCTGACGCTCGAGGACCTCGCGGGCTAGCTCGGGCGTCCAGAACCCCTCGTTACCGTGCTCGACCACGTCCACCAGGAAGTCGTTGCCCGCGCCGTGCCACTTTTGCAGAGTTCGGATAGCCACGGCTCTAGTCTCCCACGTTCGCGCGCGCGAGCCCCACTCGCGCGAGGTGGTCGTAGGCGTCGACTCCCCGGGAGTACCAGGTCACGCGGGGGTCTCGACGAAACCAGCGCCACTGGCGCCGGGCCAGGCGGCGCGTATTGAGGACGGCCTCGGCCAGGCTCTCCTCCGTCGTTCGCTCGCCCGAGAGCGTCGGAAGGAACTCCTTGTAGCCGACCGCCTGGAGAGCGACCCGGGACACCCCCTCGTCGAGGAGCCGGGTGATCTCCTCCAGGAGTCCCATCTCCAGGAATCCACGGAGTCGTTCCTCGATGCGCCGGTCCAACTCACTCGTCTCGAGGACGAGACCGACCTGGACCACGGGGCTCGCCGGATACTCCACCAGACCGGGACCGAAGGAGCTAAAGGGGCGCCCGGTCGCCCGACAGACCTCGAGGGCGCGGCGAACCCGACGGGCGTTCGTCGGCTCCATGCGCGACGCCGCGAGGGGGTCGCGCTGGCGGAGTTCGTCGTAGAGGGACGTGAGGTCGTCGTCGGCCTCGAGGGCGGCGCGCACCTCGGGGTAGGTCCCGGGAATGTCGAAGTCGTCGATGATGGCCCGGGCGTAGAGCCCCGTTCCCCCCACGCCGAGCAGAGTCGTCGTCGGACGCTCCGAGCGAATCGCGCGGACTCGACGAAGCGCGTCGGCCACGCTGAACTCCTCCGAAGCGGCGACGACGTCGACGAGGTGGTAGGGCACCTCGGAGCGTTCGGCGAGGCTGGGCTTGGCCGTCGCCACGTCCATCCCCCGGTAGACGCTCATGGAGTCGAGGCTGACGATCTCCACGTCACCGCGCTCGCGAGCCACTCGGTGGGCGACCTCGGACTTGCCCGACGCCGTCGGCCCCACGAGGGCCGCGTCGAGAATCACGAGGCGAGCACGCTCAGTCGCGTCCTGTGCCGCGGGGGGCGAAGAACCCCCTCGACCGTGCCCCGCAGGTGGTACGGCGCGCCGTGAGTAACGCGGACCTCGACGAGGGCGCCGGGGCGCAGCCCGGACGGCGGATCGAAGTGGACCAACTTGCCCTGGCGAGTGCGACCACTCCAGACCGCCTCGTTCGTGCGCGACGGACCCTCGGCGAGCACCTCTTCGAGGAGACCCTCGCGGGCTTCGTGGTGGCGCAGAGCGCTCCGGTCGAGCACCTCCTTCAGGCGCAGGAACCGCTCCTTCACGACCTCGGCGGGCACGAACTCCTCGACGTAGTCCGCCGCTCTCGTGCCCTCGCGAGGACTGAACTGGAAGGGGTAGGCCGAGTCGTAGTCCGCCTCGGCGACGACCTCGAGAGTGGCCCGAAAGTCCTCCTCCGTCTCTCCCGGAAAACCGACGATGATGTCGGTCGTCACGTGGAGGTCGGCAATGGCCGCTCGGGCCGCCGCGAGGCGAGTGAGGTAGCGCTCCGCGGTGTAGCCCCGGCGCATCCGCGAGAGGGTGCGGTCGCTCCCCGACTGGAGGGGTAGGTGGAGTTGGGGGCAGACGTTCGCCGTCTCGGCCATCGCGGCGATGGTGTCCTCGCGCAGGTCCTTCGGGTGCGGGCTGGTGAAACGGACTCGCTCCAACCCCTCCACCTCGCCCAGGCGGCGCAGCAACTCGGCGAAGAGGGGGCTTCGCCCGGTGAGGTCTCGCCCGTAGGAGTTGACGTTCTGGCCGAGCACGGTGATCTCGCTCACGCCCCGCGCGCTCAAGAGCGCCGCCTCGCGCACCAGGTCCTCGAGAGGCCGCGAGATCTCCCCGCCGCGCACCGAGGGCACGATGCAGTAGGCGCAGGTGTTGTCACAGCCCGTCTGAATCGTCATCCACGCCGCGAAGTCGCTCTCGCGCACGGCGTAGAGCGCCGGGGCCATGTCCCGCGCGGCGTCGGGGTCCGGGGCGGGCCAGATATCGACCAGGGGACCCTCCACTCGGGCCCGTTCGAGCAGGCGGGGGGCTTCGGCGAGGTTGTGGGTGCCAAAAACCACGTCGACCCAGGGGGCTCGCTCGAGGATGCGGTCCTGGTCCTTTTGGG
Organism: Acidobacteriota bacterium; assembly: GCA_018971385.1. Taxonomy (GTDB): domain Bacteria; phylum Actinomycetota; class Acidimicrobiia; order Acidimicrobiales; family RAAP-2; genus RAAP-2. The sequence goes on along the minus strand of JAGXAY010000004.1, from coordinate 43,756 downwards.
CCATGCAGCCGCCGACGGCGATCTGGAGGTCGGGGCGACGCGCCTTCTCGGCCTTCAGGTGACCGAGGGCGCTGTAGAGCTTGAGGTCGGCGTTCTCTCGAATGGTGCAGGTGTTAAAGACCACCACGTCGGCGATCTCGTCCGGCTGGGCCGGGCGCAGGCCCCGGGCGACGAAGAGTCCGGCGAGACGCTCCGAGTCGTGCTCGTTCATCTGACACCCGAAGGTGCGAATATCAAAAGTACGGCTCTCGGGCACCCCGTTAGCCTAACGGCCAACGGCCCCGGGCCCCGGGCCCCGGGCACTACCCCACGTCGCGGGGGGCGACGACCGAGGCACTCGACCAGGTCACGCCGACTCCGGCCACCACCACGCACGCGAGGCCGGTGAGGACCCAGATCGTGGCGTGCTCGTGGAGTCCGATCGCCCCGACCGCGAAGGCGACGGCCGGATCGAAGGAGAGGAGGACTCCCACCACGGCGGGGGTCACGAGGCGTAGGGCCTGCATCTCCGCGGCGAAGCCGGCCACGATGGAGAGCGCCGCCACGAGGGCGAGTCGTGACGCGAGTCCCGGGTGCTGGGCGAGATCGGAAGTCCGCGAGAGGGACCAGGGGGCCGACACGAGAGCGGCCACGCTCATCGCCACCGCGAGACCGGCGAATCCCGGGGTGTCTCCACCCACGCGGTGGGACGCGAAGACGTAGCCCCCCCACCCGACTCCCGAGCCGAGCGCGAAGAGCGCACCGACGAAGGTCACCCCTCCTCCGGGATGGGAGAGCAACACCACCCCGAAGGCCCCGAGAATCGCCCAGGCCGCGTTCACCCAGGAGTGTCGCCCGAACACCGCGACGGCGAGGGGGCCGAGGAACTCGATGGTCACGGCCGTGCCGAGGGGGATGCGGGCCAGGGCTTGGTAGAAACACATGTTCATGAAGGCGGTCGAGAGCCCCATGACGATCGCGCCGCGCCACTGCGCTCTCGTCCACGACCCCACGCGGGGACGGGTGAGCAGGAGCAAGATGACGGCGCCGAAGGCGAAACGCCAGGCACTCGTGGAAGCGGCGCCGAGGTGAACGAAGGCCGGGATCACGAGGGCGGCCGAGGTCTGAATCGAGACCGCGCCGGCGACGACGAGAGCCGCTCCACCGAGCGCGGGAGCGCGGGCGCTCACGAGACGACGAGACCGGTCCGGTCGACCTCGAGTTCCCACACGCGCCCCGGAACCCCTCGCTCGTGGAGAAAGACGTCCGCCGCACTCGCCACCGCCGGACTGGTGTCGGCCACGACGAAAGCGAGCATGGTCGAGCCCGCACCCGACCAACAGGACCCGGCGGCCCCGGCCGAGCGTAACTCCTCGAGCAGGTCGTCGGAGTAGGGCAGGAGGGCCGATCGATAGGGCTGGTGGAGAACGTCGCTCGTCGCCGAGGGGTGCCACGCGCGGTGGTCCGCGAGACCCGCGAGGAGTAAACCCAGGGCCGAGAGGTTGGCGGTGGCGTCGGCGAAGGGCACCTCGCGAGGTAGCACCCGGCGAGCCGCGTCGGTCGAGAGTTCCTCGTCGGGCACGACCGCGACGACCCGCCACGCGGGGTCGAGGGCCAGGGGACGAGTCACGACGTTCTCGTCGTGTCCCCGAGCGACGACCAACCCCCCGAGCACCGAGGCGGCGGCGTTCTCCGCGTGGCCGTCGACCCGCGTACCGATCGCCAACGGGCTCCCGTGGCCGGCGGCCGCGGCCGCGGCGACGGCGAGGGCCGCGGAGGATCCGAGACCCCGTGAGACCGGGATCTCGGAGTGCACGTGGAGCGCAAACTCCCAGTGGCCGAGAGTGTCGTGAACGATGCGCGCCGCCAGGTGGTCCGGGGAGTCGAATCGTCCCGCCCCCTCCCCCGAGGAGGTGATGGTGAAGGTGTCGGCGGGCTCGACTCGTACTTCGACGTACTTCGCGAGCGCGAGCCCGAGGGCGTCAAAGCCGGGCCCCAGGTTGGCGCTCGAGGCGGGAACTCGGGCGAACACGGAACCTAGCGTAGGCGTTGCCACCAGGGCGGTGGCGCCGCCGCGACACTGGTGACGAGCGGCACGTGGGTGTGGGTGAAGGGCTCGACCACCTCACCCACGACCTCGCCGGGCTTCACCGGTCGCCCCGGGGCGGGGAGGGCGAGTCCGAAACCGGGCCTACTCGTCGACCACTGCGGCCAGTAGTTAAAGCTCAGTGGAGCACTGGTGACGAAGGTCGTCGTCGAACCCGGCCACCCGAACCTCGCGATCGGGGACCCCGTGGGGAGACGCACCTGGCGCACTCCGCTGAGTGCGCTCTGGACCAGGTGAAGTGCGTCGAGGGCGGCCGGAGTGATGAGGTCGCCTCCCTGCGCCCCGAGAACCACCGAGTAGGCCACGCTCGTGACGCTCGGACTGAGCGGGAACTCCATCGCCAGAACGTCAGTTCCCCCGGCCGCCGAGGTGCGGCCGGACTTCACGCCGATTACGTGATTCGTCCCCAGGAGGGGCTGGTACGTCCCGAGAGTTCCCGCCACCGGCAGGGTCACCGTCGGTTGATCCACGATGGACCGAACGACGGGGTAGGTCATGAGAATGCTGGCCAGGCGACCCTGATCGAGTGCGCTGGAGACGTCCCCGGGATCGAAACCGGAGAGGTCAACGTAGTGCGTGGCGCGCAGCCCGAGAACGTGCGCCAGCGCGTTCATGTGCGCGAGCGTGAGCGCACTCGACCCGTAGGCGAGGCGCGCGAGGAGGGTGGCGTAGTCGGAGGCCGAGTGGATGAGGAGACCGGCGAGCAGCGTCGACTCGCACAACCTCTCCCCGAGGGCGATGGCGGCGTTCGACTGATCGGTCAGGACGTCGTGTTGCTCCAGAGCGACGTCGGACGCCGTCACGGTGAGGCAGGGTCCGGTCTCTCCGAGAGCGAGGGGTAGGCGTTCGAGGACCACCAACGCCGTCATCAACTTCGTGAGCGACGCGATGGGCACCGCGTGATCGTCGGGTGAGTCGAGGGCCACCGAGAGGGAGGGAATGACGAGGGCGCTCTCCACTCCGGGTGTCCAGTGCAGCACCGTCGCCGGTGACGCCGTCGAGAAGGTACGCAGCATCTGCAGTTGTCCGGGTTGTCCCGCGAGCGGTACCACCATGGCGCCCACGAGAGCGCTACTGAGACCCGACCCGACGAGAAACCCGGAGAGACGAGCCCAGAACCCGCGACGGGGTGAGTGGGAGGGGGGACGCCAGAGACTCATCGATCTAAAAACCGTCGTCGAGCTCGTCCGGCGAGATGAGGACTTTGCGGGCCTTCGACCCGTCACCCGGTCCGACGACTCCCTGATTCTCGAGTTCGTCCATGAGTCGCCCGGCGCGGGCGAAGCCCACTCGTAGTTTGCGCTGCAGCATGGAGGTCGACCCCGACTGCGTGCGAATGACGAGCTCGCGGGCCCGACGCAGGAGTCCGTCGTCGTCGTCCTCGTCCCCCGACTCCGCCCCCCGTCCACCTCGGGCGTCGAGCGCCACGACCGTCTCGGTGGTTCCGCCCTGGGCGCGCCAGTACTGCACCACCCGACGAACCTCCTCTTCGGAGACCCAGGGGGATTGGAGCCGCCGCGCGATGTTGCTCGACGCCGTCACGAGCAGCATGTCACCCTTACCGATGAGGCGCTCCGCACCGGCCTGGTCCAAGATGACCCGACTGTCGGCGAGGGAGGACACCGCGAAGGCCATGCGCGAGGGGACGTTGGCCTTGATAACCCCGGTGATGACGTCCACACTCGGACGTTGCGTGGCGAGAACCAGGTGAATTCCGACGGCGCGAGCCATCTGGGCGATACGAACGACCGACTCTTCGACGTCGCGGGCCGCCACCATCATCAGGTCGTTCAGCTCGTCGACGACAATCACGATGTAGGGCAGGGTCTCGGGGCGGTCCTCCTCGACGTCGGGCTCGAGACCGGTCGCCTCGGCGAGACTCTCGGCGACGAGCCGGGCGGCCGAGGGGGGGACCTGAATATCCCCGCGGGCGAGGGCTTGCTGGTATCCGGTGATGTCGCGCGTGCCGCTGGCCGCGAGGATGTCGTAACGACGCTCCATCTCCTTCACCGCCCAGGCGAGAGCGCCCGCCGCCTTCTTCGGGTCCACGACCACGGGAGCGAGGAGGTGGGGCAGGTCACCGTACTGACCGAGCTCGACCCGTTTCGGGTCCACGAGGATGAGGCGCACCTGATCGGGACTGGCCCGCATGACGAGCGAGGTGATGAGGGAGTTGATGCAGGAACTCTTTCCCGCGCCGGTCGCCCCGGAGATCAGCACGTGGGGCATCTCGCCGAGATTGACCACCACCGTCTTTCCCGCGATGTCGCGCCCGATGGGCACGTCGAGGGGGTGAGTGCTCGCGAGCGCCTCCTCGGAGGAGAGGAGGTCCCCGAGGGCGACGAGGGCGCGCTGGCGATTGGGCACCTCGACTCCGATCGCCGAGCGTCCGGGGATGGGGGCGAGAATGCGGACGTCGGGACTGGCCATGGCGTAGGCGATGTCCTTGTTGAGCGAAGTCACCCGAGCGACCTTCACGCCCGGACCGAGCTCCAACTCGTAGCGGGTGACCGTCGGACCCACCGTGAATCCAATGAGGTGGGTGTCCACCCCGTGAGCCTGGAGGGCCGACACCAGGTCCCGTCCCGCCGCCTCGATGACCGCGCGGTCCTGGGCCTGGGCCCGGGTGCGCTGGAGGAGTCCGAGTGGGGGTAACTCCCACTCCGTCGCCTCACCCCCGTCCCGGTGACTCTCGGGCACCACCACCTCGCCCGGATCTTCCACCTCGGCGCTGAAGTCGTACTCCTCGTGAACGGGCGAGTCTTCCTCTTGCTCCTCGTCGGGTTCCCCCGGTTCGGGGACCACCGAACGAGTGGTGTGGGGAGCCGAGTCGGCGTGCTCCCACGGGTCGTAGGCGTCTATCTCCTCGTCCGGTTCGACGGCCTCCTCGAGGGCGGCTCGCGGGGGTCGGGGGCGCTCTCGTCGACGCCGGGGTTCGGGCGGGGCCTCCTCGATCTCCTCCTCGTCGCCGTCGACGTCCTCCTCTTCCGAACTCTTCGGTCGCGCGACCCACCACCGTCCGAGGTGACGGAGGGAGAAACGAACTCCCCGAAAGAGGCCCGAGAGGAGGGTGCGTAGTCCGAGGGAGGCCCCCACCATGATCGCGACGAGGAGAACGGCCGAAAGAATCACGACGGCCCCGAGTGATCCCACGAGGCGAGCGAGGCCACCCCCCGCGAGGACGCCGAGCCACCCGCCGGCCCCGCCGAGACGGGCCGCCGAGGCCGAGAGGGAGGGCCGTCCCGCGAGGACGTCCCCGAGACCACTCACCGCGACGAGGGCTAACCCGATGCCCCAGCCGAAACGGGCTCGCTCCAGGTCGACCCGGCGGCTCAGGAGGGCCAGGGCGAGCGCGATGAGCAGGAGCGGGATCACGATGCGCGACACCCCGAGCAGGTACTTCAACCCGAGTGTGAGGGGGTGTCCGAGGGCTCCGAGGGCCCCCAGCTGGGCGAGGAGGACGAGAACGCCGAGGACGCCGAGGACGAGAATCAGGACGTCGCGGCGGTGCCGAGACCAGATGGACTCGGGAACCTCGGCCGCGCGGGAACGAGAGGGGGTCCGTCGAGCGGAGCGAGACGAGGACGCTCGTCGAGGAGTTGCCACAAAGAGTTAATTTACCGGAGTCCACCCCGGGGTCCCGGTTCTTCTAACGTAAACGAAATGACCAACCCCCTCGACTCCTCCCTGCAGCTCGCCGAACGCACCGGAGCTCACGCCCGGGTCGCGACCCTCGTGGGGCGTACCGACGTCAGTCCCTCCCTCGTCCAGGTCACCCTGGAGGGTGACGTCGAGGCCCTCGCCGGTCGGCCCGGACAGGACGTGATGATCCTGGTCGATGAGGGGCGCCCGTCTCTACGTCGCCGCTACAGCGTTCGGCGCGTCGACCCCGCGGCCGGAACGATGGATCTCTGGATTCAGTCCACCCACAACGGGCCCGGTGCGGCCTGGGCCCGCGAGGCGGATCTCGGCTCCCGGGTGGACGTCGTCGGCCCCCGGGGAAAAATCTTTCTCGACCCCCTCGCCGACTGGCACCTCTTCGTCGGTCACATCAGCGCCCTCGGGGCCTTCTACTCACTCGCCGAGAGCATCGAGACGCCCGGACGCGCCCTCTTCGTCGTCGAGACCGAGGACCCCGCCGACGCCGTCACGACCTCCTTCTCCGACGAGCTCGGCGTGACGGGAGTCTTCGTCGACCGCGCCGGACGTTCCGCGAACGACCCCGCCGGCCTCCTCGCCGCGCTCGCCTCCCTCGAGCTACCAGCCGACGAGGGTCACGCCTACGTGTTCGCCGAGTTCCACGCGACGCGCGTCGTGCGCTCGGCCCTCCTCGACCGGGGTCTCGCCGAATCGGCCATCTCCCACAAGGCGTACTTCCGGGTGGGTCTCGCCAACCGCGATCAGGGCGAACCGCTCAAGGACGAGTGAGCTAAATAACGGCGACGCTCACGAGCAGTACCGGTTGACGCCGGTAGCGCTGCCCGAGGAGTCGGCCGGCCGCGCGTTGGGCCACCTTCGAGAGGGCTCCGTCGTCGCGTACGCCGTCGCGCAGGGCCTCGTCGAGGGCTTCTCGCACCGTTTCGGTGATGTGGGTGACGACCTGGTGGTCGTCCCCCTCGAACCAGCCCCGGGTCGAGACCCGCACCGCTTGGGAGATCTCCCCCCGCTCGGCGTGCACTCCGGCGCTGATGAGGACGACGCCGAACTCGGCCAACATGCGCCGCTCTTCGAGGGGCCGCTCGTCGAGGTCGCCGGCCGTGCCGTCGATGTAGTGAAATCCGGCCGGCACCTGACCGCAGCGTCGGATACCGGCGGCCGAGAGTTCGATTTGATCGCCGTCCTCGCAGACGATGACGTGCCGGGGGTCGAGCCCCATCCCCTCGGCCAGACGGGCGTGGTGCACCATGTGCCGGTACTCGCCGTGGACCGGCACGAAGTTTCGCGGCCGCAGTAACTGGTGGTAGGTGCGCAGTTCACCCTGACGGGCGTGACCGGAGGCGTGCACCGGTTCGCGGGAGGAGTCGATGACCTCGGTACCGGCCCGGTGGAGGTCGTCGATGACCCGTCCCACCGACCACTCGTTACCGGGAATGGGGTGGGAACTGAGAACGACGGTGTCCTTTTCACCCACCTCGAAGGACTTGTGATCCCCCCGGGCCAGCTTGGAGAGAGCGGCCAGGGGTTCGCCCTGGGCCCCGGTGCAGATCACGCAGATCTCCCCCGGTTGGTACCGCGAGATGTTCTCGATGTCCACGAGATCGGCCGGCTCGATGTGGAGGAGGCCGAGCTTTCGCGCCAACTTGACGTTGGCCTCCATGGAGCGACCCATGAGGGCGATTTTTCTCCCCTGGGCCACCGCGACGTCGGCGATCTGCTGAATCCGGTGAACGTGGGAGGCGAAGCAGGCGACGACCATGCGTCGTTCCGGGCGTTCCAGAAACACGCGACGCAGCGCTACCCCGACGGAACTCTCCGAGGGCGTGAAACCAGGCTCCTCGGCGTTGGTCGAATCGGCGAGCAGGAGGGCCACCCCCTCGTCACCGAGCGCGGCCAACCGGGCGAGGTCGGTGCGCCGGTCGTCAATCGGGTTCTGGTCCAACTTGAAGTCCCCGGAGTGCACGATCGCTCCGAGTTCGGTGTGAAAGACGAGACTGTGGGCGGAGGGCACCGAGTGGGTGACCGGAAGGAACTCCACCTCGAAGGGGCCGATGCGCCGGCGTTCGTGGTCCTCGACCTCGATGAACTCCAGTCCCGCGACCTTGGCCTCGGTGAGACGGTGACGGGCGAAGCCGAGGGTCAGGGCCGAACCGTAGACCGGGACGTTGACGTCCTGGAGGAGGTAGCGCAACGATCCCGTGTGGTCCTCGTGTCCGTGAGTGAGCACCACCGCGTCGACGCGGTCACGACGCTCGACCAACCACCGAAAGTCCGGCAGGATGAGGTCCACGCCGTACATATCCGGTTCGGGAAACATCAACCCCGCGTCCACGACAACGATACGACCCCGGTACTCGAGGGCGAGGCAGTTACGACCGATCTCCCCGAGCCCTCCGAGAAAGGTCACCCGTACCACGTCCGATTTAGCCACGCCGCGCTCTCAAATCCGCAATCACTCGTCCGACCCTCTCCTCAATCACGGCGTCGCCCCGTCCGAGCGGGGCGCGACACTCACCCCCGGGCCAGCCGAGGCAGCGCAGAGCGGCCTTGGTCGGGACCGGATTCGGGTACTCCTCGCTCGTCTCCACCTCGAAACTGGGCGCCAGGCGATGGTGCATCTCCCTCGCCGTGTCGAGATCGCCCTCGACCACGGAGTCGACGAGGCGGCGAAGTTCCGGGGCGGCCCAGTGGCCGGCCACCGAGACGACCCCGACCGCTCCGAGAGCGAGGAAGGCCAGGGTCAACGAGTCGTCACCGCTGTAGAGATCGAGTCGCCCCCTCGTCTGGTAGGCCAACTCCCCCGCGGCCACCAGTTCACCGGAGGCGTCTTTGAGGGCGAGGACGTTCGGGCAGCGCTTCACGATCTCGTGGGTCGTCCCCGCCTTAATCTTTCGGCCGGTGCGCACCGGAATGTCGTAGAGCATCACCGGGAGATCGGTCGCCTCGGCGAGGGCCACGAGGTGGTCGCGCAGGCCCGACTGGGAGGGACGGGCGTAGGCCGGCGTGGTGGCGAGGATACCGGCGACTCCCGTCGAGGAGGCTCGTCGAGTGAGCTCCACCGAGTGTCGGGTATCGGGCGAGGACGTGCCGGCGAGCACCGGGACGCTCACCGCAGCGGCGACGCAGGAGAAGAGGTCCAACTTCTCCTGATCACTGAGAGAACTGCCCTCCCCGGTCGATCCGGCGACCACCAGCCCCTCGTTACCGGCGGCCACCAGGTGACGGGCGAGGTCGGCCGCACCGTCGAGGTCCAACTCACCTCGTTCGTCGAAGGGAGTGGCCATCGCGGTCAGAACACGACCAAAGCGAGGAGTATCCACTCGTTAAAACTACCAGGGGGCCCCGTCTCCTCCGGGTGATCTCACCCGATCAAGTGGTCGATACCGCTAAAGAACCCCGGCTGATCGTTCACGTGGGCGAGAGCGAGGGCGACGCCCTGGACGAAACTCTGGCGGTCGAAGGAGTCGTGACGAATCGTGAGCCCCTCCCCCGGACCCCCGAAAAGGATCTCCTGGTGGGCGACGAGTCCGGGGAGGCGAACGGAGTGAATTCTCACGCCACCCCCCGCGTCGGCCCCCCGCGCGCTCTCGAGAGTGAAGCGCTCCGTCGGTTCCGGGGCCGTCACTCGCCCGGCTCGCTCACGAGCCTCGCGAATGGCCCGAGCCGTGACGAGAGAGGTACCGGAAGGGGCGTCCACCTTGCCGTCGTGGTGAAGTTCCACAATCTCCACGCGATCGAAGAAGGGGGCGGCCATGGCGGCGAAGCGCTCGGACAACACGGCGCCGAGGGAGAAGTTGGCGGCGAGAATCACCCCGACCGATTCCCCCGCCCGTTCGAGGCGAGAACGCTGCTCGTCGCTCAGTCCCGTCGTCCCGACCACGAGTCCGGCGCCGTGACTCGCGCACCAGTCGGCCGAAAGCACGACCGAGTCCGGACGAGAAAAGTCCACGACGGCGTCGACGGCTACCGAGACGTCCTCGAGGGAACGAAAGTGGGGGGCCGAGAAGAGGCGGGCCGGTTCGTGGGGATCGACGAGACCGACCACGTCCACGGACGAGAGGGCGGACAGACCCTCCCCGAGCGCTTGGCCCATCCGACCGGCTCCGCCGACGAGGAGTGTTCTGATCATCGTTCTACTGTAGGGGCCGCCGGTACTACCCGACGGCCCCTCGCAGGAGAGTTAACGGCGGCGGCGGCGCGGTCCGCGGGGACCGTCGTCGGGCATCGCCGAGGATGCGGGACCGAGGTCACCGATCTCGGCGGCGAGCTCGGCCTCGAAGGAGTCCTCGAAGCTCGACGCGCTCGGCGACTCGGTCCGGGGCCCACGCTCGCGCGGAGCGCGGTCACGGTCACGGTCACGGTCGCGGTCGCGGTCTCGTTCACGGGGGGCACGCTCGCGGGGCGCCTCGAACCCTCCGTCGGCACCCTCAGGCAGTTCGTAGCCCACGAGGGAGAGAGAGACCTTGCCCTGGGGATCGATGTCGTCCACCTTGACCTCGATGGCCTGGCCGAGTTCGACCACGTCGCTCACCTCACCGATGCGCTTACCGCCGTTGAGCGGTGACATCTTCGAGATGTGGAGGAGTCCGTCGCGACCCGGGAGGATGTTGACGAAGGCGCCGAACTTGGCGATGTTGACGATGCGGCCCTGGTAGGTCGCCCCGACTTCGGCACTCGGCGGATCGAGGATCAGGGAGATACGACGCTTGGCCTCTTCGACCGCGCGGCCGTCCTTCGCCCCGATGGTGACGGTACCGACCATGCCGTCGTCGTCGACGGTGATGTCGGCGCCGGTCTCCTGCTGGAGGGTGTTGATGACCTTCCCCTTCGGTCCGATGACCTCACCGATCTTGTCGATCGGAATCTCGAGAGACACGATCTTCGGAGCGACGTCGGAGACACTCTGGCGGGGCTCGGCAATCGTCGAGGTGATGACGTCGAGAATCGCGAGACGGGCCTCCTTCGCCTGGTGCAGGGCGCGAGCCAGCACGTCGGCGGGCAGTCCGTCGATCTTGGTGTCGAGCTGTAGCGCGGTCACCGCGTCGGCGGTGCCGGCCACCTTGAAGTCCATGTCACCGAAGGCGTCCTCGGCGCCGAGGATGTCGGTCAGGGTGGTGTAGGTGCCGTTCTCGTAGACGAGGCCCATCGCGATACCGGCGACGGGAGCCTTAATCGGCACACCGGCCGCCATGAGCGACAGAGTCGAGCCACAGACCGACGCCATGGAGGTCGAACCGTTCGACTGCATCACGTCGGAGACCACGCGCAGGGCGTAGGCGAACTCCTCGGGGCTCGGCAGCACGGGGATGAGCGCGCGTTCGGCGAGCATGCCGTGTCCAATTTCGCGACGCTTCGGCGCCCCCACGCGACCGGTCTCACCCGTCGAGTACGGCGGGAAGTTGTAGTGGTGCATGTAGCGACGGAACTCGTCGGGCGAGATCGAGTCGATCTGCTGTTGCATGCGGGGCATACCGAGGGTGGTGACGTTCACGACCTGGGTCTCGCCGCGCTGGAAGAGCGCCGAACCGTGGGTCATCGGGAAGAGGTCGACCTTGGCCGAGAGGGGGCGAATGTCGGTCGTCGACCGGCCGTCGATGCGCACTCCCTCGTTCGTGATGCGCTGGCGCACCAACTTCTTCGTGAGTGACTTCACCGCGGCCTTGATCTCGGAGGCGCGGTCGGCGAACTCCACCAACTCGGCGGTAATCGCGGCGCTCACCTCGTCGAGGGCGGCCTGACGGGCGGCCTTCGTGGTGATGCGGTTGGCCTCGGCGAGGCGGGCTTCGCCCACTTCACGGACCCGCTCCATCACGTCGTCGCCGTAGTCGGCCTGCACCTGGTAGGGCATCATCTCGATCGGACCACGGGCGGCGACGAACTCGCGCACCAGTTCGCGTTGGAGATTGACCGACTCGCGGATCCAGAGCTTGGAGGCTTCGAGACCGGCGGCGAGAACCTCTTCGGAGACCTTGGGGGCACCCTCGGCGTAGCGCTCGAAGGACCCTTCGGTGCCGCCCGCCTCCACCATCATGATGGCGACGTCGGACTCGACCGAGTCGGTGAGGGCCCGACCGGCCACGACCAACTCGAAGACCGACTCGTCACCCTGCTGGTAGGTGGGGTGGGCGATCCACTCGCCGTCGGTGGTGTAGGCCATGCGCACCGCACCGATCGGTCCCTCGAAGGGGATACCGGAGAGCATGAGGGCGGCCGAGGCGGCGTTAATCGCCAGGATGTCGTGGGGGTTCTGCTGGTCGGCACTGAAGACCGTTCCGACGACCTGGACCTCGTTACGAAAGCCCTTCGGGAAGGACGGGCGCAGCGGACGGTCGATGAGTCGGCAGATCAAGACGGCCTGGTCCGAGATCTTGCCTTCGCGGCGGAAGAAGGACCCGGGGATCTTTCCGGCGGCGTAGCTGCGCTCCTCGATGTCCACGGTCAGGGGGAAAAAGTCCATTCCCTCCCGTACGTGGCGCGCGGCGGTGACGGTCGCGAGGACGATGGTGTCGCCGAGGCGCGCGAGAACGGCGCCGTCGGCCAACTGGGCCAACTCTCCGGCCTCGAACGACAGGGTCTTGTCCGTTCCCGTCAGGGGACTACTCACGCGAATCGCGTCAGTCATGGGATACTCCTTGGTTGTCTCACCCCCGAACCCGGAACCCAGTGAGCAACCTTCGACGCGCGACGATTCTCCACTGGCGTCCAGCGCCCGTGAGATGCGCGGGGGACTCCCCCGCAGTTCGGCTAGCGACGAATGCCGAGACGACCAATCAGTTCGCGGTAACGCTCGACGTCGCCCCGTTGGACGTAGTCGAGCAAGCGACGGCGCTGTCCGATGAGCTTCATGAGTCCGCGACGGGTGTGGTGATCACCCTTGTGGACCTTCAGGTGCTCGGTGAGATGAGAGATGCGGGACGTCAAGATGGCGATCTGAACCTCGGGCGAGCCGGTGTCCGTTTCGTGCTTGCGGTAGTCCTGGATGATCTGCTGCTTCTCAGCCATTCGTAGTGCCTTACTGAGTTGGGTCACGTTGCGAGTCGCCACGTGACAACTCACACAGCCAGCGTCGCTGACCGAGTTCCTAGCCTAGCAGGTCGGGAGAGCGAGAACCGAAGTTTTCGGCGATTCGCCGGGCGTCGTCGACGTCTCGACCCATTTGTTCCACCAACGCGTCGAGCGAGGAGAAGCGGGCTTCGGCCCGGAGGCGGGCGAGAAACGCCACGTCCATCTCGGTGTCGTAGAGGTCGCCCCGGTAGTCGATGAGGTGAGACTCGACGAGGGGTCGGGCCCCGTCGTAGAACTGGGGTCGCGTCCCCACCGAGATCGCCGAGGCGATCCACTCCTCACCCACTTTGCTCAGTCCGGCGTAGATGCCGAGTTGGGGCAGGGCTTGGCGAACCTGGGTCTCGAGGTTGGCCGTCGGAAAGCCGATTTGGCGCCCGCGCGCGTCCCCGTGGGCCACCAGTCCGCGCAGGATGAAGGGGCGTCCGAGGACGTGAGCCGCCTCCGCGACCTCCCCGTCGCGGAGGAGGTCGCGCACGAGGGAGCTCGAGAACCGCTGCTCTTCCCCGATCGCCCCGGCCGACTCCACGTCAAATCCTCGCAAGCCGCCGAGCCGGCGCAGCAGCTCGAGATTGCCCTCCCGGCCCCGTCCGAAGTGGGCGTCATCCCCCACGACGACGCCTCGCGCCCCGAGTTGGGTGACGAGAACCTCATCCACGAACTCCTCGGCACTCTGGCCGGCGATATCCCGAGTGAAGTCGATGACTCTCACTTGGTCGACCCCGAGTTGCGCGAAGGACTCGAGACGCTGGTCGAGGGTCGCGAGCAGTTCGGGTCCCCCGTTCGGGGACACGACCGCCCCGGGGTGGGGATCAAAGGTCACGACCGAGGACACGCACTCCCACTCGCGGGCTCGTTCGACGACCCGGCGAATCAACTGCTGATGGCCCCGGTGGACCCCGTCGAAGACCCCGATCGCCACCACACTGGGGCGAGCGAGTTCGGAGTCGTATCGGGTCACTCTCACGAGACGGCCCCCGAGAACACCACGTCGGGCTGCCAGTAGTCGCGCCGCGACTGCAGCACGCCCACGAGCGCGCCCGCCGAATCAAACGCCGCGAGGGGCCCGTCGTCGGAGGACTCCAACGTCACGCGTTGTCCCCGGCGCATGGCCGTCGCCTGAGCTTCCGTGAGACTCACCCGCGCGAGACCCTGCACCAAGACGTCGGCGGCGAGCAGGTGCTCGCGAGGACTCTCGGACTCTTCCACCGCGGTCAAGGTTAGGGCGTTCGCCACGTCGTGCACTCCGCTCGCCAGTCGTCGGAGGGCGACGAGGTGCCCGAGAGTCCCGAGCTCCCGCGCGAGATCAGCGGCGAGCACGCGTACGTAGGTCCCGCTCGAGCAGGTGATGTCGAGATCCCACTCGACGGGACTCTCCGTCGCGCTCACCCCGAAGTGGGTGACGGTGATCTCGCGCTCCGGTCGCTCCACCTCGACCCCCTGGCGCGCCAGTTCGTGGAGTCGACGTCCCCCGACCTTCACCGCCGAGACCATCGGGGGAACTTGACGAGTCACGCCGAGGAACCGCTGACCGGCGTCGGCCACCTGGTCCCGGCTTCGCAGAACGTCCGACGTCTCCTCGATCACGACTCCGTCGGCGTCGAGTGAGTCGGTGGCCGCGCCGAAGCGGACCCGGGCGAGGTAGCGCTTGGTCTCGGCTTGGGCGAAACGGAGGAGTCGAGTCGCCGGCCCGACCGCGACGACGAGCAGTCCGGTGGCGAGGGGGTCGAGAGTACCGGCGTGACCGATCCGCGAGGTCCGCAGTACTCGACGTAACCGGGCGACGACGTCGTGACTCGTGAGACCCGAGGGCTTATCAATCAGGAGTACTCCGACCACGTCAGCCGGTCGCTCGGTCCTACTCACGCTCGCGCAGGCGCCGGATAATCTCCTCCACCGCCTCCCCGGACGAGATGGCCGGATCGGCCTCGAATACCAGTTTGGGCGTCCGTTTCATCCGGGTCTGAGCGTTGAGGGATCCCTGAATCTGGCCCCGACGTTCGGCGAGCACCTCCGCCGCCGACGGGGAGAGGGTGTCGAGGTAGACGACGGCGTGTCGCATATCCCCCGAGACCTCCACCCCGGTCACGGTGACAAAACCCAACCGCTCGTCGAGGTCAGCCACCCGGACGAGCTCCTCCGAGACCACCTCACGGATGATCTGGTTGATGCGTGCCGAACGTGGATAGGGGTGGTGCCCCGACGAGTGGGCCATGACTTAGGCCGTGCGCGGTATCTCGCGCTCTTCGTAGGTCTCGATGAGGTCGCCTTCCTTCAAGTCCTGGTAGTCGGAGAGACCGACACCACACTCGAATCCAGCGGCTACTTCGCGGGCGTCTTCCTTGAAGCGCTTGAGCGACGTGATGGAACCCTTCCAGATGATGGTGCCCTCGCGAAGGAATCGCACCTTCGACCCGCGGGTAATGACCCCGTCGCGCACCATGCAGCCCGCAATAGCTCCCACGCGGGGGATGCGGAAGACTTCGCGCACTTCGGCCTCACCCGTGACGACCTCTTCGAAGACCGGCGAGAGCAGACCGAGCATGGCCGCCTGAATCTCCTCGATCAACTTGTAGATGACTTCGTAGGTACGAATCTCCACGCCCTCGGAGTCGGCCATGTCGCGACTGCGACGGTCCGGTCGGACGTTGAAGCCGATGATGGTCGCGCTGGAGGCCTTGGCCAACTGCACGTCGTTCTCGGTGATCCCGCCCACTCCGCGGTGCACAATCACGAGGCGAACGTCCTCGCGCTCCAACTTGCGCAGCGACTCCGTACAGGCCTCCAACGAACCCTGAACGTCGGCCTTCAAGACCACGTTGAGCGTGGCCGTCTCACCGCGCTGGATCTGTTCGAACAGATCCTCGAGGCGAGCGCCACCACCTTGGGTTCCGGTGGGCTGGTGCACCGTGAGGCGCTGGCGCTGGGCGCGCGCTTCGGCGAGGGAACGGGCGTTACCGAGGTCGAGGGAGACCCTCATCTCGTCACCGGCGTTCGGCGGTTCGGAGAACCCGAGGACCTGAACCGGAGTCGAGGGACCGGCAAACTTCACCTGACGACCCTGGTCGTCGATGAGGGCCTTCACCTTACCGAAGGCCGGTCCGGCGACCACCACGTCACCGACGCGCAGGACGCCCTGCTGGACCATGACGGTCGCCACGGGGCCTCGTCCGACTTCGAGATTGGCCTCGAGAACGGTACCGGTGGCCCGACCCTCGGCGCGACCGGTCAACTCTTCCAGTTCGGCGACGAGGAGGACCTGCTCCAACAACTCGTCGATGCCGAGGTTCTGGAGGGCGGAGATCTCCACCGTGATGGTCTCGCCGCCCCACTTCTCCGGGACGAGCCCGTGTTCGGAGAGTTGCTGCAAAACGCGGTCGGGATTCGCGTCGGGCTTGTCCACCTTGTTCACGGCGACGATAATCGGCACCTCGGCGGCCTTGGCGTGGTTAATCGCCTCGACCGTCTGGGGCATGACGCCGTCGTCGGCCGCCACCACCAAGATGACGATGTCGGTGACCTTGGCCCCGCGCGCTCGCATGGCGGTGAACGCCTCGTGACCGGGGGTGTCGAGGAAGGCGATCGCCCGACCGTGCCACTGGACCTGGTACGCACCGATGTGCTGGGTGATGCCCCCCGCCTCACCGGCGACGACGTTGGTCTTGCGAATCTGGTCGAGCAACTTCGTCTTTCCGTGGTCGACGTGTCCCATGACGGTCACGACCGGGGGACGAGCGACGGCCTCGTGCTCCTCTTCGAGGTCGCCCTCGTCGAAGTAGCGCGCGAGGAGGGCGGCTTCTTGCTCTTCACCCGGGTCGACCAACTTCACGGTGGCGCCCACTTCGGCGGCGTAGAGCTCGATCATGTCCTCGCTCAGCGCCTGAACGGCCGTGACCATTTCTCCCTGGAGGAAGAGGAATCGGATGATGTCGGCCGCACTGCGGTTCAGCTTCGGACCGAGGTCCTGAGCGGTCGAACCCCGCTCGACAATGATCTCACCGTCGGGGACCGGCGCCGAGGACGGCTGCCAGCTCGTCATCTGGGTCGGCTCGAGCTCCTCGACGTTACGACGGCGACGACTCTTGACTTTGCGCTGCGAACCCCGAGGTCCACCGCCGGGTCCACGACCCGCACCGGGGGCGCCGCGCCCACCGGGGGGCGCCGAGGGCGCGCCGGGACGCGGTGCACCGAGCGGCGGACGTGATCCACCGGGAGCGGACCGGAAGTTCTGGCCGGGACGGGGCGCCATCGGGCGCGGCCCTCCCCCACCGGGTCGTGACGAGCCGGGGGCGCCTCCGGGACCGGGACGGCGTCCGGGGGGTGGCGGAATCGGGCGGCCCGAAGGGGACATCGGACGTCCGGGGGGCGGCGGAATCGGGCGGCCGGTAATCGAGGAGACCGGGGGTCGGGGACGCGACTCCCCCTCACTCGGCGGCGGCGTCGACGGACGGCTCGGGCGAATGGTGGTCGGCCCCTCCGGGGACGGACGGGGCGGGGCGCTCGGGCGAGCCGGCGGGGCGACGCGGGGTGAGCGCACCGTACGGGTCGTCGACTCCTCGCTCGGACGGGCCTCCGCGGGAGCGGCGGGTGCCGCGGGAGTCGGAGGGGTCACCTCGGCGACCTCTGCAGCCTTCGCGGGGGCCTTCGCCTCCTCGTGAGCACGGCGCCGAATTCCTTCAGCGTCAGCCTTACGCCGAATGCGGTCGGCCTGGGCGTCCTCGATGGACGCGGAGGGACTCGACGCCCCGATACCGAGCGTCTGGGCGAGCGCGAGCAACTCCTTGCTCGTGATACCCAGCTCCTTCGAGAGCTCGTGAACCCTAATCTTCTTTGACGCCAAAACGCACCTTTGCCTCTGTCCCCGCGACGCGGCGACAGTTGTCTATTCTTTCACACTTCCGGGGATTTGGGTCCCCACTCGTTCGCGCACTCGCTCGACGGCCTCCTCCGAGATCGTCGAGCGCCACGCTCGCTCCAGAGCGCTCCGTCGAAGTCGGGCGAGACACTCCTCGCTCGGACAGATCCACGCCCCCCGACCGGGTCCCCGTCCGACGATGACGTCGCCGTCCGAAGTTCGGCCGAGGCGCACCAACTCGTGATCCGGCCGACGGCGCCGGCAGGCCACGCAGGTGCGCTCCGGAGAGGTTACTGGTCCCCTCCGTCGCTCTCGGCCCCGTCGGACTCGTCGCTCACGACGAGCACCTCGGCCTCGTGACCTTCGGCGTCGCGGGCGACCACGTCCTCCACGCTCACGCCGTCGGCGCTCGCCGTGACCTCCTCGACCACCACGTCACCGTCGGTCCAGACCTCTTCGGTGACCTCGTCCTCGGTGTCCTCGTTCTCGGAGCGGATGTCGATGCGCCACCCCGTCAAACGGGCGGCGAGTCGGGCGTTCTGCCCCTCCTTACCGATGGCCAGCGAGAGTTGCTGGTCGTGCACGATGACGGTCGCCACGCCCTCGGCCTCGTCGAGGCGCACCTCGCGCACCCGGGCGGGTTGGAGGGCCGACTGAATGAACTCGACGGGGTCGTCGGAGAAGGGGACGACGTCGATGCGCTCGGAGCGCAGCTCGTTCGTGATGTTGCGGACGCGCGAACCGCGAGCCCCGACGCAGGCCCCGACGGGGTCGACCATCGTGTCGTTCGAGGCCACGGCGATCTTCGTGCGGTGTCCGGGCTCCCGAGCGATGGCGCGAATGTCGACAATGCCGTTGGCGATCTCGGGCACCTCGATCTCGAAGAGCTTCGCGACGAGGGCCGGGTGAGTCCGACTCACGACGATCTGGGGGCCCTTGTTGGTCTTTCGCACCTCGACGATGTAGACCTTGATGCGGGCGCCGTGCTCGTAGCGCTCGAAGGCGATCTGCTCCGCCTGGGGCAACAACGCCTCCACCCGACCAAGGTCGAGCAGGGTGTAGCGGTTGTCGTTCTGCTGAACAGTGCCCGAGACGATGTCTCCCTCGCGGTTAGCGAACTCCTCGTACATCTGGCGACGCTGGATGTCCCGAATGAGCTGCATCAGAACCTGCTTGGCGGTCTGGGCGGCGATACGACCGAAGTCGTCCGGCGTGGCGTCCCACTCGCGAACCACGTTGCCCTCGAGGTCGAGTTCGAGACCCCAGACCTTGATCTCACCGGTCTCCGGATTGATCTCCACCTCGGCGTCCTCGGCCGAGTCGGGACGACGCTTGTAGGCGGCGAGGAGCGCGTTGGCGAGAGCCATCAACAGCTCCCCCTCGTCGATGTTCTGGTCGCGGGCGATTTGACCCAGCGCCTCGAGAAACTCAAAGTTGGCCATGGCTTAACCTTTCGGGCTCGGAGTAGGACGAGGTGACGCGGCCTTGGAGCCGGCGCCGGAGGACTTCTTCGATTGGGGCCCGGTGGACTTCGGAGTGGGGCCCCACTCGAACACCGTGCGGGCCCGCTCGACCTCGCTGAGGACGACCTCGACGAGTCCCGCCTGGGCGTCCTCCAGGGTGACGGTGGTGCCGTTCGCCGAACGAAGCACCCCCTGGAGTCGACGGGTGGCCTCACCACTGCGTCGCTCCCGAAGGGTCACCACTTCACCGATCGCCCCCGCGAAGTGTTCCGGCGTGCGTAGGCGGCGCTCGAGACCGGGGCTCGAGACGTCGAGGACGTAACGGCCCTCGATGGGGTCGTTCTCGTCGAGCCACCTCGACAGGACTCGGGTGGCGTCGCTCAAGCGCTCCACGTCGAGGCCGTCGGCCGCCCGCACGGTGACGTGAAGGGTTCCCGCGGAGAAGTCGATGTCGTAGAGTTCGAGGTCGAGGGGGCGTAGCAGGTCCCGAAAGGTCTCGGTGAACTCCATTGTCGCCTCCTCTCCTCCATCTGAACGCCGACAACGAAAAAGCGCGGGCCAAAAGGCCCGCGCATCACGAGTCCAGGCGTCCTCCAGCGGACTGTAGGGGACAGTCTACCAGGTCAGGAGGGAAGAAATAAAGGTCTCTCGAGGGTCGCTGCTTTAGTATGACTTAGCCACGACGGCAACGAGATCGGGCTCCTTCTCGTGGAGGGGCAGGGTTCCGTCGGCCCGAACGAGACAGCGCACGGTTACCGCGTCGGCCTTCAAGCGGGCCTCCGCCGCCTCGTCGAGGAGGTCCCAGGGCACTCGCGCGAAGCCGTTCTGGGCCCCCTCGAGGGCCTCGTCCACGCTCGCGACGGTGACGGTCCGGGACTCCCGGAACGCCAGGGCCTCCTGGTAGAACTCGTCGTGCATCTCGTCGAGGAGGCGACGCGCCACGCTCACCATCTCCGCGCGGGCCACGCTGATCTTCTCTCCCCCGTCCCGTCGAACGAGGGTTACCTGTCCGCTCGCGAGGTCGCGGGGACCCACCTCGACCCTGAGGGGCACGCCCTTAATCTCCCAGTCGGTCACCCGGCGGCCGAAACTGCCCCGGCCGGTGTCGAGGTGGGAGCGCACGCCGGACTCGAGGAGTTCGCGAGCAATCTCTCGCGCCCCGTGGAGGACCTCGTCGTCGTCGCGCACCGCGACCACCACGACCTGCCAGGGGGCGAGGCGGGGCGGCACCCGCAGACCCCGGTCGTCGCCGTGGGCCATGATGAGTCCACCCACGAGGCGAGTGGACGCCCCCCACGAGGCGGTGTGGCAGTACTGGGACTCGCCGTCGTCACCCTGAAAGACGATGTTGAAGGCCTTGGCGAAGTTCTGACCCAACTCGTGGGAGGTGGCCAGTTGAAGCGCCTTGCCGTCACGCATCATGCCCTCACAGGTCATCGTGTTGACGGCCCCGGCGAACCGCTCGCTCGGCGGCTTAATCCCCACGATCGCCGGGAGGGCGAGGACCTGTTCGAGGAAGTCGTTGTAGACCTCGAGGTGAATCAGGGTGGCGTAACGCGAGGCGTCCTCGGCGCTCGCGTGCGCGGTGTGGCCCTCCTGCCAGAGGAACTCCGAGGAGCGCAGAAAGAGACGGGGGCGCAGCTCCCAGCGCACGACGTTGGCCCACTGGTTGAGGAGCAGGGGCAGGTCCCGGTGGGACTGAATCCACTTGGCCATGAACTCCCCGATGACCGTCTCCGAGGTGGGTCGCACGACGACCGGCTCGGCCAACTCCGCCCCCCCGGCGTGAGTCACCACGGCGAGCTCGGGCGAAAAACCTTCCACGTGCTCGGCCTCGCGGTGGAGGTAGCTCTCGGGGATGAACAACGGGAAGTAGGCGTTCTGGGCCCCGGCGGCCTTGATGCGGTCGTCCATCTCGCGCTGAATGCGCTCCCAGATGGCGTAGCCGTAGGGACGAATCACCATGGTCCCGCGCACCGGGCCGTTGTCGGCCATCTCGGCCTTTTGCACCACGTCTTGGTACCAGCGGGGAAAGTCCTCCCCCTGGGGGGTCAGAACGGACGGTTGGGCCACGATGCTCCTCGGATTCAGTGCCCGTCAGACTACCCGGGTCCTAGCAGGGCCGGGTTTGTCCGAGGGAGAAGTTCGCCGGACTCTGCGTCACGTTGTAGTTCGACCACACGTAGACGTACACGTAGGTCCAGCGGTACTGAGTCCCCTGGGTCGTCGTGATGATCTTCTCCGAGGTGTTGCAGAACGTCCGGATGACGTGGGGGGCGAGGGCCTTCGGGGCCTGGTAGGTGACCCCGATGGTCGCGCCCACGCTGTGACGATTGTTGGTGTCCCAGACGGTGGGCTGAATAGTGAAACGCCCGCTCTTCCAGTTCTCGGGGTTCACGGTCACGTCGAGACCGGACACGAAGGGCGAGTTCGGCACCGCACTCACCGTCTGGGGCAGACAGCCCGTCGAGGTCAAGAAGACTTGGCGCCGCCCCCCGTTGATGAAGTCCACGTAGGCGAGGTCCTGGGAGAGCAGACCGGGGTGTCCCGGGGTGTCGAGACAGATCATGTTGAGGTTGGAGGTGCCCGTCGAACTCGCGGCGGCGTTCAGGTGAAAGACGGTCTTCGTGGAGATGGAACTGGGGTGGACCCCCCACGACACCGAGGGACCGAGGTTTCTCACCGTGAGGCGCAGGGCGGGACCGGTGACCGAACGACCAATGGAGTCGGTCACGATCGGCACAATCTGGTACGAACCGTTACCCCACGAGGTGGTGTCGAGGGTCACGAGCCCGGTGATCGAGTTCGACTCACCGATGAAGTTCTGGGGACTCGTCGAGTCGATGTTGGCGATGCAGGCGTTGGTCGGCGTCTGGAGGCCGGGGTGGTCACCGATGGCCCCCGGAATCAGCTGAGTCCAGTACCCCCCGTTGGAGTAGGTCACCTTGATGTAGCTGCCCCGTAACTTCTTCGGGTTGTTGTTGACGACGAAGCAGACCTCGGCGATGTGGGAGGTTCCCGGGCGCGCGGCGTCCGTGGCGAAACTGATGGTCGTCTTCCCGGCGACGGTGCCGGGGGGCGAGGTCCAGCGCACCGTCGGAGCGGGATTCTTCGTCACGAGGGTCGTCACGGGGCCGGACTCGGTACGACCCGAGGCGTCGGTCACGGCGATCGAGACGGCGTAGGTTCCGTTCGGCCACGGCGTGGTGTCGGCCTGGACGTCGAAGGTGATGTTCTGGGCGACCGCCTTCGTGCCCCCCGCGTCGATGTTGGTGTAGCAGGACTGGCTGTTCAGGGCGGCCTGGTTCTGCAGATTGTTGGAGAAGATGATGGTGGCCCCGGCGTTCGACATGAGCGAGGAATTACCGTTCACGGCGAAGCAGACCTGGTGGACGGTGTCGGCCGAGGGAACGCTCACCGTGAAGTCGATCGTCGCGAGTCCCTGGACCGTTTGGGACGCCGGAGTCGTGAGCGCGATGGCGAAGGAACCCGAAGCCCCGGCCGTCAGGGGCCCCACGACCAGTCCCGCGATACTCAGCACCCCGACACCCACGGCGCTACCTAACGTACGCCACCACTTCGCCATGCGACCTACCCTTGTCCCTGAGTCCGGCGCCGTATGCGCTCGATGGTGAGGTTAGCGGCGTTGGCGTCGAGGCCCTTTTCGTCGAGCAGGAGCGCTCGATCCTCCTCGGCGAGCGCCGCGGCGGCGAGGTCCCGACGAGCGAGACGGGCCTCCACCCCCTCGTCGGCGATGCGCTGAGCCTCCTCGACCAGGGCGGAAACCATCTCGGCTTCGGGCACGACGCGAACGATCTGACCCCGAATGAACAGGTGGCCCCGGCGACGACCCGCGGCGATACCGAGGTCGGCGTGTCGGGCCTCTCCGGGTCCGTTCACCACGCACCCCATGACCGCCACCTGAATCGGGATGTTCATCTCCGACAGGGCCTCTTGGGCTTCGGTGGCGACTGCGATGACGTCAATCTCGGTGCGTCCGCAGCTCGGACAGGCAATGAGGTCGAGGCCCCGACGCTCCCGCAGGCCGAGAGCTTCGAGGAGTTGGCGCCCGGCGCGGGCCTCCTCGACCGGATCGGCCGTCAGGGAGTAGCGCAAGGTGTCCCCGATACCCTCGGCGAGAAGGGTCGCGATGCCGGCCGTTCCCTTGAGGAGGCCACCGGGCAGGGGTCCGGCCTCGGTGACTCCGAGGTGGAGGGGGTGGTCGAAGGTCTCCGAGGCGAGACGGTAGGCGGCGATCATGGTGGCGACCGACGAGGCCTTCACCGAGATCTTCACGTCCTCGAAGTCGACCTCCCGGAAGTACTCCAGTTCGAGACGGGCGGACTCGACGAGGGCCTCCGGCGTCGCGCCCCCGAAGCGCTCGTAGATCTCGGGGTGCAGCGATCCGGCGTTCACTCCGATGCGAATAGGTACGCCCCGGTCCTTCGCCTCCGAGGCCACCAACTTGATCTCGGAGGGCTTGCGGAGATTGCCGGGGTTGAGCCGCAGTCCGTGCACGCCCGCTTCGAGGGCCGCGAGGGCCATCTCGACGTGAAAGTGAATGTCGGCGACGAGGGGCACCGGGGAACGCGGGACGATCTGGGCCAAGCCCTCCGCGGCCGCCGCGTCGTTGCAGGTGCAGCGCACGATGTCCGCCCCGGCCGCCGCGAGGGCGTAGATCTGCTGGAGAGTGCCCTCCACGTCCGAGGTCTTGGTGGTCGTCATCGACTGGACGGAGATCGGAGCGTCACCACCGACGGCGACGCGACCCACGTGAATCTGTCGGGTCGCGCGGCGCGGGGTCAGGAGAGTTGAGGAGATATCCACGGTTCTATTCTGCCCGGACGAGACACCGCGTCGAACGACTAGCGGAACGGATTAGCGATGGGGTGGGCAATATCGAGGTAGAGCGTCGAGGCGAAGAGCACAAGAAGGACGGTGACGAAGGCGTAGACCACCGGCATCATCTTGCGCAGGTCGGCCCGGTAGGGCACCCCCCGACGACGGCGCAGTCGTTCGTAGGTCGCGACCGCCACGTGCCCCCCGTCGAGCGGGAGAAGGGGCAGCATATTGAGGACCCCCACGAAGATGTTGAGGACCACCAGAATCTGCAAGAAGGCGCCGACGTTGGACTGCACCGCCTGGTCCGCCACGCGGACCACGCCCACGATCGACACCGGGCGTTTGGCCTGCTGGGAGGGTTGAGCGGCGAGCGCCGGCGTCGTCACCTGGTGGTAGAGCGTGACGAACTCGCTCGGCGAAAAGACGTGGCCGATGGAGGCGACCGCTTCGGTGAGGGTGTGCCACACCAGCGAGAACGACTGGGGAATCGCGCTCAGGACCGGCGTCGTGGTCGTCAGTTCGCGCAGGTCGATGCCGAGGTAGCCCACGGGAACCTTGGAGGACGTGACGGGCTGGCCGCCCACGCGCAACGACTGCCCGTTGAGCGGGTGGGCCACGAGGGTGACGTCCCGTCCCGCCCGCAAGACCACCAGCGTGACGGAGCCGTTCGGGGCCGCCTGAACGTTCGCCACAATCTCACTGATGGTGGGGTGCTGGTGTCCGTTGATGGACACAATTTGGTCGCCGGCCTTCAGTCCCGCCACGCGCGCGGCGTTCGCGACACCGTGGTCGAACGTGACGAATCCGGCGACGCCAATCGAGGTCGGCGAAGCCGCTCCCACGAAGACCAGGGCGGAGAAGGCCAGCAGGAGGGCCATGATCAGGTGCATGAGCGATCCGGCCGAGGCGAAGAGGACCTTGCGCGGGTAGGTCGCCGCCCGATAGGTGCGCGGCTCGAGTGCGGGATCGACCGCGTCGTCCCACGACATCCCGGGCACCTTCACGTATCCTCCGGCCCAGATGGCCCGCACGCCGTAGCGCGTACCGCGGTGGGTCATCGACCAGAGGGGTGGCCCGAAACCCACGAAGAAGTCGGTGACCTGCATCCCCGAGAGACGGGCGGTGAGGTAGTGCCCAAACTCGTGGAACATCACGATGGCGAGAACGCTCAAGATAACGAGAGGGAGGGCCCAGCCGAAGGCCCCGACCGCGACCGCGATCACGAGCGCGAGGCCGACGAGGAAGGTCACGACGGACCGGGTGCTAGAGCGGGGGGTACTCACTACCGAGGCAGACTACCGTGAGCGAGCGAGCGAGCCCGCGCGTCCTCCTCGCGCAACTGCTCCACCGACTCGAGGGGACCCTCCTCGAAGTGCTCGAGAGTGGCCGCGACCAGGGGAATAATGTCTCGCCAGGCCAGACGCCCCTCGAGAAAGGCCTCGACGGCGACCTCGTTAGCCGCCGACAACCACGCCGGCGCCGCCCCACCGCGCCGCGCGCAGTCGTAGGCGAGGTCGAGAGCGGGAAAGAGCTCCCGGTTAGGTGGTTCGAAGTCGAGGTGGAGAGGCTTGGTGAAATCGAGGCGGCCCCAGTGGTGGGCTAGTCGTTCGGGCGCCCCGAGGCAGTAGGCGATCGCGAGTCTCATGTCCGGTGCGCTCAACTGCGCGAGGACCGATCCGTCGACGTACTCCACCATGGAGTGAACGATGGACGGGGGGTGCACCACCACGCCGATCCGATCGACCTCGACGTGAAAGAGCGCGGAGGCCTCGAGGACCTCGAGTCCCTTGTTCATGAGCGTGGAGGAGTCCACCGTGATCTTCGGGCCCATTTGCCACGTGGGGTGGCGCAACGCCGCCTCTCGAGTCACGGCGGCCAACTCCTCCGCCCCGTATCCCCGAAAGGGCCCCCCGGACGCCGTAATCCAGAGTCGCTCCACGTCGGGACGGGTCGGCTCCTCGGAGGAACCCACGAGACACTGGTGCAGGGCGCAGTGT
The DNA here is from genome assembly GCA_018971385.1 of Acidobacteriota bacterium. Classification (GTDB taxonomy): domain Bacteria; phylum Actinomycetota; class Acidimicrobiia; order Acidimicrobiales; family RAAP-2; genus RAAP-2. The sequence goes on along the minus strand of JAGXAY010000004.1, from coordinate 17,794 downwards.
TCGGAGTCGACCGGCCAGATCTCCGCCCCCGGCGTTGAACGGACCCGTTCGACCAGGGGGGCCGCCGCAATCAACGACTCCTTATTGGCGAGGGCCAGTCGTCGACCGGCCTCGAGGGTGGCGAGCGTGACGGGAAGTCCCGCGAAACCCACGACGGCGTTCACCACGACGTCGGCGTCACGGCAGAGTTCGACGAGCCCGGCGTCACCGACCACCACCTCGACTCCGGAACCCAGTCGCTCGGCGAGGTGGCGCGCACTCGCCTCGTCGGGCACGCCCACGCGGGGCACCCGAAACTCCTCCACGATCGCAACGAGGTCGTCGAGACGTCGACCGGCCGACACCGCGACCAGTTCGAACTGATCGGCGCGACGCAACACGTCCAGGCTCTGGCGTCCGATCGAGCCGGTCACTCCCATCACCGCCACGCGGCGCGGCTGGCTCACGGTCAGCCCAGGTGCAGGAGGTGCGTCAGGAAGTACATCGTGGGCAGCGCGAAGAGGAGGCCGTCGATACGGTCCATCACTCCCCCGTGTCCGGGCAGAACTCGCCCGAAGTCCTTGATGCCGAGGGTTCTCTTCACCATCGACTCGAGAAGGTCGCCGAGGGGTACGACGACGCTGATGGCGATGGCGGCTTCGAGACCGAGGCGCATGGTCCAGGGACTGGACAGCGGCACGACGAGCGCCCCCACCACCAGAGTGGCGAGGGTGCCGCCCACAACACCCTCAATCGTCTTATTCGGAGAGAGACGGGCGTTCAGGGGACGCTTGCCGAACCAGCGACCCACGAAGAGTGCCCCCGAGTCGTTCGCGACGGTGAGCAGAATCGTGGCGAGGGTGTAGGCCAGTCCGTGTCGACCAACGTAGGCGTGGGGCGAGATCATCGCCATCGCCGAGGTCCCGAGAACGCCCACCCAGGTGAACACGAACACCGTGACACCGAACCCGTCGACGACGTCGACCGTCTTTTCCGCGTTCAGGTACCACACGAACCCGAAGACGATGAGCAGGGTGGCGAGGGGGGCGACGGCCGAGGGGCCCTTCTCGTACACGCCCACACTCAGCAGGACGACCGCGGCAATTCCGAGGATTGTGGCGGGATGGGCGCCCGCGGCCCGGTAGCCGGCGAAGACCTCCGCCGCTCCGAGGGCGAGAACCACGGTGACCAGCACCGCCACGGCGACGGGTCCGGCGTAGAAGATCGCCAGGACGACCACCACGAGGGCGATGCCGGTGAGAGTCGCCAGGGCGACGCTGCGGTTACCCCCCGATCGCACGGCGCGCCCCTCCAGGGGGTTACTGCGCTGGTGGTGTCGGGTGCGCCACTGACGTTGGGGCTCGTCCACCGGTGCGGGACGACGCACCTCGTCGAAGCGCAGCTCCTCCTCGTCCGACTCGGCGTCGGGAGCGGTCTGGGCCCACGAACTCGGCGTCTCCACCGGGGCCACGGGATCAACTCCGAGGAAGGACGCGTCAAAACTCTCGTCGTGGGCGGTCCAGTCCGCTTCCCCTTCACGCCACGACGGGGCGGGGATGTTGGACCACGGGTCGACCGCGTCGGCCTGATCGCGAGCGACGACGATCGGTACTTGACCCGTCGGGGCGTCGGTCCAGGGCTGCAGGAGTGTCGTCGGATCCACCCGGGGCACCTCGCCGGTGGCGTGGGCCACTTCCGCTCCGGTCACCCGCACTCGAGTGTCGAAGGGGCTCACCACCGGGACCTCGCCCGTGGGCTCGTCCAGGGTGCCGTCCTCAGACCTCAAGAAGTTCCTGTTCCTTGTGGGCGAGGAGGCCGTCGATGGTCGCCACTTCGTCCTGGGTCATCTTGTCGAGAACCTTCTCGAGCCGCTCGACCTCGTCCTTCGGCAGACCGTGATCCTTTTCGAGGGTGTCGATCTCCTGGCGGGCGTGACGGCGCACACCGCGCACCGCAACCTTGCCGTCCTCGGCCTTCTGCTTCACCAGCTTGACGAAGTCGCGACGACGCTCCTCGGTGAGGGCCGGAAAGTTGAGTCGGATGACGTTCCCGTCGTTACTCGGATTGAGTCCGAGATTGGCGTTGCCGATGGCCTTCTCGATCGCGCCGAGGGAGCCCTTGTCGTAGGGCGAGACCACGAGAAGGCGGGACTCGGGCACCGAGAAACCGGCCAACTGCTTGAGGGGGGCTTCGGTGCCGTAGTACTCGACGGTGAGGTTCTCGACGAGGGACGCACTGGCGCGGCCGGTGCGCACCGAGGCGAACTCGTGCTTCACGTGCTCGATGGCGCGGGCCATCTTCTCCCGGGTCTCTTCCAGCATGATTTCAACGAGTTCGTTTTCCATTAGTTCACCAGCGTACCGACGGCGTCACCCCGAAGTGCGCGACTGAGGTTATTCGGTGCCATGACGTCGAAAACCCGCAGGGCTAAGTGGTTGTCCTTGCAGAAGGTGATGGCCGTCATGTCCATGACGCGCAGATTCTTCGCGATCACCTCATCGAAGGAGATTCGTTCGTAGCGCGTGGCCTCGGGGAACTGACGCGGGTCGCAGTCGTAGACGCCGTCGACGCCACCGTGGGTACCCTTCAGAACGATGTCCGCCTCAATTTCGGCGGCTCGTTGGGCCGCCGGAGTGTCGGTGGTGAAGTACGGGTTACCCATCCCGGCCGCGAAGATGACGACTCTCCCCTTTTCGAGGTGCCGCACCGCGCGACGACGAATGTAGGGCTCGGCCACCTGGTCCATTTCGAGCGCCGACATCACCCGGGTCGCTCGACCGTGTCGTTCGATGGCGTCTTGCAGGGCGAGCGAGTTAATCACCGTGCCGAGCATGCCCATCAAGTCGGAACTGGCCCGGTTCATTCCGGCGAGTTCACCCTTGGCCCCTCGCCAGATGTTGCCGCCACCCACCACGACCGCCAACTCGAGATCGCCCGCATCCATGGCGCGGGCGATCTCGGTGGCGAGAAAGTGAACGGTCGACGCGTCGATGGTCTCGTCGCTCGCCGAAGACGCGAGTGCCTCTCCCGAGAGCTTGAGGACCATGCGACGCACGGATCTACGCTCCGATGAAGGCCTGGGCGAACGCGCGAATGGTGGCCGGGGCGATGAACTGCTCGACCGACTGCTTCTCGTCCTTCACGTAGGGCTGCTCCAGGAGGACCCGGTCCTTGAACCAGGCGTTCAGACGACCTTCGATGATCTTCGGGAGAGCGGCCTCGGGCTTACCCTCATTACGAGAGATCTCCTCGACGGTCTGGCGCTCCCGGTCGATCTCCTCGGCGGGCACGTCGTCACGACGGAGGTAGGCCGGCTTGGCGAAGGCGGCGTGGACGCAGATGTCGTGCGCCAACTCGTCGTCCCCGCCGTTCACCACGACGATTACCCCGTTGACGCCGCGGTCCGACTGCTGGTGGAGGTAGGTGTTGATGACCTCACCCTCCCCGGCGACCAGGCGAATGACGCGACCCACCGAGATGTTCTCCTTGAGCGTCGTGAGCAGAGTCTCGATGCGCTCCTGGAACTCGGCCACGGCCCCTTCCCCGTCGGCGGCCACCCGCGCGGCCATCTCGTCCGCGAGGGAGGTGAAGTCGTCCGACTTCGCGACGAAGTCCGTCTCGCAGCGCAGCTCGACGAGGGCGGCGGCCCGTCCGTCGCGTACGACGGCGATGGCTCCCTCACTGGCTTCACGCTCGGCCCGCTTGGCGGCCGAGGCGAGACCCTGCACCCGGAGGTGCTTGACGGCGGCGTCGAAGTCCCCGTCCGTGGCGTCGAGGGCCTTCTTCGCGTCCATCATTCCCACGCCGGTGGTCTGGCGAAGCTTCTGTACGTCCTTAGCGGTGTAGGACACCTTGTGAACTCTCCTTAACTTTGAGTAACGAGTCGAAAATGGGGTGAGGCGACTTACGAGGCCTTCGCGGCCACGGTGGGACGATTCTGGCGGATAAACCGACCCTCGACCACCGCTTCGGCGATGAGGCGGCACAGGAGCGCACCGGAGCGAATGGCGTCGTCGTTACCCGGGATGACGTAGTCGATCACGTCCGGGTCGCAGTTGGTGTCGACGACGGCCACGACCGGCAGACCCAACTTGCGGGCCTCGGTGACGGCGATGTGCTCCTTCTTCGTGTCGATGACGAAGACGGCGTCGGGCACGCGGTCGAGTCCCGCGATACCGGAGAGGTTGCGGTTCAGCTTCTCGAGTTCGCGCTGGTGGCGCAGGGCCTCGCGCTTCGGCATGCCCTCGAAGTCGCCGGCACGCTCCATGGCGCGCAACTCCATCATGCGCTTCACGCGCCCGGCCACGGTGGAGAAGTTGGTCAGCATTCCGCCGAGCCAACGCTGGTTGACGAACGGCATTCCGCAGGCCGCGGCGTAGTCCGCCACCGGTCCCTGGGTCTGCTTCTTCGTCCCCACGAACAAGATGGTGCCACCCTGGGCCACCAAGTCACGCACGTAGGCGTAGCTCGATTCGATGCCCACGAGGGTCTTGCGCAGATCGATGAGGTAGATCCCGTTGCGCTCGCCGAGAATGAATCGGCGCATTTTGGGGTTCCAACGCCGGGTCTGGTGCCCGAAGTGCACACCGGCGTCCAACAGTTCCTGCAGAGTGACGAGAGCCACGATATTCCTCTTCCGTTTCGTTCGGTTCTAACCCCCGCGAAGCACCCGAAGGTGACCGGACCAAACCGCGGGGTTTCTCTAACACGCCGTCTCGCCCTGAGACAGCCGACACAGTCTAGTCGAGGGCCCCACCCCGGGGATGGGTCACGCGATGGACGGACTGGAGGTGGGATTTGGACACGTGGGTGTAGATCTGGGTGGTCGACAAGTTGGCGTGACCCAACATCTCTTGCACCACGCGCAGGTCCGCTCCGCCTTCGAGGAGGTGGGTGGCGAACGTGTGGCGTAGGGCGTGGGGATGAAGCGGTCGCCCCAGACGACGCTCGAGGAGGCGATGGACGTCTCGGGGACCGAGAGGCCGACCGCGTCGATTGACGAAGAGCGACTCGCCGGCGTCGGCGCCGGCCACCTGGGCCCGGACTCGACGCCACTCCCCCACCGCGTGAACGCCCCGGGGGTGCAGGGGGACGACCCGCTCCTTACGCCCCTTACCGAGTACGCGCAACCACCCCTCGTCGAGGTCGAGGTCGCCCACGGCCAGTCCGCAGAGTTCACTCACCCGCAGACCCGATCCGTAGAGAATCTCGCCCACCGCGCGGTCGCGCCGGGCCCACGGGTCGTCCTCCCACGGAGCGTCGAGCAAACGTTCCAGATCGTCGCGAGTGGCGAGATCGGGCAGACGCCTCTTCGCGCGGGGTGCCGAGAGGCGCCGGGCCGGCGACTCGGACTGGCGACCCGACTCCACCCGCCAGTCGAAGTAGGTCCGAAGGGCGGCGCGCCGTCTGGTGAGAGTCGCCGTACTGTCGCCGTGATCGAGCCGGTCGGCGAGAAACTCCCGCAGCGTCGCAAGAGAGACGAGGTCCGGGGAGTCGAGGCCCCCCCAGTCGACCAGGGTGACGAGATCTCCCCGGTAGGCCCGCACCGTATGGGCCGAACGGTCCCTTGCCCCGAGGGAGCGCGCGAACTCCTCGAGTTCCCACGCGGCACCGATCTCGTCGTACGCGGTCACAATCGTAAGGGTACCGAAACCGGAACGTCCGTGGTGGACGTTACCGGCTGAGTAAGGTGAGCCCGAAGGGAGGTCACCGTGCCACGCATCATGGTTATTGACGACGACGAGGGAATCCGTTCCACTCTCGCTCTGCTCCTGACTCGTGAGGGCTACGACGTCACCGCCCACGCCAACGCCGAAGACGCCCTGGCGGACTTCGAGCGACTCGGCGCCGACTTGTGTCTGGTGGACATCATGTTGCCGGGCCTCTCCGGCCTCGAAGCCACCCGGCGCCTGCGCCGCAAGAGCGACGTTCCCATCTTGGTGGTCTCGGCGCGCGACGACACGCGTGACGTGGTGGCCGGGCTCGAGGCGGGCGCCGACGACTACGTGACCAAGCCCTTCGCCGCCCCCGAACTCCTCGCTCGGATGAAGGCGCACCTGCGTCGACGCCCCGACCAGGTGGCCCCGGAGTTTCGCGTGGGTCCGCTGCGCGTCTCGCCCGCCGAAGGCGTGGTTCTCGACGCCGAGGGTCACGAGGTGCACCTCACGGCCACGGAGTTTCGCCTCCTGATCGAACTCGCCCGAATGGACGGCAAGGTGCTCTCCCGCGAGGACCTCCTCGAGCGAGTCTGGCACTACGACTACTTCGGGGACACTCGGTTGGTCGACGTGCACGTGCGCCGCCTTCGCGTCAAAATCGAGGCCGATCCGGCGGCCCCCGAGCACCTCCTCACGGTTCGCGGGTTGGGGTACAAGTTGGTGTTCTAGTGGGTCGCACCACCCTGCGGCTTCGTCTCGTCGTCGTACTGGTGGTGACCGCGGTCTCCCTCACCAGTCTGACGGGGGCCATCACTCTGCTCGCCACGCGCCACCTCACCCTCGCCCAGCAGGAGCGGTCCGATCGTCGCCAGGCCTACGCCAACGCCGCCCTTTTTCGCGCCACCCTCGCGGCCCATCCCGAAGAGATCGCCGCCGCGGCGACCGCCCTCCAGCAAACCGCCAACTCCCAGGTCTTTGTTCGCGTCGACGGTGAGTGGCAAGTCGCTCGACCCCAGGCCGCCCTGACCTTCGTGCCCTCGTCGGCCATCCGTCTCGTGGACCTCGACCACGTGGTGACGGGAGTCACCTCCGTCGCCGGCCAAGCCCGCTACCTCGTGGGAGTACCCATCCCGGCGGTGTCCGCCCAGATGTACGAAGTCTTCAACCTCGCCGACACCACCTCCACCCTCGAAACCCTGCTCTGGCTCGTCGCCCTCGGCGCGCTCGCCACGGCCCTCGTCGGGAGCGTCATCGCCGCGTGGGCCACGAGACGCACGACCGCCCCCCTCGTGGCCGCGGCCGCGGCGGCCCACGACGTGGCCGGCGGGGACCTCTCCATCCGAGTCACCACGCGCGGGGGCGGGAGTGAAGTGGAGTCCCTCGTCGACGCCTTTAACACCATGGTCGATCAACTGGCCCAGCGCATCGAGCGTGACACTCGTTTCGCGGCCGACGTGTCCCACGAACTACGTACCCCCCTCACCTCCCTCGTGACGGCGATCTCCCTCCTCGAGGCTCAACGAGACGACCTCACCCCCGAGGCGGCCCAGAGCGTGGCGGTGCTCTCCACCAACGTGCGCATCTTCCAACGACTCGTGGAAGATCTGCTGGAGATATCGAAGGCCGACGCCGGAGTTCTCGAGTTTCAACTGGAGACTCTCGACCTCGCCACTCTCACCCGCTACGCGGTGGAGTCGGTGCGACGCCGTCTCGAGATCGGGGAGGTCACCGTGCGCAACGAGGGCGACTCACCCCTCGTCCTCGTCGACCGTCGACGCTTCGAACGGGTGCTCGCCAACCTGTTCGAGAACGCCCAGCGCTACGCCCAGGGCGTCACTCTCGTCACGGTGCGCTCCAGCGAGACCGGGCCGGAGGTTGTCGTGGACGACGACGGACCCGGTATTCCCGAGGATGAACGGGAGGCGGTCTTTGAGAGATTCCATCGCGGACGCGCCGCCTCCGATCGGGCCGGGGTGACCGGTTCCGGTATCGGACTGGCGCTCGCGCGCGAGCACGTCCGGGCCATGGGGGGCGATATCTGGGTCGAGGCCGCCCCGTCCGGGGGATCGCGCTTCGTCGTCCGACTGGCGAGAGGGGAGGCGACGTGAGCGCCCTCCGTCGAGTCGGGTTGCTGCTTCTCGCGGGCCTCGCCCTCAGCGGGTGCACCCTGGTCTCGACGACTCCGATCAGTACTCAACCCGACGGCACGATTCCCTTCGACCTCCTCGCGCCGACGTTGCCGTTCTCACCGTCCCAGCGCATCGTCTACACCCACCGCTCGGTCTACTTCCTCACGGCCTCGGGATTCCTCGTTCCGGTCGCTCGCCTCGTCCCCGCTCCGGCCACCCTGGCGGCGGTGTTGTCCCAGCTCCCCGCGGGTCTGACCACCGCGGAGGCGGCCCAGGGACTCGGAACTCGAGTCCCGTCCGACAGTCAACTGCTGTCCGTTCAACTCGAGGGCACCCGACTCGTCGTGGAGGTCTCCGCACCCTTCGCTCTCGTCACCGGACGCTCCCGCACGATCGCGGCGGCTCAGCTCCTCCTCAGTGCGGCCGCCTGGGGGCCGGTGCAGTCACTCAGTATTGAGGTGGACCACGAACCGCTCACCGTGCCCGAAGGGTCTCTCACCGTCGCCACCGTCACGCTCGCCGAGGCGCGAACCTGGCTCGCGCCCTCGTCGGCGACTTAGACCTTCGGGAGGGGACGCTCGGCGCGAGCTCCTCGCCAGAGGTGCTCTAAGTCGTAGTACTCACGTACCGGCTCGTCGAAGACGTGCACGACCACGTCGCCGTAGTCGAGGGCGATCCACTCCGCACTCGCCCAGCCCTCCACGCGCAGTGGCTTGACCGACTCGGCCACGTCGATCTGACGTTCAATCTCCTCGGCGATGGCTCTCACCTGACGATCGTTGCGACCGTGACAGATCACCATCGCGTCGAAGGCGTCGATCAGGCCCCGCACGTCGAGGATCACCGGGTCCACCCCCAACTTCTCGTCGATGCCTCGCAGGGCCCCCTCACACAGGGCGGCACTGAACTCCGGCATCGGGGTACGGGGGCGCTCGCTCAGTGCACGACTCCGATCACGACAACCGCGATCACGAAGGGGAGACCGAGCGCTCCCAGAGCTACGGCGGCGTAGCGCTGACGAGCCCGGCGTAAGTCCCGACGCGTCGGGGCCACCACCTTCAACACGACGGGTTCGTCGTGGCTCCACTCGAACGCTCGGACCGCCATCGGCCCCACTCTACTCGTCGAGTTCGCGAAAAAGGGAGATAACCGGCGCCGGAGCGAAGTCGTCGAGGGCTTCGTGGTGCTGGTGGGCGTCGCGAACCCGGGTACTCGAGAGATCCACCGGAATCATCGGCACCACGTAAGTACGCCAGCCCTCGAGAGCCCGGGGAACGGAACCCGGTCGGGGAACCACTCCGACGCGAACGAGTTGGGCGAGCTCGTTCGCCCCCCGCCACGAGTCGAGTGAGGAGAGCAGATCTTCTCCGACGAGCAGGTCCACGTCGCACCCCTCGGCCAGAAGTTCGCGAACGGTGTCGATGGTGTAGCTCGGCCCGATGCGGCGCACTTCACGGTCCGAGACCACTACGCCGTCGAGTGAATCGAAGGCCTCGTGGGCCATGGCCAAACGATCGAGAGCCGAGTGCACGACCCGACCGGCCGACTTCTGGTACGGGTCGCCCGCCACCGTGACCTCAATCCGATCGAAGAGCCCCGTCGCCCACGCCGCCCGCAGCGCCGCAACGTGGCCGTGGTGGGGGGGGTCGAAGGTGCCCCCGAAGAGTCCGACTCGGGTGCTCACTCCTCTCAGCCTACGCCGAGCACGCCGGTGCGCTGGTTCGACGTGGTGGAGGACCCCTGACGCACCCTCTAGCCTGGTCGTATGAGCCCGACCCCCTGGAGCCCACGTAGTTGGCGTGACCGCCCCCTCACCCAGAGCCCCACCTGGCCCGACCTCGCGCACCTCGAGCGCGTGGAGGCCGAGCTCGCCGCGAAGCCCCCGCTCGTCTTCGCCGGCGAGGCCCGTCGGTTGGCGAGCCAACTCGGCGCGGCGGCCGAGGGTCGCGCCTTCCTCCTGCAGGCCGGAGACTGCGCCGAGTCCTTCCACGAGGGATCGGCCGACTTCATTCGGGACAAGTTGAAGGTCATCTTGCAGATGGCCGTCGCCCTCACCTACGCCTCGGGAGTGCCGACCGTGAAAGTCGGCCGTATCGCCGGCCAGTTCGCGAAGCCCCGCTCCACCCCGACCGAGGAACGCGACGGAGTCACCCTCGACGCCTTTCGCGGTCACATCGTGAACTCCGAGGAGTTCACTCCCGAGGCTCGCCGCCCCGACCCCGACCGCCTACTCGCCGCCTACCACCAGAGCGTGGCCACCCTCAACCTGCTGCGGGCCTTCACCACCGGAGGCTTCGCCGCCCTCAGCCGAGTGCACGCCTGGAACCAACAGTTCGTCGCCCAGTCCCCCGAGGGCAAGCGCTACGAGGTGTTGGCCGACGACATCGACCGCGCCCTCAACTTCATGCGAGCCTGCGGAGTCGACCTCGACGACGACCACTCCCTCTCGAGCGTCGACTTCTACACGAGCCACGAGGCGCTGATCCTCCCCTACGAGCAGGCCCTCACCCGTCAAGACTCCCTCACGGGTGACTGGTACGACTGCTCGGCCCACATGCTCTGGATCGGCGATCGCACGAGGGACCTCGACGGCGCTCACGTCGAGTTCGCCCGGGGCATCAAGAACCCCCTCGGACTGAAAGTCGGCCCGTCCACGACGCCGGACCAGTTGGCGCGCCTCATCGAGACGCTCAACCCGCAGAACGTGCCCGGGCGACTGACGCTCATTTCGCGCATGGGTCGCGACCGCGTGCTCGACCACCTGCCGAGCCTGATCGAGCGCGTGAGCCAAGAGGGAGCGTCGGTGGTGTGGGCCTGTGACCCCATGCACGGCAACACCTTCAAGGCGGTCGGGGGACAAAAGACCCGGAGTTTCGACGACGTTCTCACCGAGGTCGCCCAGTTCTTCAGCGTTCACCAGTCACTCGGCACCTGGCCCGGGGGTCTGCACGTCGAGCTCACGGGGGACAACGTCACGGAGTGTCTCGGCGGTGGCGATCAGTTGAACGAGAGCGACCTCGAACTCAACTACACCTCGATCTGCGATCCGCGACTGAACGGCTCCCAGAGCCTCGACATGGCCTTCCACGTCTCGGAACTCCTTCAGTCCGCCGTGGGAACCCGCACCCGCTCGTTGTAACTGAGGAGTCGAATCTCCCCGGCGGCCACGTCGAGTTCCGTCCACGAGCAGTGCTCGGTGCGAAGCAGGAGTCGCGCACTCTCGTCGAAGCCCAGGGCGAGCGCCACGGCCTGCTCGATGACCCCCCCGTGACAGGCGACGACGACGACGTCTCCCGGGTGACGGGCCGACGTCGAAAGAAGCGCCTCTCGCACCCGCGCGAAGAACTCCCGGCGGGACTCACCGCCCGGACTGAAGGGAGCGCTCGGATCCTCGAGACCCGCCGATCCGTACCGGGCCTCCACCTGATCCCAGGTCAGTCCGTCCGCCTCCCCGGGTTCGAGTTCACACCAGTCGTGAGAGACCTGGGGGACAAGTCCCCACTGCTCGAGGGGCAGGGCGTCCGCGGTCTCTCTCGCGCGAGGAAGCGCCGAGCAGTAGAGCGCTCCCGGCGCCAACCAGTCGGCGAGGTGCGAGCCCAGTCGTTCGGCCTGGCGCCGGCCCCGTTCGGTCAACCCCCGACAGCCCGAGTGGCCCCCGACGACGCCGTCGACGTTGCACCGCGCTTCCCCGTGGCGCAATAGAACGATTCGCGTCCCCGTCGGCGCTGGTCCACTCGTCCGATACCCCAGCGGCACTACGGCAGGGAACTCACGAACTCCTCCAGCTGACGCAACGTTCGACATTCGAGCACCTCCTCGCAGTGGGGTTCGTAGAGGGCGATCACCGAATCTCCGCTGTTCCAGTACCCCCGCGGCTCGGGATTGAGCCAGTAGATGGCCTTCACCCTCTCTCGCAGGTCGGCCAAGAACTCGGGACGCGCCGGGTGATAGTTGGACCGGGCGTCCCCGAGAATGAGGACGGTCGTGCGCCGAGTGACGTCCGCGCCGAGCATCTCCACGAAGCGCTCGAGGGCCCGACCGTAGTCGGAGTGTCCGTCGAAGGCCACGACGTCGGCCTCGGTGGCGATGCGCTGGGCGGCCACCCCCGGGTCGTCGGTCTCGGCGAAGAAACGCGTGACCTCGTCCACCCCGTCTACGAAGACGAAGCTCCGGACCTTCGAGAACTCCTCCGAGATGGCGTGCACCAGGTGGAGAGTGAAGCGCGCGAAGGACGCGACCGATCCCGAGATGTCGGCGAGGACGACGAGGTCGGGCTTGGCCGGACGGGGTGGGCGAAACTTGATGTCGAGCGGGACCCCCCCGGTCGAGAGCGACGCGCGCACGGTGTGGCGCATATCGAGCGGACCCCGACGGCGACGGCGACGCCGGCGGGCCAAACGGGAGGCGAGTTTTCGACTGAGAGGGGCGAGGGCGCGTTCGAGGTCGGCCAACTCGTCGCGCGTCGCGTGCATCACGTCGACGTCTTCGGGCAGCGTCTCTCGCGTGGAGTCGGCGACCGCCTCGGCCCCCCGGTCCTCCACCAGGCGTTCGAGGATCGCCTGGTCGACGAGGTCCTCGAAGTGGGAGACCCGCCGCTCGGCCTCGTCGCGGTTGAGTTTCTCGACCAACTCGTTGTCGGTGGGACCAATGAGCTCGAGGGCGCTCAGTCGCTCGGTGACGGCGTCGAGGTCGAGGTGGCGCAGGGTCCGGTAGCGGTAGTACGCCCCCCCGACGGGACGGCCCCTCTCGAAGCCGGCGTAACGCTCGACCGCCCCGCGCGCCGCGTCCCGCAGCGCCGGCTCGTTCTCCTCGGCGAGCGCGTCGACGAGGTCCTCGCTCCACTCCTTCTCGCTTCGCTCCGGTCCCGCCGGCGACGTCCCCGAGTCGCCCCCGGGACCGAGGTCGAGGTCGCCCTCCTGGCGACCGGCGAAGTAGACCTCGAAGGCGGTGTCGAAGGCGTCGCGGTAGGTCGAGTCCTTCACCAAAGTGGCGGCGAGCACCGACTTGAAGGTCTCCCGTTCGCCGATGCTGATGACCTCCATCGCCGAGGCCGCGTCCACGTGCTCGCTCAGGGAGACGGGGAGGCCCACCCGCCGCAACTCGGCAATGAACCGACTGAGGAGATCGAACACTTACTCCCCCGACAGGAGAGCCTCGTGAGCGGCGGCGATGTCACTCTGGTACTTCAACAAGACGTGGAGGGTCTCGGCGGCGACGTCGGGACCGAGTTCCTCGTGACCGAGGATGACGAGGGTTCGCGCCCAGTCGAGAGTCTCCGAGACCGAGGGGGCTTTACGCAACGGGAGCTGGCGCAGGGAGTACACCATCTGGGCGATCTGGGTGGCTAGTTGGGTCGCGATACCGGGGACCCGGGTCGTGACGATGTCCCGTTCCCGTTCGGGGTCGGGGTAGCCCACGTGGAGAAAGACGCAGCGCCGCTTGAGCGCCTCGGAGAGTTCTCGCGTGGCGTTCGAGGTCAAGAAGACCATGGGGATCTGCCGAGCCCGCACCGTCCCGAGCTCGGGGATCGACACCTGGTACTCCGAGAGGATTTCGAGGAGGAGGGCCTCCGTCTCGATTTCGACCCGGTCCACCTCGTCGATGAGCAGCACCACGGGGTCGGGTGCGGTAATCGCCTCGAGCAGGGGTCGAGTAAGGAGGAAGTCGTCGGAGAAGATGTCCTCTTCGAGATCACTCCACGACGCCGTCTCGTCGGCCCGCCGGCCCGCCTGAATACGCAGGAGTTGCTTGCGGTAGTTCCACTCGTAGAGGGCCTTCGACTCGTCCAGTCCCTCGTAGCACTGCAGGCGGATGAGCCGCGACCCCGTCGCCGCGGCCACGGCGGCCGCGAGGGCGGTCTTGCCCGTTCCGGCCGGTCCCTCGACGAGGACGGGCTTCGCGAGTCGGTCGGCGAGGAAAGTCACGGCGGCGATCTCCGACGAGGGGAGATAGTCGACGCCGGCGAGCAGGTCGCCCACCTGGGCGGGAGAGTCGAACCGGGGGGCCGGGACCTCGATGCCGAGTCGCTCGGCGAGGGCCTGACGGGGATCGAGCGCGCTCATCGAACCTGCCCCTCGCCGAGGAGGACCCACTTCACGCAGGTCAGCTCCCGCAGGCCCATCGGTCCGCGGGCGTGCAGTTTCTGGGTGGAGATTCCCACCTCGCCGCCGAGTCCCAGTTCTCCCCCGTCGACGAATCTCGTCGAGGCGTTCACCACGACCGCGGCCGCGTCCACCCCGCGGATCCACGTCTCGGCGTGTTCGGGGTCACTCGTGACGATGGCTTCGGAGTGGCCGGTGCCGTAGCGAGCGACGTGCTCCATGGCCTCCTCGAGAGAGTCGACCACCCGCACGGCGAGAATGAGGTCGAGGAACTCCCGGGCGTAGTCCTCCTCCGTCGCCGGTGTCGCGTCAATGAGGGCCCGCGTCGCCTCGTCGCCCCGCAGCTCGACCCCGAAAAGGGCCTCGCGCACACGGGGTAGGACGGTGGGAGCAACGTCGCGGTGGACGAGAAGGGTCTCGGCCGCGTTGCACACCCCGGGCCGGGAGGTCTTGGCGTTCACCACAATCGCGACGGCTTGCTCGAGGTCGCTCGGGGCGTCGACGTAGACGTGGCAGTTCCCGTCCCCGTCCAGCACGTAGGGCACCCGGGCGTGCTCGCGCATCGCCCGAATCAGACTCGGCCCGCCGCGGGGAATGAGGCAGTCGATGATGCCGACCAGTCCCATGAACTGGGCGGCGGTCTCGTGGCTCACGTCGTCGACCAGCGTGACGGCGAAGGGGGAGAGCCCCTCCGCCTCGAGCGCCGCTCGAAACAGGGCGACGATGAAACGGTTGGAGTCGAGGGCGCTGGCCGATCCGCGCAGGTACGCCGCGTTACCGGACTTGATGCAGAGTCCGGCGACGTCGGAGGTGACGTTCGGACGATTCTCGTAGACGACACCCACCACACCGAGGGGCACGCGCACCCGGCGCGCGAGGAGGCCGTTCGGTCGACGACGTTCGTCCACGAGTTCAAAGAGCGGGTCAGGTTCGGCCGCGACGGCGCGCAGCGCCTCCACCATGGCGTCGATCCTCGCCGGGGTCAGGGTGAGCCGGTCCCGCCCGGCCCCCTCGTCCACGTAGCGCGCGAGCTCCGCCCGATTCACCTCGAGCAGGTCGTCCCGGCGGTGATCGAGGTCGTCCGCGACCCGACGAAGGACGTTCGAGCGTCTCTCGTTGCTGGTGGTCGCGAGGTCGCGCGCCGCTCGCTTGACCGCGAGGCCCTGATCACGCAGTGCGTCGTTCATCCGACCAGCGTACCGAGCCGGCTCATCCGGCTCGCAACAGCACGAGGTCGTCGCGGTGGACGACGACGTCGTCACCGCTGAAGAGTTGGTCGGCGTCGACGCGCACGAGACCCTTCGCGACGAGTTGGTCCTCGGGTCCGCGGACCTCGACCGCCTCGCCCGCCCGGAACTCTCCCGCGGAGCGCTCGACGCCGACGCGCAACAGACTGCGACCGTGGTGTTCAATCGCCTGCAGGGCCCCCTGGTTGATGTAGAGACGACCACGGGAGGAGACGGCGAAGGCGATCCAGGCCCGGCGCGCGCTGAGGCCCGCCCGGCGGGGGTGAAACACGGTACCCACTCCCGGCTCTCCCGAGACCGCCCGCGAGACGGGGGACGAATGACGTGCCGGGGCGATGACCGTGGCGACCCCCGACCACGTGGCCATGCGGGCGGCCGACAGCTTGGACGCCATACCCCCGCTTCCCACCCCGGAGCTCGAGGATCCGGCGAGGGCCCGCAGATCGTCGTCCACCTCACTCACCTCCTCGATGAGGGTCACGTCCGGACTACGCCTCGGATCCCCGGTCAGCAGTCCCGGCGTGTCGGTCAAGAGCACGAGGGTGTCGGCCTTGACGATGTTCGCGACGAGGGCGGCCAGTCGGTCGTTATCCCCGAAGCGAATCTCTTCGTCGGCGACGGCGTCGTTCTCGTTCACGATGGCGACCACACCCAGTTCGTCGAGGGCCGAGAGAGTCTCACGGGCGTGCAGGTACTGGGCGCGGTCCGCGAAGTCGAGGGGTGAGAGGAGTACTTGGCCCACCGCCACGCCCTGGGCCCCGAAGGCCCGTCGCCAGGCGTCCATCAGTCGGGGTTGACCAACGGCCGAGACCGCCTGGAGGAGTCGGGAGTCCTGGGGTCGGTCGCGCCCCTCGCCCACCTCGGCCCACCCCGCGGTGATAGCTCCCGAGGTCACGAGGACGATCTGATCACCGCCACGACGTCGCTCGGCGACGTCCTGCGCGATGTGACGCAGGACGTCCTCGTCCACCCCGCCGGAGGAGTCGGTCACCGAGCTCGTTCCGACCTTGACGACGAGTCGGCTCACGACTCGTCCTCGACCACGGGCTCGTCCTCGGGCCAGGCCCCGTCGCGGGCGCGGCGCGCCCGGCGTTCCCGGCGAGTCGTGCGGTGGTGGTCGCCCCGGTCGAGTCCCGCCCCCACCTCGTCTCGCCACCACTCGAAGGAGACGGGGCCGATCTCGACGACGTCCCCGTCGCGAGCACCCGCACGCTGCAGGAGTCGATCAATACCCAGTTCCCGAAGTCGCGCCACCGCCTCGGCGAGCGCCCCGTCGTCGGTGAGGTCCTGAAAACGCACCGCTCGCTCGGCCCGACGACCGTGTATGCGCCACCAGCCCTCGCCGGTGCGCTCCGCGGAGATCTCCTCCGAGACCGGGCGGTGCACCACGACTCGACCGAGACCCTCGAGACTCTGGGCGGCCCGAGCCTCGGCGACCCGTTCGGCCAGTTGGGCCGCCAGCAGTTCCACCCCTTCACCGGTCACGGCGGAGATCACCAGTCCGTCGTAGGGGGCGTCCGAGACGTCACCCTTCGAACCCACGACGACGCGGGGGCGCTCCAGCAAATCGGGCTGGTAGCGGCCGAGCTCGTCGAGCAGAGTCGACAACTGAACGTCGGGGTCACTCGGTCGAGTCGGGGAGAGGTCGAGGAGGACGCAGAGGACCCGGGCGTGCTCGACGTGGCGCAGGAAGGAGTGGCCGAGACCCCGCCCCTCGGCCGCGCCCTCGATGAGTCCCGGAATATCGGCCATCACGTACTCGGTCGCCTCCCCCGGTTTGCCCGCTCGCTGACCCACTCGCACCACTCCGAGGTTGGGCACGAGCGTGGTGAAGGGGTAGTCGGCGATCTTGGGTTTAGCCGCCGAGACGGTGGAGATGAGGGTGGACTTGCCGACGTTCGGAAAACCGATGAGGGCCACGTCGGCGCGGAGCTTTAACTCGAGGTTGAACCAGCGTTCCTCTCCGAACTCGCCCTGTTCGGCGAAGGCCGGCGCCCGGCGCTTGTTGGAGAGGAATCGGGCGTTACCCATCCCCCCCTCGCCCCCTTCGGCGGCGCGCCACCGGTCCCCGGGTTCGGCGAGATCGACGAGCATCTCGCCATCCAACGTGTGCACCGTGGTGCCGACCGGCACCGACACCAGGAGATCACGCCCGCGCGAACCGTGCTGACGCTTCGAGGTGCCGTTCTGTCCGTCGGTCGCCCGGCGAAAGGGGTGCTCGACAAATCCGAGCAGGGAGGCCATGTTGTGGTCCGCGACGAGCCAGATGTCCCCGCCGCGCCCTCCGTCCCCCCCGTCGGGACCGCCCTTCGAGACGTGGGCCTCGCGGCGAAAGGAGATGCACCCGGCCCCGCCGTTTCCCGCCTTGGCGTGTAGTTGGGCGGCGTCAACGAATCCGGACATGGGTCAAGTCTAGGAAAGTCCCCCTAGGGAGCCACGAGTTCGTCGAGGGCCGCGCTGAAGACCTCCTGGTGGAGGGCCACGTGAGCGGGGGTGGTCGCCGGGCACATGAGCGCCATGTTGTGGAAGGGGGTGATCATGACCCCCCGGTTCAGTCCGTAGAGGTGGAGGTAGTCCTCGAGGGGGCCGTTGGCGCTCGCCACCGACTCTCCCCCGTTACGCGGCGCCGGCGACTGAAACCGGTACTCGCAGCGCGCCCCGAGCTGGGTGACCGTCCAGGC
>JAGXAY010000134.1 GCA_018971385.1 Acidobacteriota bacterium | reverse complement strand
ATCTCCTCGAGGAGACGGCGGGCTCGGTCGGCGGAGAAGCGATACCCCGCCCCCTCGACGAGCGTTTCGAAGAGCCGAGCCGCTCCGGGAGGAGAACTACTCCCCCTCTCCGTGAAGTGGTGAACGGGGAGGACGCGCTGTTCTTCTCGCCACCGCTCCACCTCTCGGCGACACTCGTCCGGCACGCTCGCTCGCTCGAGGGCGAGGACCGCTCGGCCCGCCGGTGTGCGACAAAAACCGAGGAGTCGGTCCCGCCACTCGGCGAGCGTGGTCGCCCGCCCGAGAGTCGCGCCACGCTTGTCGTAGGCGAGGGTCGCCCCGAGGGCCACCAACTCCGCCGAGGAGGAGACGTACTGGTAGAGACTGGAGCGGGAGAGTCCCGCGCGCTCCGCGACCCGGGCGGGCGTGAGGGCCTCGACACCGGACTCGGCCAAGAGTTCGAGGGCGACCTCGATCACCCGGGCCCGCTGGCGCTCCTGGTGCTCGGCGAGACTCGGGGCGCTAATGCGGGGCACGGGCGCTCTCTCGCGGGAGCCGGAAGGTGGCGGCCAGTCCGACGAGGATGAAGAGTGCGGCGAGAAAGGCCGCCAGGCGAGTCGAGGTGGCGACGGCGGAGGCCGCGACCTCTCGCAGGGCGCCGGCGGGTAGGCCATGAACGACCGCTCCCCCGCTCCCGCGCACCGCCGTCGAGAGGGCGTTCGCCGCCGCCCTCGTCGTGCCGGTGACCTGGAGCGCTCCGCTCAGAGTGCGACGCCCGATCTCACTGACGTAGAGGGTGCCGAGAACGGCGATCCCGAGGGCGGAACCGACCTGGCGCACGGTGCTCTGGATTCCGGAGGCCGCGCCGCTGGCGCTCACCGGTACGTCGGTCAAGATCACCCCGGTGAGTTGGGCCGTCGCGAACCCGACGCCCAGTCCGTAGAGGAGGAGGGCCGGAACGAGAGTCCAGGCCCCGACGCTCGGGGCGATGAGGAGGCCGAGAAGAAGGAGCCCGAGAAACTCGAGGAGAAGACCCAGTCGCGCCACACTCCGGGCGCTCACCCGCTCGGCGAGCTGGGGGGTGAGTCCCCCGGCGACGAGACTGCCTCCGGCGAGGGCGAGCAGGAGAACCCCGGTGTGCAGCGCGCTGTAACCCTGGACCCCTTGAAGAAAGAGGGGGAGGACGAAGAGGATGCCGAACTCGCCCAGGGAGACCACGAGGGCCGCGAGGTTCCCGGCGGCGAAGCTCGGAATACGAAAGAGGCCGAGGTCCACGAGAACCGGTCGGCCCGCTCGGCCACGACGCGACTGAGTGAGGACGAAACCCAGGAGGAACAGCACACCGAGAAGGGCCGCGACCGGGACCGGCGAGACGGTACTCGACCAGTGGAGAGAGAAGAGGGTGAGGGGACTTTCTCGACGCCACTAGCCGTAGTGGACCCCTTCGATGAGGGCGAAGACCACCCCGGAGAAACCCAGGGTGACGAGAGCGTTCCCGCCGAGGTCGACCCCCTTACCGTCCGCCGGATCGCGCGTCTCCGGGATAAAGAGCGCGACGCCGACGGCGATCAGTACTCCGACGGGCACGTTCACGAGAAAGGCCCAGCGCCACGAGACGTCCGTCGTGAGCCACCCCCCGACGAGGGGACCAAGAGCGGCGACTCCCCCGATGGTCGAACCCCAGATGGCGAAGGCGATCGCTCGCTCGCGCCCCTGAAAGAGGGCGTTCACCGTGGAGAGGGTGGAGGGCAGGACCATGGCCCCGCCAATGCCCTGGAGGAACCGACCGAGGAGGAGGACGCTGCCCGTCGGTGCCGTCGCCGCCACGAGACTGGCCACCACAAAGAGGAGGGTGCCGAGAAGAAAAAGGCTGCGCCGCCCGAAGCGGTCTCCGGCCCGTCCGGCCGAGATGAGGAGGGCCGCGAAGACCAGGGAGTAGATCGAGTTCAACCACTCCGCGCTGGTGGCGCTTAGGTGGAGGTCACGAATGATGCTCGGCACGGCGACGTTCACGATGGTGGCGTCGACGATGATCATGGCCACGCCGAGGGCGATGAAGGGCATCGCGATCCAGCGGCGTCGATCGGTGGTGGGGGTAGTCGTCACTCTTCCATTATACCGACACAGGTGTCGGTATACATCAGAGCTCGAGACGCCCGAGACGCGTGAGGGTCTCCTCCACGTTCTCCCGCGGAGTGCCGAGATTGACCCGCACGAAGCCCCGCCCCTCTTCTCCGAACTTCGTTCCCCAGTCGAACCACAGTCCGGCGCGAAGTAGGGCCCCACGTAGTTCCTCCGGGCTCTGGCCCAGTCCCCGGGCGTCGACCCACGCGAGGTAGAGCGAGTCCATGGGGAGGGCCCGCCACCCCGGGAGAGCGTTCACGCCCGCGGCGAAGAGGGCGTGGTTGGCGACGAGGTACTCCCGCAACGCCTCGAGCCACTCCTCGCCCTCCCGGTACGCGGTCTCGGTCGCGACCGACCCGAAGAGGTTGAGGAGGGTGAACTGATTGCGCTCGAGAGCGTGGTGGAAGCGCCGACGGGTCGGCGGGTCGGCGATGATGATGTTCGCCACCTGGAGACCGGCCAAGTTAAAGGTTTTCGAGGCCGAGGTGCAGGTGAGGCTCCCCCGCGCGAACTCCTCACCGAGGGAGGCGAAGGGGACGTGGTGACGCTCGGGCGCCAGGACGAAGTCCTGGTGGACCTCGTCGGAGATGACGAGTACTCCGTGCTCGAGGCAGATCTCCCCCATCTGGCGCAGGTCCGACTCACTCCAGACGTTCCCCGTGGGGTTGTGGGGGTTCGACAGGATGAAGAGGCGGGTGTCGGAGCGAATCGCCGCGCGAAAGACCTCGGGGTCGAAGACGTAACGCTCCCCCTCGAGGCGCAGCGGGGCGTTCGCCACTCGCCGGCCGTTCAGCTCGACGTCATCACGAAAGTGACCGTAGACGGGGGGCTGAATAAGGACGGAGTCACCGGGTGAACTGAACTCCTGCACGGCGACTTTGAGGGCGGTGATGACCCCGGGCGCGGGCTCGATCCACTCGGCGTCGATCGCCCAATGGTGGCGACGGCGTTGCCAGTCGACGACCGCCTCGAGGTAGGAGGCGCTCACCGGGGCCGGGTACCCGTAGACGCCGAA
>JAGXAY010000133.1 GCA_018971385.1 Acidobacteriota bacterium | reverse complement strand
CTCACCCCGCCCGTCCTCCACGAGACTGCCGGCGAAGGGCACGACGTTATGAGCAATCGCGACCGGGAACTTCGCCCCACCGTCGAGAGGAAACGCCCGCCCGTTGAAGGTGAGTTCACGTGAGTCAGCCACCGAGTCTGTTAGTTGCCCCCACAGTTCGTCGACGCCGTCACGACCCGCTCCCGACACCGCTTGGTACGTCGACACGACGAGAGAACGCAGAGTGGCTTCTCGGTGTAGTGGCTTCAGCACCGGCATCGCCGCCATGGTGGTGCAGTTGGGGTTGGCGACAATGCCCTTCGGCCGGTGACCAAGTGCGTGCGCATTCACCTCAGCGACGACGAGCGGGACCTCGGGGTCCATACGCCACGCTGACGAGTTGTCAATCACGACCGCCCCGGCTCCGGCGAGACGAGGTGCGAGGATCTTCGACGAGGTCGCCCCCGACGACATGAGGGCGATATCAATACCAGAGAAGTCCGCCAACTCCGCGTCCTCCACCACCACCGTGCGGTCCCGCCACCTCAACTCCTGGCCGGCCGAACGTGACGACCCGAAGAACCGAAGATCGTCGAGAGGGAAGTTTCGCTCCGCCAAAATCTGGCGCATGACCGTCCCCACCTGACCGGACGCTCCCACCACTGCAACTCGCATCACCACTCCTTACGACGTCGCGTCGAGACCGAAGGCGCTGTGCAGGGCCCGTACGGCCTCGCCTACTTTGTCCGCTCGCACGACGCACGAGATACGGATAGAGCTCGTAGAAATCATCTCAATGTTGATGCCGTGGTCGTAGAGGGTTTCGAACATGAGTGCCGTCACTCCAGGACTCGACTTCATTCCCGCCCCCACGATGGACACCCGCCCGATTCCGGTGTCGGTGGTGACGTTGGTCGCCCCGATCTCGGCGGCCACGGTGTCACAAATCTCTCGCGCGGCCTCCACGTCAGTCTTCGCCACGGTGAAGGAGATTGCCGTCAACCCATTTGTCCCGGTGTTTTGCACGATCATGTCGACGTTGACGCCACGAGCGGCGAGCTGCCGAAAGAGAGTCGCCGCCACACCGGGGCGGTCCGGAACTCCGTCCAGCGTAAGTTTCGCCTCCGACGTATCGTCCGTAATCGCCGATACCACCGCTTCTTCCATCGTGGGGTCCTCCTCCACAATCCAGGTCCCGGGTTCCCAGGTAAAACTCGAGCGCACCTGCAGGGGAACTCGGTGTCGCCGTGCAAACTCGACCGAGCGCAACATGAGCACCCGCCCCCCCGTGGCCGCCATCTCCATCATCTCGTCAAAGGAGACCCGACTCAGTCGACGTGCCTTCGGCACCACTCGGGGATCGGCGGAAAAAACTCCGGTGACGTCGGTGTAGATTTCGCAGACGTCCGCCCCGAGGGCCGACGCCAACGCCACGGCGGTGACGTCCGAACCGCCGCGACCGAGCGTGGTGATGTCCTTCTCGGTGGACATCCCCTGAAATCCAGCCACGACCGGAACTTTTCCTTCGGCGAGCGCCGCGCGCAGCCGGTCGGGGTGAATCTCGCGAATTTTGGCCCTGGTGTGGTCGGTGTCGGTGATGATACCGGCCTGAGATCCCGTGAAACTGGCCGCCTCGACTCCCTGTCCCGAGATGGCCATCGCCACGAGAGCCATCGAAATGCGCTCTCCGGCCGTCAGCAACATGTCCATCTCTCGAGCCGGATGCTCGGTCGACACCTTCTCCGCCAACGCGAGGAGGTCATCGGTGGACTTACCCATCGCCGACACCACGACGACCACGTCGTTTCCGTCACGCTTCGTTCGAGCCACGTGTTCGGCAACGGCCTGAATGCGCTCGTGATCACCGACGGAGGTGCCGCCAAACTTCTGCACGATGAGGGCCATAGGGCCTCCATCCTACCGGTGGGTGAAGAAGGCTCCCGGAGCCCGCGAGTAGGCTCGCCCCCATGGCAACTACGAAGCGACAGCGTCAAAAGGCCGCCCGACAAGAGAAGTTGGCGGCCATGCAACGAGCTAACCGACTCCGTCGGACACGCAATCGCGCCATCATTGGCGTCGTCGTCGCTCTCCTCGTCTTCGGATCGGCGTACCTGCTCTTCACCGGCAATGGCCCCTCAACAGCCACAATTCCCACCACGTCGTCGACCACGTCGACGACGACGGCCACCACCGCGAAGGAAACCTGCCCCCCAACAAAACTCGGTAAGGGCGCGCCAGCGTTTCACTTCCCCACCGGGCCGAAGCCGACGACTCTCGTGTCGAAGGACATCGTGGTGGGCACCGGGGCGACTCTGAAGCCCGGGGACAAGTTCACCGCCCAGTACGAGCTCGCGACCTACTCCTGCCACGCCCTCGTTCAGGCCTCCTGGCCCACCGGGATTAGCGACACTCTGAACCTGCAGAACCTGATCCCGGGATGGGTGAAGGGCCTACCCGGGATGAAGGTGGGCGGCGAGCGAGAACTCATCGTTCCCCCGTCACTGGGATACGGCTCGTCCACCCAGGCCCTGAGTGGCGGCATCGCCGCTAACGACACCCTCGTGTTCGTGGTGAACCTGTTAAAGATTGGCTAGTCGCCCCCGGGGACGTCATTCTCGCTAGCCTCGGGAGGTCAACTCCCTCGTCGATTGGAACTACGTGACCGACTCACTCATCCCCGCCGCTGACGGATCCAGCCCCCAGCGCCGGCGCTTCGACGCCGAGCCGCCCATGATCATCAACCCCGACGCCACGTACCGCGCGACGATGACGACTTCCCACGGTGAGATGGTCTTTCTTCTGGACGCGAAGGGTGCCCCGAAGACGGTGAACAGCTTCGTGTTCCTCGCGCGTTGGCACTACTTCGACGGCATTGTCTTTCACCGCATCATCCCCAACTTTGTCCTTCAGGGGGGCGACCCAACCGGGACGGGTTCGGGTGGCCCGGGCTATCGCTTCGACGACGAACTCCCGAAGCCCGGGCGCTACGAAGTGGGATCACTGGCTATGGGGAACGCGGGGCCGAACACCAACGGTTCCCAGTTCTTCGTGATTTCGGGCGCCGACGGTGTCCGCCTCCCCCCGCTCTACTCCCTCTTCGGTAAGGCGATTTCTGGTCTCGACGTCATCTCCACGATTGACCAACTCGG
>JAGXAY010000132.1 GCA_018971385.1 Acidobacteriota bacterium | reverse complement strand
AAGATGTATCAGGGGAAGTACCACGCGAACCTCGAGTTCGTTCCCAATATCACCACGGTCCAGGAGACCGCGTCGCCCGCTGACGAGGGAACGGTGATGGAGGGTGACGGTCCTACGCTGTCGTACCTCGCCTACTCGGGCAAGATTGCCCCGATTAACGGCTACGTGAGCTCGGCCAACGTGTCGCAGCAGTCGAAGTACATCCTGGGACAGGACACCTACAAGGGCAAGTTGTACGCCATGGCCACTATTAACGGAACGCTGACCATCTACGGCAACAAGGCGTTGTTGATGGAAGCCGGCATCACGGCGTGTGGTAACAATCCCACGACGACCTCCTGCTACCCGAGCAGTTGGGCCAAGGCGTGGACGGCGAGTCAGTTCGGACAGGTTCTGAAGAAGTTGGCCGCTAACTCGTCGATCAAGAAGCTCGACAACGGTTACGTCTGGGCCTCCAACATCGCTTACGGCGGCGAGTACGGTGCGTACGGTTTCCTGCCGGTGCTGAACTCCGCCGGTAGCCCCGTGGTGTCCAACAACTCGGCCAACGTCTTGAAGACCCCGAAGGTGTACGCGGCTCTGCAGCAGTTTGCGAGTTGGATGCCGTTGAACGACCAGACCGCTGGTTCGGCGACGAGTGGTGGAGATGGTGGTGCGTTTGCTGCCGGTAACGAGCCGCTCCTCTGGGGTGGTCACTGGCAGCTACCGTCCTTCATGTCGGAGGCGGTGACCAATAACGGTAAGAACCCCGGCAACGTGGTGGGTATTCCTCTCCCGAACTTTGGTTACGGCGCGAAGGACGGTGCCGGATCGAACGTGTGGGAAGTTGGAGCCAACGCCAGCAGTGCGCAGAAGGTTGCCGCGGGGGCGTTCTTGAACCTCGTCTCGAGCACGCCGTTCCAGGACCTCTACACCTACGGCAACGGTACCAAGGCCAACGGCGTCCCGGTCTACGGTGACGGCGCGATTCCGGCCAACCCGGCCGCGGTGGCGAAGGACCCGACGGTGGCTAAGGGTGGCGTGCTGTACTGGGCCGCTCAGGCGGAGAACAACGCCTGCCCCGCGGGCAAGGTCCTCTCGACCTGCTATGCGGTGCCTCGTCCGGTGACCCCGGCGTACCCCGGAATCCAGCAGGCCGTGTCCACGATGTTCAGCTCACTGTTCACCCAGGGTGCCCAAGGTGCCGTGTCCCTCGGAACGGTGAAGAGCTTGGTCGCGACCGCGGTGGACTCCATCAACAGCTACTACCAGCAGTTCAACAACTTCAAATAACTTGAAGTGATCTCGTGGAGCTGGCTCCGCGCTCCGGTAAGGAGCCAGCTCCACGAGTAGTGCGTTCGAGGGGTTGACTATGTTCGATCCCTCGTAGGGGGAATCGTGGCCACACTGACATCACCTGTACCGTTGCGTCGACGACACAAATTGTGGACCGAGAGTCGCGTCGGCCTCACGATGCTGGTTCCGGGAATCGTGCTGATCGTCGTGTTCATGCTGATTCCCTTCTTTTACTCCATTTGGTTGTCACTCCACGTGGAGATTGTGGGAAGCAACATCCCCATTCGTTCGGTGGGACTGTTGTTCTACCGACACCTTTTCTCCGATCCGATCTTTCGAGGAATCTTCCTCAAGAGTTTGGAGAACAACGGAATTTTCGCTCTGGTGGTCGTTCCACTACAGACGGGGCTGGCCATGTTCCTGGCCATCCTCGTGAATCGAAACGGCGCCTTCGTCAAGTTCTGCCGAACCACCTTCTTTTTACCGGTGGTCTTTCCGATGGTTCTGACGTCGCTGATCTGGAAGGCCATTCTCGCACCGGGCCCGGCCGGCATGCTCAATGCGGTGTTGCGCGCAGTAACGTTCGGGCACTTTACGCCCCAGTACTGGCTGGGGAATGTGCACCTCGCTCTGCCCAGCATCATCTTGCTCTCGGTATGGCAGGGTACCGGGTTCCAAATGGTGATTTTCCTCGCGGGCCTCCAAGGAATCCCGCAGTCCCACTACGAGGCGGCCCTCATTGACGGGGCCTCCCGGTGGCATCTCTTCCGCGACGTCACGTTGCCGGGACTTCGTAACACCACGATCTTCGTGGTGATGGTGACCACCATCTTCTCGCTCCAAGTATTCGACCAGGTGTATCTCCTCACCCAGGGCGGGCCCCTTAACGCCACGTCCTCCGTGATGTACCTCGCGGTCAGCCAGGCGTACGTCGCCAACAACGTGGGTCAAGGGGCTGCCATTTCGGTGGTCCTCTCCTTCATCATCCTTCTCCTCAGCCTCATTCAACGCCAAGTTCTTCGAGAGAGGGTGGATTAATGAGTTCGATTCCCTCGGCGGTCCGTCGCCGCGCTCGCTCGATCCCGTGGGGGGTCTACAGCTTGCTCGCGATCTTTACCGTGCTCTTCCTGTTTCCCATTTACTACCTCGTCGTGGGCTCGTTCGAAACTCCCGCCGACACTCTGAATGGTCTCCACGCCGCAGCCCCCACGCACTTAACCCTGGCGAACTATCACTCGTTGAGTCAACAGTTCTTTAGTTCGACGATTACCGGGTCGCTCCGAGGTTTCTACACGGTGTCGACCCTGGTCTCTCTCATTGTGGTGGCGGGCGGTCTCATTGTTAACTCCCTGGCGGGCTACGCCCTAGCCCGCATGAAGTTTCGGGGACGCAAAACTTTGTTACTCCTCGTCATCGTGCTGGTCATCATTCCGTTCCAGGCCATCGCGGTGCCGCTCTACTACATGTTGAACGGACTGAGAAACACGGTGATTGTTCAGGCCCTACCGTTCATCGGGAGCGCCTTTTCGGTGTACCTCTTCTACACCTTCTTCCTGAACTTGCCACCACAGCTCGAGGAGGCTGCGCGAATCGACGGCGCGGGACCCTGGCGAACGTTTCTCCAAATCATTTTGCCGAACGCCAAACCAGCTTTCGCCTCGGTCGCCATTCTGTCGTTCATTCAGATCTGGTCGTCCTACTTGTGGCCGCTCATGATGACTTCTCAGCCCAACGTCTATCCGCTATCCATCGCCATTGGCAACCTTCTCAAGCAGCAGTCCACTCCGAACTACGGAGAGATGTTTGCCTTCGGCGTCCTCCTGGTAGTGCCGATGGCCGCATTCTTTCTGGTCTTCCAGCGATGGTTCATTCGTTCGGTCGCCAGTTTGGCGGTGAAGGGATGAGTCGGGTG
>JAGXAY010000131.1 GCA_018971385.1 Acidobacteriota bacterium | reverse complement strand
GCACCGCTTCAACAAGGCCCAACAGGACCTGCTCCTGCCGGCGACCGAGCACGGCGACGTGGTGCTCATCGGGGCGACCACGGAGAACCCCTACTTCGAGGTCAACTCGGCCCTCATGAGCCGCTGCACTCTCTGGCGACTACGGGCCCTCGACCACGACGCCCTCGAGAAGGTTCTCGCCCGGGCCGAGAGCGCTCTCGGCGTCCGTTTCTCGCCCGACGCGCGCGGGGCACTCATGGACGCGACGGAGGGCGACGCCCGGGCGATGTTGACGAGCGCCGAGACCGCCGCTCTTCTCGTCGAAAAGGGCAAGGAGATCACCCTCGAGGTAGTGGCGCGCGCGAGGGACGGTCGTCTCTTTCACCAAGGCCCGGACTCCCACTACGACCAGACGTCCGCCCTCATCAAGTCCATCCGCGGCTCGGACCCCGACGCCGCGGTCTACTGGCTCGTTCGCCTCCTCGAGGCGGGGGAGAGTCCCCGCTTTCTCGCCCGCCGCCTCGTCATCTTCGCGAGTGAAGACATTGGTCTCGCCCAGTCGAGTGCTCTCGTGCTCGCCGAAGCGGGGGCTCGGGCGGTGGAGTTCGTGGGCCTGCCGGAGGCCCGACTCACCCTCACCCACGTCGCCCTAGCCCTCGCCCTCGCCCCGAAGTCCAACACGGTGACGCGCTCACTCGCGAGCGCCCTCGGCGCCCTCCAACGAGCGAACGGTGACGTGCCGGCCCACCTGCGTGACGCCCACTACGCGGGGGCGAAGGAGGTGGGCCACGGCACGGGCTACCTCTACCCCCACGACGACCCGCGCGGCGTGGTGGAGCAGCGCTACCTCCCCGAGGGGCTCGCTCCGGGGGAGATCTACTCCCCGGGAGGTCACGGCGAGGAGTCGGCACTCGTCGACGACTGGCGCGCGCGTTGGGTCTCTCACCCCGACTAATCAGGGAGTCCCGGTAGGATACGGGGGTGGACGCCGCCCGCCTCAGGTCAACATTTCTCGATTATTTCGCCCGGGAGGGACACCGCGTGGTGCCCTCGGCGAGTCTGATTCCCCACGACCCCACCCTCCTCTTCACCGTCGCCGGGATGGTCCCCTTCAAGCCCTACTTCCTCGGGGAGCAGACTCCGCCCTCGCCCCGGGCCGTCTCGATTCAGAAGTGCTTCCGCGTGCCCGATATCGACATCATCGGAACGACCCAGCGTCACCTGACCTTCTTCGAGATGATGGGGAACTTCTCCTTCGGGGACTACTTCAAGCAGGGCGCGATCGAGTTCGCCTGGGGTCTCATCACGGAGGGCTTCGGACTGGACCCCGATCGTCTCTGGGTCACCGTGCACCACTCCGACGAGGAGGCGGCCACGCTCTGGCGCGACGTGGTGGGGGTGCGTCCCGAACGGATTCAGCGCCTCGGTGCCGACAACTTCTGGGACATGGGTGAGACGGGGCCCTGTGGACCCTGTTCCGAGGTCTTCTACGACAAGGGCCCGGAGTTCGGCGCCGACGGGGGTCCGGAGAAGGGGGGCGAGGACCGCTTCATCGAGTTCTGGAACCTCGTCTTCATGCAGTTCGAGAAGGCCCCCGGCGGTCAGATGACCGAGCTGCCGAAACAGAACATCGACACCGGCGCCGGTTTCGAGCGGGTGCTCTCCATCTTGAACGGTGTGGAGTCCGTCTTCGCGACCGACCTCTTCGCCCCCCTCTTAGAGGCCGCCTCCCGGGCCCTCGACGCGCCCTACGGACGGGACGAGGAGACCGACATCGCCCTGCGCCGCATCGCCGAGCACGGTCGGGCCATGACCATGCTGGTCTCCGACGGGGTACTGCCCTCGAACGAGGGGCGGGGCTACGTGCTGCGCCGTCTCATTCGTCGGGCCATCCTCGCCGCTCGCCGCCACGGCGCGACCGACTCACTCGTGGAGCCACTGGTGGACGCGACCATCGAGAAGATGGGGGAGGCCTACCCCGTTCTCGTCCGGGACCGGGACCTCATTATCGAGACGCTGCTCCGAGAGGAGGCCGGCTTCTCCCGGACCCTGCGCTCGGGCATGACCCTCCTCGACGAGGCGCGCGAACGGCTCGTCAGGGAGGGCGCGACCGAGATCCCCGGGGAGGTGGCGTTTCGCCTGCACGACACCCACGGGTTCCCAATCGAACTCACCAGTGAGGTGGCGGCCGAGTCCGGACTCGGGGTCGACCTCCCGGGGTTCGAGGCCGCGATGAACGAACAGCGCGAACGAGCCCGCGCGAGCTCGAAGAACCTGCGCCGGGCCGACGACTCCCACTACCTCGAGATCGTCGAGCGCCACGGGTCGAGCCAGTTCGTCGGCCGTGACGTCTCGCGGTACTCCATCGAGACCACCGCGCTCGCGGTGCTCGCCGGTGAGAACGGGGAGAGTGAACTCTTCCTGGAGACGACCCCCTTCTACGCCGAGTCCGGGGGTCAGGTGGGGGACCGAGGAAGTTTCGTCACCGAGTCGGGACGTTTCGAGATTCACGACACCCAGAACGTGGTGGGCGGACTGATCGCCCACCGGGGCCGACTGGAGGGCGAGATCGTGCCCGGCCAGATCGGCGTCGCGACCATCGATCCGGAGCGTCGCGAAGCCACCCGCCGTAATCACACCGCCACCCACCTGTTGCACGCCGCGCTACGCGAAGTACTGGGTGATCACGTGCGCCAGCAGGGCTCCTACGTGGGACCGGAGCGGCTGCGCTTCGACTTCGCCCACGGCGCTTCTTTAAGAGAGGAGGAGCGTCGCGACATCCTCCAGCTCGCCAACGGGGACGTCTTAGAGAACCCCGACGTCGAGACGGTCGAGACCTCGAAGGAGCAGGCCGAGCGCATGGGGGCCGTCGCCTTCTTCGGTGACAAGTACGGGGACGTGGTGCGGGTGGTGCGAGCGGGGGAGCACTCCCTCGAGTTCTGCGGCGGGACCCACGTCTCGCGGCTCGGGGACATCGGGCAGATCCAGATCGTGAGCGAGGGATCCATCGGCGCCAACACTCGGCGTATCGAGGCGGTGTCCGCCCTGTCGGCCCTCCAGCGATCGCGCGATCTAGAGGGCGCCCTCGGTTCGGTCGCGACGCTGCTGCGGACCTCCCTCGACGAGGTGGTGCCGAGTCTCGAGCGAGTCCTCGAGCGCCAACGGGACCTGGAGCGGGAACTACAGGCGGTGCGCGCCGAGCAACTGCGGGCCTTCGGCGACGCCCTCGA
>JAGXAY010000032.1 GCA_018971385.1 Acidobacteriota bacterium | reverse complement strand
GACTCCCCAGAGTCCGACGACGAGTACGTCGCTCCAGTGAAAACTCGTACCTACGAATCCGCTCTGCATTCCGAGGGCGAAGTGACGGACGGGAAAGATTCGAGCGACCCACACAATCCAGGTCGGAGCGTTCGATCCGAGCGGAATGAAAATACCTGAGAGAAACAGCAGCGGGAGGATCATCGCGTTCACCACGGCGGGTGCCGCGTTGGCGTTCGGGACCGCGATGGTCGCCGCCACTCCGAGGGCGGAAAAACTCGCGGCGCCCACGATGAGAACAACCAGGAAACGAAGAAGCGTGGTGCCCGTGGGAATACTGGCGGGGTAAAAAGCGGCTCCGAAGGCCGCCGTAATCACGACCAAGATGATGGAGATGAAGAGGGCGTGGAGCACGCGAGACGTGAAGTAGGCGGCGCGGGTGAGGGGGGTGGCATCGAGCCGCTTCAAGATATCGCTGTCGCGTTGGAAGGAGATGGAGAGGGCGAGGTTGGTAAAGCACGCCGAGATGAGGGAGAAGGCCCCCATTGAAGCGACGTAGTAGGTGGAGATATTGATGGAACGTGTACCGAGATCCACCGAACCGTGCCCCAGAAGTGACGTGAAAATCACGAGGAACATCAGCGGGAACGCGAAGGTGAAGAAGGCCGCCGGTGGATTACGCCAGAAGGCGCGATTCACGAAACGGAATTGGCGTAGAGCGAGTCGCAGAGTAGTCACGACGCACCTTCCGAGTTGGCGATTAAGTGTAGATAGACCTCTTCGAGACTGGGTCGCAGGACTTGGAGACCCTCCAGTTCGACACCCTCGTCGAGAGCCCAGCGGGTGAGTTCAAAGAGGGTGCGGGTGACGTCGGTGGCGTGGTGGTGAAGATATCCCGCGTCGTCGAGATCACCCTGAATGAAGGTCGGAGCCGAAACGGTGTCGGGTAGGCGCCAGCGAATCTCCGCCACCGCGCGGTCGCGGGCGCCCAGGGTGTCCGGGGTGGCGAGGGCCACCACTCGACCGGCGGCAATCACCGCGACGCGGTCGGCGAGGTGCTGAGCCTCGTCCATGTAGTGGGTCGTGAGGATAACGGTCTTCCCGAGATCGGCCAGGGAGCGGACGACACCCCACGCCTCGTGGCGAGCGGAGGGATCGAAGCCCGTGGTGGGTTCGTCGAGAAAGAGGAGTTCGGGGTCCCCCACGAGAGCGATGGCGACGTCGAGACGGCGCTGTTGTCCTCCGGAGAGACGTTGTACTCGGCTCGAACGTTTGTCACGAAGTCCGACAACGTCGAGGAGTTCGTCGACCGGTCGGGGTCGGGAGTAGTACCCGGCGTACATCTGGAGGGTCTCCTCCACGGTGAGAAACGGGTCGGACGTCGCGGTTTGGGGCACGATACCCACTCGTGATTTCAGCTCACGTCGGTGGGTGCCTGGATCGATTCCGAGAACCGAGACCTCTCCCTTATCCCGTGTCCGGTACCCCTCCAGGATTTCGATGGTCGTCGTTTTGCCCGCACCGTTAGGACCGAGAATGGCAAAAATCTCTCCCCGGCGAATCTCGAGGTCGAGGCCGCGAACAGCTCTCACCGACCCGTAGGATTTCTCTAGCCCCGACACTCGAATCGCCACGTCGCCTGTCGACGTCGATGTGTGAGTGGAGGGTGGCACGGCATCACCCTAGACCATCTACAATGGAATGTCAATGAGCGACTCGCACGGCCTTATCAACCCGACCGCCGGGTCGTTGCTCGGATTCCTCGTTGGTGGAGGACCGATGACGGGTTGGGATCTCTACCGTTCCGTCGAGGGCTCGACGGGGCACTTCTGGAACGTCACCCGTAGCCAGGTCTACCGAGAACTGCGCGACCTGGAACGTCGGGGGCTGATTACGGCGGGAGAGTCGGGCCCACGGGGCCGAATTCCCTATCGGGCGAGTGACGCCGGCGAGCGCGCCTTCGCCGAGTGGCTCAGCGCGGGACCCGGGCCGGATCTCATTCGCCACCACCTTCTCCTCACCGTGTTCTTCGCGAATCAACTGGACCGGGGGCGCCTGCTGGAGTTGCTACGGGAGAGTCGCCGGCACCACGAACGCACTCTCGATACGTTTCGCCACCTCTACGACGACACGGACGACTCCCTGCCGGGGGCTACGCTGCGCTTCGGCGTGCGCTACGAGGAGATGGTTCTGGCGTGGATTGACGAGGTCATGACGACCTTGGCGCGCGGGGCCTCGTCATAGGTCAGGCGGGGAGCGGCGCCGTCGCAATCGACCAGGTCATCACGAGGTCAACCCCAGCGTCCACCAGGAGGTTGCGTACCGGACAGCGCTCTTCGGTGACGGTCACGACAGCGGCGAGGGCTTCGGGGGACGTGGTGGTGTGAACCGTAGCGTGAACCGCCACCGACTGGTAGTAGGGGTGAATAGGGGCCTCGCCGAGTAGTCCTCGCCGATCCAGCACGTATCCCGCGTCGAAATCGATAGCCGAGTACTCGAGTCCCGCTTCGCGAGCGGCGCGTTCGAAGGTCACGGAGGCGCATCCGCACAGGGCACCCACTACCGTTTCCAGGGGGGAGAGTGCGGTATCCGTACCCCCACGAGCGACCGGTTCGTCGGTCGTCATGGTGACGCCTCGGCGATTGGTGATGGTCGTTCGTGGCGAGGCGTCGTTTCGACCTCGTAGGGTGTTGCGAACGACGCGCGACTCAGGGGTCGTTGTTGATTCTCCGATGCCGTCCATGTCACTCTCTCCTGGGCGTCACGTAGGAAGAGACGCACTCGTCCTGTTTAACGCCGTGTCGGCCGAGCGTCCGTGTGAAATCTCTTCAGAGCGGGCCCTATCGGTAGACGCTCGACATATCGGCGTACCGGTCTCCCGCCGCCGCACCGCGCGGGGCCACCTCGTCGAGGGCTGACAGTTCGGCGGGGCTAAGCGTGACGTCCAAGGCGCCAATATTTTCGCGCAGGTACGACAGCCGCTTCGTGCCCGGAATGGGGACCACGTCGGGACCCTGGGCGAGAACCCAGGCGAGGGCGAGCTGACCCGGAGTCACGCCCTTCGCGACGGCAATCTCCTTGACGCGTTGGACGAGATCGAGATTACGCTGAAAGTTCTCACCCTGGAAGCGGGGGGCGTGGCGTCGAAAGTCGTGGGGGTCGAGGTCGTCGAGACTGGTGATGGCCCCGGAGAGGAAGCCTCGACCCAGCGGGGAGTAGGCCACGAATCCGATTCCCAACTCACGAACGGTGTCGAGAACCCCGTCATCCTCCACGTCGCGAGACCACAAGGACCACTCCGACTGGAGAGCGGTGATGGGGTGAACGGCGTGGGCGCGACGAATAGTGTCCGGAGCCGCTTCACTGATACCGAGACGGCGGACCTTCCCCGCGTCGACGAGTTCCTTGAGGGCTCCCCAGGTCTCCTCGACGGGTACCCGCGTGTCCACCCGGTGTTGGTAGTAGAGGTCGATGTGGTCCACGCCGAGGCGCTCGAGGGAGGCGTCGCAGGCCCGGCGAACGTAGTCGGGGTGGCCATTAATTCCCAGGCGAGATCCGTCCTCACCTCGTTCGTTACCGAACTTGGTGGCGAGCACGACGTCATCGCGACGAGAGGCGATGGCTCGACCCACGAGACGCTCGTTCGTGAAGGGTCCGTACATGTCGGCGGTGTCGAGGAAGGTCACACCCGCATCGAGGGCTGCGTGGATGACAGCCATCGACTGATCGTCGTCCGGTTGTCCGTAGAACTCGGACATGCCCATGCACCCGAGGCCTTGGGCTGAAACGTTAAGGGCGTAGGCGCCGGTGCCGAGAGTCCGTATAGGAACGCTCATGGTGTTCTCCTCATCAAGTCGGGGTGACCCTTCGACCTTAGAGGCCCCACTATTGCGTCACCGCACACTCGTCACCTCGCCCAAAATAACGAGATACGGGCGAGGTGTAATCGAGATGGCTCCGGAGGCGAGGCCCGGCGCGACGGTGGCCGTGACAACCTGGGCTTCGCTCGATCGGTGCGAGACGGGTGAGGTATCAGGGACGCTCGCCACGTTGACGCCCCCGGACCGGGGACGGGCGGAACGTTCAGCCCGTCGACGCCCGGGGCCGTTGAATCCGACGTCGAATCGGCGGGGCTCTCGAACTATCGAGTCGCTGAGGCCGCGATGCCGTTGACGTTCGCAGACGAGTCGACGGGGGTGTGGGCCTTGCTGGCGACTGGGCCCGTGCGGCGAGTGGTCGAGCACGCGGGAAACCACGCGGCCCGCGTGGCGGTTAAGGCGGCGTTTACGCGCTTCGCCCAGCCCGACGGCTCAGTGCTGACCATCAACGTCTACTGGGTGCTCGTCGCCCGCACCTAGCCGGTCAAGTAACCGCTTCGACGAGGTATCAATCGCCATTTCGTCCACTGATTACCTTTGCTCTGGTAAAGGTTTCATGGCGGCGTGTTGACGAAACTCTTCTGCGCCTTGGCGCCGCGGAACGTTCAAGGATGGGCGAAGGTGCCAGCCACACGATTTTGGGCATGATGAGCACACTTGTTCGGGGCTCGTCCCTCGAGCGGTTACCGAGTCTGCGAAATAGAAGAGTTTTATGGCAATTAATGGTAGAGTTTGATATCTAGAAATAGAAGAGTTTAGGTAGATGAATCATGCTATTCTCTGACTGTGGCTGACCTAACCACCTTTGGCGGGGACTATCGACACCGCATTGTCGACGACGAACTTGACGAACTCCTCCCCCAACTCGCGGCAATCGTCCTTGACGGGCCGAAAGGTGTCGGCAAGACAACGACGGCGATCCAACGTTGCAAGACGGTGCGTCGCCTTAGCCGCAAGAGCGAGCGGACGATTATCGAAGCAGATCCAATGGTCATCGCCGATGACGAACCTCCACTCTTGATTGATGAGTGGCAACTCGTCCCTGAGGTGTGGAACACGGTTCGCGATCTGGTCGATCAGGAATTCGTACCCGGTCGCTTTATCTTGACCGGGTCGGCACCCGTCAAAGAGACTCACTCTGGGGCGGCACGCATGACGAACGTTCGAGTTCGACCGCTGACGCTACCCGAACGGGGAATCTGTAGTCCGACAGTCTCCCTGAAGACAATCCTCGCGGGACAGTCGCCGAAACTCACCGGCCGTTCGAGTCTGACACTCACCGACTACGTGGACGAGATCATCTCCGGAGGATTTCCTGGCATGCGGCATCTGGTTGGGCGCGCACACACGGCCCAGATGAATGGGTACCTTGAGCGGATCGTTGACCATGACCTCGCTGAAACTGGATTCACGGTTCGTCGACCGGCAGCAGTGAGGGCATGGATGACCGCGTACGCGGCCGCGACAGGCTCCACCGCATCCTGGGAGAAGATTCGCGATGCCGCGACTGCCGGATACGACGCGAAACCGGCGAAGGAGACCACAGCCGCCTACGTCGAACTCCTCACTGCGCTGCGAATCATCGATCCCATTGAAGCGTGGAATCCCTCATCAAATCATTTCAGTCGACTCGGTGCTGCCCCGAAGCACTACCTCGCCGATCCCGCGCTTGCGGCACGACTACTCAAGCGGACTAAAGATCATTTGCTGAAAGGAGATGAGGGCCCGGTCAGGATTCCAAGTGACGGGACCCTACTCGGGGGGCTGTTTGAGTCACTCGCGGCCCTTTCGGTTCGGACGTTCGCGCAAGCTGCAGGAGCTGAGGTCTTTCACCTGCGTGAACACGGAGGTGCTCATGAAATTGACTTCATCGTTGAGAATCAGACGGGGGTACTCGGCATCGAGGTCAAGTTGGCGAGTGCCGTTGATGACAAGGACGTCCGTCATCTCGCGTGGCTGAGAGAGCGAATCGGCAATCGTCTTGTCGACTCGATGATTGTCACAACAGGTCCTCAGGCGTATCGTCGACCCGACGGAGTGGCGGTGGTTCCGTTGGCGCTTTTGGGCGCCTAACCCCCCATTCACCGTTGTCTAATGCGGCGTCGCTGTTGTGCTCAGTGGACCAGAACACGCCCACGAAGGCCGACCCCGCCCAAACGCAGTAGATCTACCCGGGCAAGGCCGGCAAGCTGAAGTGCGAACTCTGCACCCTGTGAGAGCACTATGCGGCGGACCGTCCGGTGGTTGAGAACCCCGGCCCGCTCGCTACGGCTCCCAAGGCGTGCCAACAGGCGACGATCACCGTTCCGGGACCGGTACTCGCCACGCTCCGTCAGCGCGACCCGTGGCGATCACCCACGTCGATTGACTCTTACGCTCGGCGCAGCGCCATCGAGGGCATCTTCGGGAACCTACGGAGCCAGAGCACTCAGAACATCAAGCGCGGCTTCTGTCGAGTGGTCGGTCTCGTCAAGACGAGTCTGACGCTCGCCCTCGAGGCGGTGGCCGCCAACATCCGGCTCCTTCGCAAGTGGGCCAAGCGCGTTGGTCTCACGTCGGATCCACTTTGTGTCCCCTTCCCCGTGGATCACGGCTTCGAGGAGCTCGACGAGAACGGTCAGATCTGCCCGGCCGGGTTGTTCGACTTCGACGATCCACCCGACGACCTCGCCGCGTAGGCGAGGAATCCACTCAAGGAAGTAGCCCGCGGGACGAGTCACGTCCCGCGGGCCTTTCGTGCTGCGAGAATCGATGAGTCGCTGAGTTGGTGGTGCCTCTGGGGGCCTGCTCGACGACCTACGTCGCGCATCTCAGTGCCGAAGCCCCTCTGGGACGACTCGAACCGGACTTTCGTCAGTAGTTGGGGTCTACTTTCGTCAACACCCCATGGCGGAGGAGGTGGGATTTGAACCCACGGAAGGTTGCCCTTCACACGATTTCCAATCGTGCCGATTCGGCCGCTCTCGCACTCCTCCTGGCAACGCCTCACGACGTCGAGTCACCAGGCTAGTAGGTGGGAGACCACCCCACTTTCCGGGTAGCCTGATGGGTCCGAGGTTGAAAGCGGTGGTCGGGTCCCGTGCGACGATCGTGCGTGAACCGAGTCAGGGGTGGAAGCCAGCAGCTCTCAGCGCATCTGGTCGGGTGCCACGGTTCGCCTGGCCACCGCTTTGGACCCCGGGCCACAGGGGCCAGTTAGCATGACGCCATGAGCGCGACCCCCGCCACGCCGACTCCCCTTGAAGGGGTGGCCTCCCTCTACCGACGATTTCGACCGGGTCGCTTCGCGGAACTGCGCGGTCAGGACCACGTCGTACGAGCCCTCCAGGGGGCGGTGCAGCGTGATCGCGTCTCCCACGCCTATCTCTTTTCTGGCCCGCGGGGAACGGGTAAGACCACTACCGCCCGAATTCTGGCGAAAGCCCTTAACTGCGAACGTCCGATCGAGGGTGATGCCTGCAATGAGTGCGATTCGTGCCGAGCTATTACCCGAGGAACCTCCTTTGACGTCGTCGAACTCGACGCCGCCTCCAACAACGGTGTGGACGCGATGCGCGAGATTACCGCGGGAGCCTGGCACGCAACTCCGGGGCGCTGGAAGGTCTACATCTTCGACGAGGTGCACCAACTCTCGAAGCCCGCATCGGCCGCCCTCCTGAAGACGCTCGAGGAGCCTCCCCACCACGTCGTTTTCGTTCTCGCCACGACCGACCCCCACAAAGTCCTGCCCACTATTCGTTCGAGAACTCAGCACCTCGAATTTCGCCTCCTACCGGGCGAGATACTTCACACGTTGCTCGCCGACGTCAGCGACGCCGCCGGACTGGCGGCCGATACCGCTCTGTTGGAGTCCGCGGTGCGGCTCGGACGGGGCTCGGCCCGTGACGCGCTGAGTGCCCTCGACCAACTCATGGCTACCGGCTCGAGTAGCTCGAGCCGAACGGGAATTGAGGGTGTTCTCGGCGCACTCGTGAATTCGGATGCGGCGACTACTTTGCGCGAAGTGGCGAACGTCGTGCGCGAAGGCGGAGATCCGGAGCAGATGACGGAGGACCTCTGTGCCGCGGTGCGACAGATGTTTCTCGTGCAGGTAGCCCCGGACGTGAGTGACGTGGTGGACGAGGAGCGTGAGCAACTGGAGCGCTGGGGGCGTGACATGGGTCTCGCCCGCACGGTGCGCACTTTGGAGACTCTCGGAAGAGCCCTTCGCGAGATGAAGGGAGCGCCGGATAAGGGCATCGTTCTTGAAGTTGCCCTCGTGCGATTGGCTCACCCCGCTCTCGACCAGACGCTCGAGGCCTTGGCGGAGCGCGTGGAACGCTTGGAGCGCCAGGGGCCGGTCGCGAGAACGCCGGTGGCGCCACTTCCTGAGGAGCCCCGTCGGCCTATTGGGGTGCCCCCTCGAGTCGAAACGACGCCACCCGTAACGCCACCCGTCACCCCGCCTCCGCCAGACCCAACCCCTCGCTCAGTCACCCCATCGACAAGTCCCAGTGCTACTCCACCAACGAGTGACCTCGATGAGTTTCGTCGGCGCTTCGTGGCTCACGTTGTACCTAAGACGTCGCGTGGTGCTCAGATGATCCTCGGGGCGGCCCACGTCGTCGCCTTCGACCAGGGGCGCGTGACTATTGCGGTCGCGAATGAAGAGATTCGTCAGAGTGCCCTCGACCTGGGCCCGGGAGTGGCGAGAGCTCTCGAGCACGAGTGGGGCTCACGAATTGATATCGCGTGGATTGTGGGAGGTTCTCCAGCGTCCCCGACTACCACCCCG
Organism: Acidobacteriota bacterium; assembly: GCA_018971385.1. Lineage (GTDB taxonomy): Bacteria > Actinomycetota > Acidimicrobiia > Acidimicrobiales > RAAP-2 > RAAP-2. Next base: position 7,998 of record JAGXAY010000032.1, on the reverse strand, counting down.
ACCTCCGCTCCGCGAGACATCCCCGTCGACCAGGATGATGACGAGGCGCCGGAGGAGTCAGATCCCGAGATCACCATTCACTCGTCCGTTGCCGATCACCTCATTACCGAGATGTTTCCCGGCGCTGAGGAAATCTCGTGAACTACCCGCCGTCGCTCCAAACGGTGATGGACGAACTCGGTCGTTTCCCCGGCGTGGGTCCGAAGTCGGCGCAGCGCATGGCGCTCTGGATTATGCGACAACCGACCGAGGATGTTGCGCGCCTCGCGAATGCTCTCGTCGAAGTTAAAGAGAACCTGACCCTCTGTGAGCAGTGCTTCAATTTTGCCGAATCGGGCTCGCTCTGTCCCATCTGCGCCGATGATCGGCGAGACGCCACGGTGATTTGTGTGGTGGAGAGTCCGACCGACGTGGTGGCGGTGGAGCGAAGTCGGGCGTTTGGTGGGACCTACCACGTTCTCCACGGACTCCTCAATCCTCTCGAAGGCGTCACGCCGGATCGCCTCCGCATCGCGGAACTCATCCGTCGACTACACGGACCCATTACGGAGGTCATCCTCTGCTTCAACTCCACCCTGGAGGGTGACGCCACCGCGATGTACCTGCGCCGACTGTTGGAGGTCCCGGACCTGGTTGTGTCGCAACCCGCGAACGGACTGCCCGTCGGCGGCGACCTGGAGTACGCCGACGACTTGACCTTGAGTCGGGCTATTTCGGGTCGCCGTACTCTCGAGGTTTAGAAGAACCGAACGACGAGGATGAGTCCTACCACGACTGAGTAGAGACCGAAGGGCCTCAAGTTGTGGGAACGAAACCATTTCGTCAGAAAGCTCACGGCGACGTAGGCCGAGATCATCGCGACCACCGCGCCCACCGCGGCTTGAGCGCGCACGCCGTTGCCGAGGTGACCGAGAAGTTCGGGCAGCTTGTAAAGACCGGCGAGCAGGATGACGGGTGTGGCGAGCAGGAAGGAGAAGTTGGCGGCGTCCTCGTGGTCGAGACCCCGAGCGAGTCCGGCGGCCATCGTGATGCCGGCCCGGGAGATCCCCGCGAGGAGGGCGAAAACCTGGGCGAAGCCCACCCCGGCGGCCTGGCGCGGACTGAGGTCATTCAGGCGGACCCCGCGAGTTCGTCGGCCGCGATTGCGTCGCATGGTCTCGGCCGCAAAGAGGATGACCCCGTTCACCACGAGGAAGAACGCTGCCGCGAGCGGCTTAGCGAAGAGTTCCCGTAAGGGCTTTTCGAGGAGGAGACCGGCGAGACCGACCGGAATAGTTCCGATAACGAGTAGGGCGAAGAGTCGATACTCGGGCGACACCTTCTCGTCGTCGAGGTGCACGAGTGTTCCCCACCCGTCACGGGGGGCCCGGCGAAGATGTGACCAGGTCCCGCTCAGGAGCCGAATCCAGGTCCGTCGGTAGAACACGAGGAGTCCGAGAGCGGTGCCGACGTGGAGGGCGACGAGGAACGTCAGGAAGAAGGATTGGGCCTGCGCCTGGGAGGAGACGAGGTTATTCCAGCCAAGAAGAGCCGGAACGAGCACGCTGTGTCCGAGGCTCGATACTGGAAAGAGCTCAGTGACTCCCTGCAGCAGGCCCATCACCACGGCCTGAAGGTAGGAGAGGGAGGCAATCACTCGCCCCACGCTAATGCGCGAGACTGGAGTCGTGAGGTACCTCATCGTCGTTCGTCACTGCGAGGCCCGTCCCGCCGGAGTGGGGGAGCTCGACATTGATCGTCCGCTCAGCGCCCGGGGTCAACGACAAAGGGAGGACCTCGCCGAGTGGTGGGAAAGCGTGGCCGTCCCACGGGGCTTTTTGCCGAAGCGGGTGCTCGTCTCGTCGGCTCAGCGAACTCGCGAGACGGCGGAGAGTTTGCGTCACCACGACGAGGTGACTCTCGAGGTGAGCGCGACGATCTACAACGGATCCCGAGAGGTGGAACCGGGCGAGATTCTTTCGGAGCTGTCCCTTCTTGACTCCGGATCGGGACATCTCGCCGTCGTTGGTCACAACCCGACCCTGAGTGAGGTGATTTTCTACTTGCTCGGTTGCTGGCCGAGGGAGTTGGGTGACGGACTCGCCCCGGGAGGCGTGGTTGTTCTCGGTTGGACGGAGAACTTTCTCACACCCCATCCAGCCCCCCGCGTGGTGGAGACCTACCAAGCGACCTAGAGGCGGCGCAGAATCGCTCCGTCACCCTGTCCGCCCCCTCCGCAGAGAGCGACGGCGGCGTAGCTCCCCGGTTCGAGAGCGTGCAGGGCGTGAACCGCGAGGCGAGCGCCGGAGGCCCCAATGGGGTGTCCGAGAGCGATAGCTCCACCGTCGGGATTGACGAGGGTGGGGTCGACGCCGAGGTCGTCGAGGGAGGCCAGAGCGACGGCGGCGAAGGCTTCGTTAATTTCCACGTGACGGAGATCATCCAGACGGACGTCGGTCTTGGCCAGGGCCGCCTGAATGGCGCGACTCGGTTGATGGAGAAGGGAGGTGTCGGGCCCCGCGACTTCGCCGTAGGCGACGAGCTCACCGAGGGGTCGTAGGTCGTGTTGCGTCGCGAAGGAGTCGGACACGAGGAGCAGGGCGGCCGCGCCGTCGGAGATCTGGGAGGCGTTGCCGGCCGTAATGGTCCCGTCGGAGTCAAAAGCGGGCCGAAGGGCCCCGAGACTCTCGAGAGAGGTATCCGCTCGGACGCCCTCATCGAGTGATTCCTCTCGGGAGTCACCTCGTCGGCTCGTTACGGTCACCGGAGAGAGCTCGGCGTCGAACGCGCCCCGAGACCGAGCCGCGAGGGCGAGCGCATGACTTCGCGCGGCGAACTCGTCCTGGCGAGCGCGCGAGATCCGCCCCCCGGCGTGAGTCTCGGTCGCCGCCCCCATGGCGCAGTGATCAAAGGCGCAGGTCAGTCCGTCGTGAGTCATGGAGTCGAGCGCGACGACGTCTCCGAAGCGAAATCCCTGGCGGGCCCCGGGAAGGAGATAGGGGGCTCGACTCATGGACTCCATGCCCCCGACCACCACGACGTCCGCTTCGCCGGAGCGGACGAGAAGGTCGCCGTAGCGAAGGGCGGCGAGTCCGGAGAGGCAGACCTTGTTGAGGGTGGTGGCGTGAGTCGTCATGGGGATACCGGCCGCTACGGCGGCCTGTCGCGCCGGTATCTGACCGACCCCGGCGGTCAATACTTGCCCCATGATGACGGCGTCTACTCGGGCGGGATCCACCCCGGTGTCGGCCAGGAGGGCTCGGACGGCCACTCCTCCGAGGTCGCTCGCGGGCAGTGACGATAGGGCCCCGTTTAACTTGCCGACCGGAGTGCGCCGAGCGGCCACAATTAGTGATTGAGTCATAGTCCACCTCCGCCTCGACCCTAGACGCGCGGTAGCGTCCGAGGGGGAGGTGCGGTCATGCTGAACGATATTGATCACATCGCTATCGCGGTGAACGATCTGGAGGCGGCCATCGACTGGTACGCGACAACCCTGGGAGCCGAGGTCGTTCACCGCGAGGAAGTGGCGAGCGACGGCGTGAGAGAGGCCCTCCTCCGCGCGGGATCGAGCTACATCCAACTGTTAAGCCCCCTCAGTGACACGTCGCCCGTGGCTCGCTTTCTCGCGACCCGAGGAGAGGGCCTCCACCACGTGGGCTACCGGGTGGACGACTGCGCAGAAGCTCTCCAGTCGTTTCGCGACGCCGGTGCGCGGCTCATCGACGAACACCCCCGCCCGGGTTCTCGGGGAACCACCATTGCGTTCGTTCATCCGAAGGGGGCCTTCGGAACGCTGGTGGAACTCGTGCAAGTAGGCGATCTGGACGAACACCCCCGCCCGGGGCTTGGGTAGCCTGGACTCTTATGGAGAACGCGATGGAGAGCCGGCTCGCCGAGCTCGACGCTCGAAAGGCTCAAGCTCGTCAAGCGGGGGGTGAGGTCGCGGTTGCTCGCCACCGCGCCAAAGGACTCATGACGGCTCGCGAGCGAGTGGAGTACCTGCTCGACGAGGGATCGTTCCAGGAGCTGGACATGCTGCGTCGCCACCAGGCGGCCGGTAATGGTTTGGAAGACTCTCGTCCCTACACCGACGGCGTCATCACCGGACTCGGTTCCGTTGACGGGCGGCAGGTGGCGGTCTACTCCCAGGACTTCACCGTCTACGGGGGCGCCCTCGGCGAGGCTCACGGCCAGAAGATTCACAAGGTCATGGACCTCGCCCTCTCGCTCGGTATTCCGATTATCGGACTGAATGACGGGGCCGGTGCGCGAATTCAAGAGGGCGTCGCGGGACTGAACGGCTACGGCGGGATATTTAAGCGCAACGTGCAGGCCTCCGGCGTCGTTCCCCAGATTTCGGTCATTCTCGGACCCTGCGCCGGTGGCGCGGTGTACTCACCGGCGATCACCGACTTCATCGTCATGGTGAAAGATACCAGTCACATGTTCATCACCGGACCGGACGTCGTGAAGGCCGTGACCGGCCAGGACGTCACCCTCGAGGAACTCGGCGGTGCCCTCACCCACGCCTCCAAGTCGGGTGTCGCGAGTTTCGTCTTCGCGGACGAGCGAGCAGCGCTCGACGAGGTGAGGTACCTGCTCTCCTTTCTGCCGTCGAACAACCTCGAAGAGGCCCCTCGGGTGCCGAGCGCGGATGACCCCGAACGGGAGTGTCTCGAACTGCGACGGATTCTTCCCGATTCGCCGAGTCAGCCCTACGACGTGAAGAAAATCATCACGGCCGTCGTCGACGATGGTGAGTTTCTCGAGGTTCAGGCCGGCTACGCCGGTCAGATCACCTGCGGATTCGCCCGCATTGACGGATGTCCGGTCGGCGTCGTCGCGAACCAGCCAGCGGTACTCGCGGGGGTCCTCGATATTGACTCTTCGGAGAAGGCGGCTCGCTTCGTGCGCACGTGTGACGCGTACAACATTCCTCTCGTGACCTTCGTGGACGTACCCGGATTCCTGCCCGGACTCGATCAGGAGTACGAGGGAATTATTCGTCACGGGGCCAAGTTGCTGTACGCCTTTTGCGAAGCCACCGTTCCTCGGGTCTCGGTCATTACTCGGAAGGCCTACGGCGGGGCTTACGTGGTGATGAACTCCAAATCGATTGGCGCGGACCTCGCCTACGCTTGGCCCAGTGCGGAGTTGGCGGTCATGGGGGCCGCTGGGGCGGTCGAAATCGTCCATCGCCGAGAGTTGGCGGCCGCCGAGGACCGAGAGACGACTCGGGCCACCCTGGTGCGAGAGTACCAGGAGAAGTTCTCGTCACCCTTCGCGGCGGCGGAACGGGGTTACATCGACGACGTCATCGACCCGGCCGACACCCGCCGGGTACTCACTCGCTCACTCGCCCTCCTGCGAACCAAACGCGAAGATCTGCCGAAGCGTAAGCACGGCAACATTCCACTGTGAGTACCGCGCGCGACGACGACGAGGCCGTGGCCCTCGCCGTGGTGCTTGAACTCCTGAATGAGCATCTGGTTGAGCCCGCAACGTCCCGCGACACGCGGTGGCGTTTCTCGGGGCGCTGGTTTCAACCCCCCCGACGGTGAGCATCGTTCTCGCTGGATCTCTGTCGGCGCTCGCCGCCTGGGTTCCTCCCGTGGGACCGGTCGCGGTGATTGGATCGGCCGCCGCGTTTCGCGGTCTCGACCGCGCGCTCGAGGAAGTTCGTAGTGCCCTCGGAGACAGTGACTTGTTGTGGTATCCCGCGGCGTCGAAGGCCGAGGTGGACGCCGTCGCCCGTGAGGCCGGGGAACCGGCGTGGTGGTTGTTGGTCGACGGAAACGCGCTACACGCCAGGTCCCTGTGGCGCCAGTCGGCCCTCGCTCAGCGCTGGCGTGAGGGGTCGGGTCCCGTCGTCGCCGTGGGAGCGTCGGCGTCCGTCATCGGTGAGATCATGATCGACCCCCGCGGGGGAGCCCCCACGACGGGCGTCGATCTCTATCGCGGTCGAGTCGTCACCCCACGACTTCCCGAAGCCCTCGCGACTCGCACCCGTCTCCTCCTCGGCGACGTCCCCCTCGTCGAGATGGGGGAGGACACTCTCGAGGTCGTGGCGTAGCCCTACTCCTCGGAGATGGTGACGGACTGAATCACGACGTCAGCGCTCGGGCGGCCGGAGCGAGAACCGAGTTGGTCAATCGTCGAGATGACGTCGAGACCGGAAATCGCCTTACCGAAGAGGGAGTAGAGCGGGGGGAGGCGGACACCATCGGCGCCCGAAATCACGAAAAACTGGGAGCCGTTGGTGTTCGGTCCCGCGTTCGCCATCGCCAATGATCCCACTTCGTAGCGTCCGGGCTTCGGGAGTTCGTCGTCGAAGCGATAGCCCGGGCCACCCGAACCTGTCCCGGTCGGGTCGCCCCCCTGAAGGACGAAGTTGGGGATGATGCGGTGAAAGACGATGCCGTCGAAGTAGTGCCAACGCGCGAGGAACACGAAGCTGTTGACCGTGACCGGCGCGGCGAGCGGGTCGAGGAGGATCTCGAGAGTGCCCTTGGAGGTGACCATCGTCGCGCTGTAGGTGCGCGCGGGATCGATGATCATCGGCGGCGCCTCGCTGAATCGCTGGCGGGGCTCGCTCGAACCGTCGGGGTTGGGAACGTCACTCATATCAACTCACTTTCAAGAGGTCGACCACGAAGACGAGCGTGTCGTTGGCGGCGATGCCCGGGCCCGGCGACTGCGCGCCGTAGCCCAGCGAGGGGGGAATGATCAACTCGCGCCGGCCGCCGACGTGCATGCCGACGAGACCCTTGTCCCAGCCAGGGATGACCTGAGGTGGTTGGGCACCGAGGGTGAAGGTGAAGGGCGTTCTGGTCCACGACGACTGGATGACCTTGCGGCTCGAGTAGGTCGCGAGCACGTACTGCACGGTCAGCTTCGAGCCGATCATGGCGGGCTTACCCGCGCCCTGGATGAGGTTCGAGACCTCCATCGACGTGGGCGGATTGCCCGCGGGCACGATGACCGTCGGCGCCGTGCCGAACTTGCCGGCCGGCGAGGGCGACGAGACGGGGGCGAAGGTGGTGGGCGTGGTGGTCGCCGAGGACCCCGCGGTGGTCGTGGTCGCTGACGACGCGATCGAGGTCGTGGCGCTCGCCGCGGTGGTCGTGGTCGCCGGGGTGGAACTGCCCGAGAAGAGGTAGGCGGCCGAGATCACGACGGCGACGCCGACGACGCCCACGATGACGGAGCGACGCGTGGTACGCCGACGCTTCGCCTCGCGCTGCATCTGCTCGATCTTTTGGCGTCGGGCCGCCTTCTGCCGTTCTCTTTTCGCTGTTGCCATGGGTGCGACACTAGCGGCCCGTCTGGGCCCAATTGCCCGTCAGGTAGTTTTGACCCATGGCCCTCGTCGTTCAAAAGTACGGTGGCACCTCCGTGGGTGACCCCGAGCGCATCCGCGCCGTGGCCGAGCACATCGCGCGCACCCGCGCGGCCGGCAACGACGTCGTCGTGGTGGTCTCAGCCATGGGCAAGTTCACCGACGATCTGATCCGCATGGCCGACGAGGTCTCGCCCACACGTCCGCCGCGCGAGCTCGACATGCTCCTCACCTCGGGAGAGCGGATCTCGATGGCCCTGGTGTGCATGGCCCTCGCCGCCCTCGGCGTCGACTCGGCGTCCTTCACAGGCTCTCAGGCCGGCATCATCACCGACACCGATCACACACGCGCCAAGATCCTCGAGATGCGTCCGGACCGAATTCGCGAAGCCCTCGACGACGGTCTCGTGCCAGTGGTGGCGGGCTTTCAGGGCGTCTCGACCGAGCGCGACATCACGACCCTGGGCCGTGGGGGATCGGACGTGACCGCCGTCGCCCTGGCCGCCGCGCTGAAGGCCGACGTCTGCGAGATCTACACCGACGTGACGGGCGTCTTCAGCGCCGACCCGCGGGTCGTCTCGAGTGCCCGGCGCCTGCCCAAGGTCTCCTTCGACGAGATGATGGAGATCGCCGCGACGGGCGGGCGCGTGCTCATGCTGCGATCGGTCGAGTTCGCG
>JAGXAY010000031.1 GCA_018971385.1 Acidobacteriota bacterium | reverse complement strand
GCGTTCGTCGCGGCGCTCGTCCTGCCCTTCCCGGGCCGTAAGCACCGTAAGGGGGACGAAAAGTGAGCACGACCATCGATCGTCAATGGACCACTCGACTGCGTAAGCGCGTCGAGGGCACCCTGCCCCCCGAGAAGCTCCTCCCCGACACCCAGCCGGCCTACGTCGCCTCCTGGATCTACGTCTTCGGCGTCCTCACCCTGGTGGCGATGGCCGAAGTCATCGGAACGGGCGTCATTTTGGCCATCTTCGGACCCCAGTGGTGGCACGTGTCGGGAGTCGGGCACTTCATCAACTCGATGCACCTCTGGGGCGTGGAGGTCTTCTTCTTCGCCATGATCGTGCACCTCTGGGGCAAGTTCGCGATGGCCGCCTGGCGCGGCGGGCGGACCCTCACCTGGATCACCGGGGCGGTCACGTTCCTCGCCTCGATTCTTACCGCCTTCACCGGCTACTTGAGCCAGACCAACTTCGACTCCCAGTGGATCTCCACTCAGGCGAAGGACGGTATTAACTCCACCGGAGGCGGGGCGTTCTTCAACGTCCTCAACTTCGGCCAGATGTTGATGTGGCACATCGTGTTGATGCCGATTATTGCGGTCGCCCTCGTGGCGTTCCACGTCATCCTCGTGCGTATCAAGGGTGTCGTTCCCCCCATCGTGGAGAACCCGGAGGTCGGACAGTGAGTAAGCGCTACAACCCCGACGTCGACGTTCCCGAGTACACGGGACGCTACGCCCCCTACGACATCATCAAGGAGGGCACCATCGCCCTCGTGGTCGTCCTGATCCTGGTCCTCGGGCTGTCGATCACCTTCGGCTCCCCCGACGACAAGGCCATCACGCTCCAGACCTGGTCGAAGGCGGATCCGGTGGACTTCGCCACGACCGCCTTTAGTGAGTTGGACGGTTCCTCGGCGGTCGCCGGTTACGGCGCGCCGTACAACACGAATGGCACCTCCCAGCACTGGGGTTTCATCGCTCCGGCGAAGTGGCTCGGCGTGCACATCCCCATCAACACGGCGACGGACTTCGTCGTCTCGCCCCTCGAGAGTCAGCCGGCGAACCCGGCCCTCTCGAGCGCCCTCGCCCAGTGGAAGGGGGCGACGAGTGCCACTCAGTCCGCGTGGCTGACTGCCTACAGCAACGTGTCGGGCAAGATGTCCTTCAGTGGGGACCGGGTGGTCGTTCCGAGCGCCAAGGACGGACCGGTGCCGGTGATGATCACGTCGCTGACCCAAATGGCGCGTTCCGGAGCCCTCGACCAGGCCCTCGAAACCTCGAAGGGGTTCTACACGACGGACTTTACGAAGCCGTTGCTGTTCTTGTCGGACGGAACGTACTTCGCCAGTCTGGCCCAGAAGGGTCACCTCCTCGGCACCCAGTGGGGCATGATGAACGAGACCGACTCCTACCCGGGACAGGCCTGGCTCTGGCTCTACACCTTCTGGTACCAGGTGTCACCGTTTAATACCTCGGCGAGCGCCGACTTCCTGGTGTGGGGTCTCATGATGATTCTCACCGCGGTCCTGGTTCTCGTCCCCTTCATCCCGGGACTGCGCTCCATACCGCGACGCATCAAGCTCTACCGCCTGATCTGGCGCGAGCACTACCAGGACCTCTAACCCACCCACCACGGGTCGATACAGTCCCCGGGCGCTATCCGCGCCCGGGGACTGTCCACGTGGGGCGACCCACGGGCGCGACGAGCCGTTCCAGGTGTCGCGCGGCCTCGAGGAGGGCCCACTCCTCGCCGGCGCGGGCGACGAGAGTAAGGCCGACGGGTAGTTCTCCTACGAGACCGGCGGGCAAGCTGAGAATGGGCCAGCCCGCTATCGCGGCGGCCTGAATGGCCGGCGAGACGCCCGCGGGGTGATCCCCGTTCACGAGGTCACTCTTCCACGCGGGGGCGTAGGCTCCCGACAGGGCGACGTCTCCCTCCCCGAGGGCCGACTCCAGGGTCTCACGAGCCCAGGCCAGATTTCTTTCGCGGGCTCCGGCGTAGTCGGGGTGAGCGCGTCCCCCCGTCGCGAGGCTGCGCTCGAGGAGATCGTGGCCGAAGAATACGAGTTCTCTTCCCGCGTGAGCGTCCTCGTGGCGTATCACCTCGGCGATGCTTCGGGGTCCCTCGCCGGGTCGAGCGGCCAGGTAGGCGGAGAGGTCGTCGTGAAGTTCACAGAGTAAGACGGTCAGCTCGTCCTCCCCCACTCGCTCGTGGGGGACGGGAGGACGCGTGTCGAGCAGGTCCAGATCCCGACCCAGGTCGTCCAGCACGCGCTCGAGCAGCGCGTCCGTTCCGGGGTGTCCGGTGGACCAGGTTCGCGCCCGCGAGAAGCGCACTCGCTCGGGCACCTCCCGGGGACGTCCCAGCAGAACTTCCAGCGCTCGACTCAGGGAGTCGACGTCACGGGCGAGTGGGCCGGGCGAGTCCTGGGAGTGACTAATCGGCACCACCCCATCCCTCGAGACGGATCCCACCGTGGGCTTCAGTCCCGCGACCCCGTTGAGCGAGGCCGGGCAGGTGATGGAGCCATCCGTCTCCGTGCCGATGGCGAGGGGTCCGTAGCCGGCGGCCATCGCCGCCCCGGACCCCGACGAGGAGCCCCCGGCCGAACGATCGAGGGCCCACGGATTGGCGACGAGCCCACCGGTCGCCGACCATCCCGACGTGGAGTTACTGGATCGAATATTGGCCCACTCCGATAGGTTGGTGGATCCCCACACGAGGGCCCCGGCCTCTCGGAGACGGCGCACGAGGGTCGAGTCGGCGCTCGGTCGATTCTCGAGGGAGGTCGATCCGGCGAGACCGGGTAGACCCAACGCCTCAATGTTGTCCTTCACGAGAACCGGCACCCCGTGGAGGGGACCGCGACGCTCACCCCGGCGACGCTCGTCGTCCAGTCGACGAGCGTCCTCGAGCGCCCGTTCGTCGAGGCCCGCTATCGCGTGAAGGGCGGGACCCTCTTCCTCGAGGGCGCTGACCCGCTCGTGAAGAGTGCTGAGGAGGAGTTCACTCGTCACCTCTCCCGAGTCGAGCCAGTCGAGCACCTCCCCGACGGAGGCGTAGCCGAGGTCGGCACTGGCGGAATGGGGATCGGGACTCACGCGGATACCTCCACAACGGAACCGGACGGAAACTCTTCTCGACCTTCGTGGCCAATCATCCACGCCGATCCTCGCCCGCGCACCTCGAAGCGCGTGGGGCCCCCGACGAGGGCCGTCTCCTCGTCCACTCCTATCAGAGTGACGCCGGGCTCCTTATCGACGAGTAGGCGAGTGACCAAGTCGGGGAGGCGGGCGATGAAGGCGTCGAAGTGGGGTATCACTCGGAGATGGGGGGTAAGGGAGAGTCCCGACGTACCACCACCGCGAGGGTGGCGCAGGGTGGGCACCCACTTGGCCATCACCATCGCCCCGGCGCTGCATCCGGCGAGGGCGGCGCCGCTGCGGAACTCGGCGAGAATGGCCCCCCAGAGAGGGCTTTCCCGCAACACCTCGGCGAGAAAGCTCGGGTTACCCCCGGAGAGATAGATCAGTCCCGCACCCCGCACCATCGCCGCAATGTCATCGTTGAAGGCGTCGTCGCGAGTCTCCACTGGCAGAACAATCTGCTCCACGCCGAGCCGCTGAGCCTGTTCGGCCCCGAGTCGGTGCCACTTGGCGAGGGTGTCGGGACCGTCGGGCACGGCGGCGGTGGCGAGCTGGACGTAACGAGCGGGACGTCCCTCGAGAAGGCTCCGTTCAATGTCGAGCATGGACGGGAGATACTCTCCCGAACCCACGAGGGCGACCGGCGCCGTCCACTGTTCCACCCGAGCCTCCTTCGCAACTGGCTCAGAGTAACGCGAACCCCGGGTCCCTCGAACGGAGGGACCCGGGGTTCATCGACGACCTAACGACCTTCGACGTCGCTAAAGCGGAAGAACTGGGCGAGGGCCGACAAGTTCGGTGTCCCCAGGCCCGTCGACGGGTTGTAGACCGTTCCCGGCTGGCCACTGAAGTACAGGTTGTCGTTCGAGGGACCCGACGTCGACAACGGGGTGAACGGTGACCAGTCCGACGTGGCGGCTGAGTAGATTGTCGGGTTCCAGAAGCCCACGCGGTGTCCCACGTAGGCGTCGATGAGCGCCGTCGACCCGTTCAGCTGAGGAGCCACGAAACTCGTACCGCCCCAACCACCTTCGAGCAGTGGCCCCCCACCGTTGTTGGAGGGGTCGGCGAAGGACGGCGAGTACTCGAGATATCCCGTAAACGGATCGGCGTTCGTCGAAAGGTCCGGGACGTTACGACCCGATCCCGTACCCGACGTCACCGAGGGCGAAGTGTTCACCGAGAAAGAGGTGGGGAGGTTCAGGCCCGCCACCGTGGTGTACTGCGTCGGCGTGAGGTTGTTCACCGCGGTGTAGGAATTCACCCCCGGCACGTCCTGCTGGTAGGCCGGAGTGGAGTACACGGTGGAGTAACCGCCGCCCCCACCCGCCAAGAGCCCCAGGGCCTGGGTGGTGTAACTCGTTCCCGTCAACTGTGCGAACGGAGCCCACAAGTAGTCCCAACCCCAGGCTCGCTCCGTCGGAACGTTCACCTGAGCACTCACCGCGGGATTGGAGTTGGAGGTAAGTGTCGCGGACCACGGCAACGTCGTACCACCGGCCACCGTCACGTAGGGGCTTGATCCCGGGGTGTCCACCGCAAGGTTGGTGGAGCCCACGTCCGGTAGGGCGTCGTAGGCACCGTAGTCACCGGCGGAGACGAAGCTCGACTGACCCTGGAGACCCATCTCGAGGAACGCCTCGTCGAAGGCCTGAAGGTACTGGGGTGATTCGAGACCCTGATTGATCGAGGCCATCACACTCGTTTCGGACTGTCCCCAACTCGCCGACACCGAGTCGGCCACATTTTGGGACGCCGCGGTGAAGAAGGCGTCGGCGAAGCCAAAGTCGGAGTTCGGGGCTTGGTAAACCACGATGTTCGCCCCCGGAGCAACGGCACCGGACTGCTCCACGTCGAGGTCCGTCTCACCCGATCCGGCGGAGAAACTCGGAGCACCCGGGCCACCGTCAACGTTCTGAACCGTGACGGTGCGTCCCGTCGTCGGCACGTTGGCGTACTGGGACCAGAAGGTCTCCGGAGCCCCGACGTCGAGTGCGGCGAGAGTCACGATACCGATGGTCGATCCCGCGCCCGTCGTCGCCGACGCCACCTTGGACAACCCGTACTGGGACACGAAGTCGGAGGGCAGGTGGCACGCCGACGGCAGGCCCGTCAAGGCGATGCAGGAGTTGGCGTCGAGTGACGACGTCGTGGCGGCCTTCACCGAGCGCACCGCGTGGGCGACGTTCGTGGTGAAGGGGCCGTAGTTAGTGAGACCGAGAACAGCTAACACGTTCTGGGCCAGGTAGTCCGGCAACAGGGGGTCGGTGGAGTTCACGTGAACGTCCTGGGCGGGAATGACCTCGCCACTCTTCGTTGTTTGCGAGGGTATCCGCACGTTCTCCTGCGAAGTCGAGAGGGCGGCGTCGAACTGCCCGGCCGTACCGTTCGCGACGACGTCGAGCCCGTCGGAGTAGACCTGGGTGGCGATCCCGTAAGCCGCCAGGTAGCGCACCAACTGGTTGAGGTGACCGGGGGCCTGTCCGAAGTTCTGCGCGAACTGGGACTCGGAAAGGAAGTGGCGCACCCCGTGGGTCACGTACCAACTGGCCTGCTCCTGGTTCCGCATCCGCATGACGAAGGACACCGTTTCGGGAGTCGACGCGGGCGTTGATCCAAACACTTGAATCGCTCCGAGAGCCTGGGTGTTGAGACCGGTCGCGACCGGTACCAGGGTGTTCGGACTTGTCGTTCCCGCCTGCGCGTTCGCCGCGGGAACTCCCACGAGAACGAGGGCGGACAGGGCGACCGGTAGGCGCCACCCCCGAAATATTTTTCTCATTACTCTCTCCCCTGCGCCCACCTCACTCGTGGTTGGCGTTACCAGATGGTAACGAGGGGTGGGGCCAAATGCAACGGCCCGTTAAGTTGGAGTGGTGCCGCCTCTCCGTGAGTATCGAGCGTGTAGCTGGGCGGAGAAGCGGCTCGTCCTCTCCTTCTACTGGTCCACGCGCGAAGCCCCGTCTCCCCGACTGGACGAGGCCGCCCGTCAGTACGCTCCGTGGGCGAGTCTCCTGGCAGCGGCGATCTGGGTGGAACTGCTCTTCGTCACCTTCTTCTTCGTCGCCCGCCAGTCCACGTGGGCGGCGCTCGGCGCCATGGCGGCGTCTCTCTGGACGGTGTGCCTCGCGTGGTCCCTCTACTGCCAGTACGTATTAAATCGCCGATACCTATCGGCTCCAAGGGAATGACGAGTTGATATTCTCGCGCTTTCCCTAAACCAAGTCGCCACCAGAAGTCTTGGGCATTGACCACACTTTAAACAACGGACTCATTGCCACCAGTGTCAAGATGCCGAATGCCCAGGAAGTCACCAGACCAGGACTGGAATGACCTGCACGCTGTGCGAGTCGAAAGACGACCGACCCCGTGGCGAGAGCGAGTGCCGCAGCTACCTGCTGAGTGGTCGCAGACAGAGTGTTTGCTGTCGCCATCAGTCTCTCGGGCACGCCGGAAAATCCGAGCGTGATAAAGGCAGTAAACGCGACCGAACGCGACGCGCCTGCCAAGAGAGCTGCACCAGCCCACCAGATGGTTCCTGAAGTGGGTCGAAGCAATGCGAAGGCGACAGTGCTGACCATCACTCCATAGATGCCGGCGTGAATGATGGTCCGGTGACTCCAGCGAGTCAACAACCAGGTGGTAGCTGGCTTGATTCCAATGTTGCCCGCAAATATGAAGGCGACAATCTCCGTAGCGTGAAGTGGAGTCCACCCCCACACGATCTCCAGAAGGAGGGGTAGGAGAAGGGGTGTAGCGCCAACGGCCAAAGTAAACAGTCCCATACCCACCAGTGCATCGCGGACCGAACGGTATTGCCAAACAGTCAGGTCAAGGAACGGGTGCGACGAGCTGCGAAGGCGATGCATGCTCCACCTGAGGGCTACCCCACTCACGATCAGGAGAACGGCCACCAATAGCCATCCCGGAGCCGAACTGGCCATGAATGATGCGGCAACCATGAGGGCCATAAGTCCAACAGTCACCGCGACAAGATCCCCCCAGTTTGGACTGGCCAGTCGCTCATTGCCCGTATCGCGTGGGGTTAATCGCATCGCCACCACTAAACCAATGATCCCTAACGGCACGTTGATAAGAAACAACCAGGGCCAAGAAAAATATGTCACAATGACACCGCCAACGATCGGGCCCATGACCGGAGCGAGCAAACCCGGCCACACAATGTAGGCGACCAACTTCACTACCTCTCGTTTAGGTGCATCCCGCAGTACCGCGTATCGACCTACCGGGACCATCAAGGCAGCACTACAGCCCTGAACGACGCGGGCTCCAATGAGCATCCCAAGCGAGCGCGACAATCCTGTGGCGAGAGACGCCAGGGTAAATATCCAGAGAGCGCTAAGAAAAATTCGTCGAACGCCAAAGCGGCGAGTTAGCCAGGCTCCCGCCGGTATTCCCACCGCCAGACTCGTGAGGTACACCGTCATGACCGAGCCCACAGCCCCAGGGGAAAGTCCTAGAGATCTCGATAACTGAGGAACGGCGGTCGTGACAATCGTGCCGTCAAGATTCTCCATGAAGAAACAGCCCGCAACTAACAAGGCGAACATTCTCTGTTTCGTTTCCGAGGCAAACAGTGATGTCACAAAATTCCTCCGTACGCCAACACTCGAGCGATCATGTCTGCGGGACGTACGCATCGTGATGCTGGCATGCAACTACCCGTGAGAGACGGATGGCGCCCCCTCGTTCCACGTCTCAAGCTTCTGGTCTCGTGTCACATCTCCAGTGGTATCGTGCCGCGAAGTTGAACACCCCTAGTCGTACAGAGAAGGACGCGTCGGAAGGTGCACTGGGACGATGTCGCCCGTTCGTACAGCCTGAACTCCCGCCTGCGCCACAGTAGTGGCCGCTAATCCGTCAAAGGCGTTAGCTCCGCGAATCTCTCCCACGGCAAGCCCGTTCACCCAGTCTTGAATCTCCAATCGATACGCCTCACCAAAGCGCACTCGCCAGTTGGGTGAGAATGCGGAATGTCGCCCAGCAACAGTGACATAGTCACCGAGATCTTGGTAACCCATCGAGGAAAAACCGCGAGAACCGGACACTTCACAGCGGACGTCATATCCGAACTGGGCAGCCACGAAGATCTCAACACTCACTAAGACACCAGACGTGCTTTCCATGATGACGAGTTGGGGGTCTCGGAGCCCATGAGGTGCGTCTGGAGTCGACTTGCCCGAAATGACCCTTATGCTGGAAATCTCCTCTCCCAGCAGCCACCGCGCACAATCAATCTCGTGAATAACGGCGTCGGTCATCGACATTTCACTCGTAAATGTGGGAGGAACGTCTGGATTGCGGTGCACGCAACGCAAATGCAACGGAATTCCAATCTTGTCGCCGTCGAGGTGCTCGCGTAAGTGTCGGTACGCGGCGTCGTAGCGTCGCATAAACCCGAGGCTGACGAAACGTCGTCCCTTTTCGAGCTCTGCATCAACCACAATCTGGCACTCGTCATTCGTCGGTGCCAGAGGTTTTTCGCACAAAACGGGCTTGCCCGCGGCAATGCTGAAAAGTGACAGTTCTGCATGAAACTCGGCGGGTGACGCCACAATGATGGCGTCAACCGCGTCATCCTCAATTACGGCACGCGCACTGGGCAACGACCGCGCACCCACCGAATCGGCCAGGGCCGACACGCGGTCCGTCATAACATCGAACAAGGCCTCGACTCGGGCTCCGGATACCTGATGAGCGACTCGATCCACATGATCGGCCCCAATATTTCCTGTTCCGATGATTCCCACCCGGACCAGAGATGAAGTCATGAGAAGACCCCGCAACTATTGAAGTACTGGCGAGTTCTCGTGGCGATGGGCAGTGGCGCATCCATCGGGCACGGGTACATATCTTGCTCAACAATTGCGAACAAGGGTGACTCCAACTGCTCCAATGCGGCTACGAGCGGGGGCATGTCCGGAATTCCTCGCGGTGGTTCGCACATCACACCTCGGCGCACGGCGGGTGCAAATCCCAACTTCTCTTCGCGAACTTCCCTCAGTATGTCCGGATCCACCTGCTTTAAATGGACGTACTTGACCCGTGGGCCCCATTGCTCGATCACTCGCAGATTGTCGCCACCGCAGTAAGCCACGTGTCCGGTGTCCAGACAAAGATTGACGTATCTGTCATCGGTGTCGTTGAGCAGTCTCGCTATCTCTTCCTCAGTTCCCACGTGGGAGTCAGCGTGAGAATGAAAGACGAGGTGCACACCAAATTCTTCCAAGACGATCTTTCCGACGGTATTCATGCGCGAGGTCAGAAGGCTCCATTCCTCGTTGGTTAACGACGTCGGTCCGACGATGTCACCCTCGAGATTGGTGTAGCCGTCGGGTAAATAGATGAGATATCGACCACCCACTTGAGAAACCAGGTCGGACACTCTGCGAGCATCCGCCAAATCCGCCTCATACTTTGTGGGGTTATGCAGTCCACCAAATACTCCAGCGCCCGACACTTCGAGCCCTCTCGATTCCACTTCTCCCCGAAGTGTTTCGGCATCCGTCGGAAGGTAACCGTGCGGCCCCAGTTCCACCCAGTGATACTGAGCCTCTACCAGTTCATCCAGGAATCGAGTCCACGGCACCTGCTGCGGATCGTCCGGAAACCAGACTCCCCACGAGTCCGGGGCGGTCCCCAATTTGATAGGTGACACTAGTTGACCTCCTCGCGTGTGGTCGGAAGTGACCCGCCACCTCGTATTACTCGCAGCTCTTCTTCTAAGTCGCCCATGGCTTCTCCTCCCGCCATCAAATCCAGGACCTGCTCCCGCGTTCTCTCACCCTTCGCCCACTCATCGGCTTTCGATCCTCTAATGAGTACGGCGAAATGATCTCCGACTAACAGCGCGTGCTGCACATTGTGAGTGATGAACACGACGGCCACACCGCGCATCTGGGCTTGAACGATGAGATGAAGAACCTTTGAGGCCTCCTTCACACCGAGAGCCGCGGTCGGCTCATCCAAAATGAGTACTTTTGCGCCGAAGTACATGGCACGGGCAATTGACAGGGCCTGACGCTCGCCGCCCGACATACCCCCCACCAACGCACCGCCGTCCGTCACATTCGTAATTCCCAATGCTCGGAGCTCTCGGAGTGCCAACTCTTCAGCGGTGCGCCGGTCGTATCGCCGAAAGACTCCGCGACCCTTGGTCGGCTCCTCACCAAGAAAGAAATTTCGCCCCACACTCATCAAGGGAACAGTGCCACCTGTTTGGTGAACGGTGGCGATCCCGGCCTCCAACGCTTCGTGGGGGCCCGAAAAGGAATGCTGCTTACCGTTGACCCATAGCTCGCCCGAAGTCGGTTGATGGACTCCCGAGAGTACCTTGATGAGGGTCGACTTACCCGCGCCGTTATCTCCTAAAAGACAGAGAACTTGTCCCGGAAAGACCCGTAGAGAAACGCCTTTCAGGGCATTCACTCCAACAAAACTCTTCGAAACATCTTTGAGTTCGAGCGATGCGATCTCGTTCATGCGCGTTCTCCCTTCTTCACGCCGCGAGAAATGGCCGCCTTGCGGAACCAGTTATTTGCAATAACAGCGACGAGGAGGAGTCCACCAATCAGAGCCTGCGACCAGTCGGTGTCCCACCCGGTGAAGTAAATCCCTTGCGTCGCGACCTGATACGTCAGCGCACCAAGGACGACGCCGAGAATGGTGCCGAAACCTCCCGTCAAGAGCACTCCGCCAATCACCGACGCGATAATTGCGTTGAAGACATACGTCTGACCGTTGGCGGCCTGAGAGCCGTTGTACTCAATGGACTGAATAATTCCAACCAGTGCCGCACCGAGACCGGTGGCAACAAAGAGACCGATTCTGACCCGAGAAGTCTGCACTCCAGCTCGACTCGCCGTCTCGATGTCACCCCCAATGGCGGTTATCCAGTTCCCGGTACGGGTATTCACGAGAACGTGGTGACCAATTGCGGCGATGGCGAGCCACCACAGGATCGAAATATTGAATTGATGCCAATTCGACGCAAATACGACTTGAGCGGAGTGTGACGCAGTCATGTCGATGGACGAACTACCCGTCAGGAGCGTCGAACCACCGAGAGTCACTCCCGTGAGCACCAACTGGGTTCCCAAGGTGACGATAAAGGACGGGAGTTTGGTGCGGGTAACGAGCAGTCCATTCACGAGACCCGTGAGTGCACCAATGCCGAGCGAGAGAACGATGCCGATCCACGTGTTGTAGTGCCAGTGGCCCACCCACAACGCGAGGAACATGGAACTACCGGCAAGAATTGAACCCACGGAAAGGTCAAACTCTCCCGCAATCATGAGGAGGGCAACGGGAATCGCAACGATTCCGAGCTCGGCTCCGGGGTCGAGCCACGTCGACGTACCACCCTGGCTGTGATACGCGGGAGACGAGAAAACGAGAAAAAACACGTAAACCAAGGCCAGACCAATAAAGACCGAGAACTCTGGTCGATAGAGAATTCCTGACGAGGCGCGCTTCCAAATAGGGGTAGGACTGGTGAAGGTCGCCATTTTTACCTTTCGTCGAAGCAGTGGGCGGAGAAACATCTGCCATCGCTGCCTGCTAGTGCTACTACAAACTTCCGGGCTCTTAGGTGAGGTGCCACTCAACAGGGACTGATCCGCCCGGAATTGGGGTGGTGGCCCAACCTCTCCACCACCCCAATTGTCCCGGCTCTTACCGGAGGTTGAGGGCCGCGCCCGCCAAGGTCAACTTGGCGTTGGAAGCGTTCACCACGTTCGGTCCAGTCGGGATGACGGCCGAAGGAATCACGCCGTACTTCGCGTACTGGAAGCCGACCATGATTCCGTAGAAACCCTGGAGGTAGGGCTCCTGGTCAATGGTGAACAACTGCTTGCCCGCGATGATTCGGTTAAGGATGTTGGTTGACAAGTCCCAGCTTCCGAGCCCCACCTTGGAGGTCAGTCCGGCCGAGGAGATTCCCGCCGCAGCGGCATCGGCGTCTTGCGGGCCGATGGTCATAACCCCGGTCACGGCCGTGTGAGCCAAGAGGTAACCCTTGACCGCCGCCTCAACCGACGACGGATTGTCGTGGGCTGACGACGGAAGGTCCAACTCGGTGTACTTTCCGCCGCCTTTAGTGACGTTGGTCTTCAGTCCGCTGCAGACCTGCTCCGCCGTGATCGTTCCCGGAAGAGAGTTGACGCACACGACGTTCTTGTAGCCGTCCTTAATAAAGGTTGTTCCGGCCTTCAGACCCACCGAAGTGTTGTCTTCGCCAACGTAGTTAATGGCGCCGTCCTGCTTCCAGGTGGCTCCATTGTTGTCCTCCACCACAATCGTGCCCGCAGCTTCCATCGCTTTGATGTACTGCGTCTGCGTCTGCGGACACCAGTTCGGAATGACCGCAACCGTCGGGTGTGCGGCTTCAATCGTCTTGGTGAGAGTTCCCGCGTCCGGACAGAAGTTGTTGTAGTTCTGGAATCCGTACCACTGGACGCTGCCGCCGAGAGACTTAATACTGGCTGCGGCCACGTTAACTCCGTTGTGCACCACAGTCCAGAATGAGTCAGTTGGCGCTCCACCCAAGAAGGCGATGCTCACCTTGGCCGGAATTCCGTTACCGGAAGCACCCGCCGAGAGAGCGGGGATTACTCCCGCCACCGCAAGTGCCGCGGCACTGATAAGTACCGTAATTTTTCTCTTCATTTCACTCCATTTTTGTTGTTTAACTCAAATGGTGAGACTTTCGTCTCGCCCCCTTTTCTCTAGTGAATCAACGTTTCCCAACGTTTATTCACCTCGGAACTCTTGAAGGATCCTCGTGCGGAGAGGATTTTTCAAAAGACTTTGTGAACTATCTACCGATCATTTCTCTCGCCTGATGAAGGGTCCGCGCGGCGAATTCCAATCCCTCGAGCTGACCCAACTCGAAGTCCTCGTGTTCGATGTTGCAGTGAATGTTGGGATTGGCCTTCTCCAATGCGGCGAGAAAGTCAGCCCAGTAGGAAACTTCGTGCCCGCGACCCACGGCGACGAACTGCCAGGAGGGGTTAGTGGGCCACCCGTTCACTACGTACCGCCCCCCCAACGACACCTTGGGTTCGTCGGGACCCAATACACGGAAACGCCCGTCGAGAACGCCATTGATTTGGCAATACTCTTCATTGATTCGAATGTCCTTCGCTGCCGCAAAAAAGACCCGATCGCCTAGGAAATCTGTGGCCTTTATTGGATCCATTCCCTGCCAGAACAGGTGGCTGGGATCCATCTCGGCACCCACGTGAGTGGCCTTCGTACGCTCAATCAACTGCACCAAGGTGGCGGGGTTGTAGACCAGATTGTGGGGATGCATTTCAATGGCGACATTGACTCCGGAACGCCGAGCAGTGTCATTGACGAGTGTCCAGAAGGGGATCGCGACATCGTTCCACTGATAGTCCAGGATGTCGGTATACGCGCTATCCCATGGTTCAACAACAAAGTTGGGAGTTGAACACCCAGGATGACCGCCCGGCTGTCCCGACATCGTGATGACCGTGGACACTCCCAATTTCTCCGCCAGTTCAATGGCGTTGAATAGATCTCGGGAATGCTTGGCGCGAACCTCGGAATCGGGGTGGAGAGGATTTCCATTGACATTCAGTGCCGTGACTTCGAATCCGGCACTGGAGATCTCGGCCAAGTAGTTGCGCCGATTTTTCTCGTTGGCGAGCAAGGCGTCAACGTGGCAGTGAGGCGCCGGGATGAAGCCGCCGGCGTTGACCTCAAGACTGTTCAAACCAAGGCCGGCCAAAATCTCTAGAGCCTCCGACAGCGTCTTGTCGTGAACACAGGCCGTGTAGGCACCCAGTTTCATTACTTCCCCCCACAACAACCAACACGTACTTTCAGCACGATGAGGTCAGATTAGGACGTTGGTAGTTAATTGTCAAGCAGTTGTCTTAACATTTCTACTTTTAGACGAACCCCCTCAGAAAGACAGTGGAAACGCACCTAGAAATATCGACCAAAAGTGCGATGTTTCTGCCACGACCGTCGGGGGCCCAACTGCCACGAGTCGTTTGAGTGGTAACCCGAGGTTCCTTAAAGTTCAATGCGTGGGGTCAGATTTTGATTTGACCGACACTCGGCGGTAGCTTTGCGCTCCACGAGAACGACTCGAAGAACGTCAAGTATCCACTGTTCGAAATCTGCCCACCCCACCGGTCTGCGTGGTTTTAGACGTTGTAAATCTCGGGACGGCGTACCGTTTCAACGAAGGTTTCTCGACCACTCACCATTGACTGATAGGCGGCTTCGGCGACGTGTGCCGCTACGAAGCCATCCCAGGAGGAGGGTCCCGTTGCCACACCCCGGAGGGTCGAATTCACCCAGGACGTGAGTTCCGCGTCGTACGCCGGACCGAAACGTTCACGCCAATCACTCTCAACGCCGTTATGACGGGCACCGCTCGACGACCATCGAACTACGGAACCGCCTTCGAGAGAGGCGACTCCCGAGACTCCCACGACGTCACACGTCACCTCGTATCCGTACTCCATGGCCACGGAGAGTTCGACGTTCGCCATCAGCCCGTCGTTGGTGCGAACAGTAAATACCAGGTGATCGGCGTAGTCGAATCGGCCCGACGGGCGGCCCGCGGGTCGTACGTGGACGCTGGCAATCTCGTCTCCAGTCAAAAATCTAACAACGTCGATGTCGTGAACGAAGGAGTCTCGAACGGTCAGTTCATCCGTCCACCAATCGGGCACTGAAGGATTGCGGTGCGACATCGTTAAAAGTCCAATGTCTCCGATTTTCCCACTCCCGATAATCGCCTTCAGAGCTAGGTATCGCTCGTCGAATTGGCGCATAAAGCCCAATTGAAGCAATCGCTTACCGATGGCTACTTCTCGATTCAGTATCTCCCGAGCGTCGGTGAGATCCGTGGCGAGGGGCTTTTCACAGAACACGAATTTGTGGTGGGCGAGTGAGGTGAGTACGAGATCAGCGTGAGTGTGACCGGGAGCGGCGATGACGACGGCATCGACGTCGTCACGTGTAATCAAGTCACCGCCCGACATCGTGAAATGAACCGAGGGAACAATCGTGCGAACGATTGCCTCTTTACCGGGGTCGGCATCACTTACGGCAACCACCTCGACGCCCTTGATGAGACTATGCAAACGGCGAATGTGATCAAGTCCAATCGCTCCCGCCCCCACTACCCCCACTCGAAGTGCCATGGTTCGTCCTTTCATTTCTCAGATGATTCTGGCCCTCGCCATCCTGACGAATGTGCAGCATCACCGTGCAGCCCCAACAACCGAGTAGATGGCGTGCAAGGCATCATTGACGGCATCTAGTCATGACATTGCTACATTAGGGCATAAAGAGTTATGCTTAGCAAATATCGGGTAATCCGACAAAGTTCGAGTTGGGGAGGGCAAATGTCAAAGACGTCCATTGGTGTCGCGGTCATTGGGGCGGGAATGGCCGGAAGGGCTCATCTCGCTGGATATCGCTCCGCGTCGACCGTGTTTGGAAATAACCTCCCCGAGGTGCGACTGGTCGCTGTAGCGGACGGCTACCACCCCTTTGCGGCAGACGCCGCTCGACGATTTGGCTACGAACGAGCGGAGTCGTCGTGGGAGGCCATCGTAGACGCGGATGACATTGATGCGGTCTCCGTTGTCTTGCCGAACAATCTCCACCGTGAGGTCGTTGAAGCTCTTCTCGAGTCGGGAAAGCACGTCCTCTGCGAAAAGCCACTCGCCGGAACTCTCGAGGACGCCCGGGCAATGGTCGAGGCCGCGAATCGGCACCCCGGACTAGTCACCTCCACTGGATTTACCTTTCGCACGTCACCCGCCATCAACGCCATTCGGAGGGAAATTGAAGAAGGTCACCTAGGAACTCCGTATTTTCTCAGCTCCCACTACTGGTGCGACTACGGGTGCGACCCGCAGGGGCCCATTTCGTGGCGATACAAGGGAGAGCCCGGTTCCGGTGCGCTCGCCGACATTGGTTCTCACGCGATCGATGCCGCGGAATTTCTGTTTGGACCTATCGCGTCCGTTCGGGGCGCCCATTTCGCGACGCTCATCACCGAACGCCCGAAGCCGCTCGGTCATGCGGTCGGACACTCCTCGACCGCTGTCTCCGAAGAGGTTGAGGCCGTCGAGAATGATGACGTTGTCGTGTTCACCGCGCAGTTTTCTAGCGGTGCGATTGGTAACTTTTCCGCGTCCCGGGTGTCGCAGGGCCTTCCGAATTCTTTAGGGTTCGAAGTCTTTGGCTCGGCTGGTGCGGCCACCTACGACTTGGCCCGCGCCGGCGAGTTCAGCTTTGTCGACACCTCATCACCTCACACAACAGCTGGTTTTCGTCAAGTACTCGTGGGGCCGCAGCATCCCAACGTGAGTGGTGGCTTCGCGATGGACTTCCCTGGAGTCAATTACGGTCAGAACGACCTCTTCGTGTTCGAGACCCGAGCATTTCTCGAGCAGATTGCGGACGTGA
>JAGXAY010000030.1 GCA_018971385.1 Acidobacteriota bacterium | reverse complement strand
TCGATAGAGAGCTCCGTGGATCTCGAGTGGTGGCGTCACGCCGTGATTTACCAGATCTACGTCAAGAGTTTTTCCGACAGTAACGGGGACGGCGTGGGCGATATCGCGGGCATGACGACCCACGTGGGCGACATCGCGGCCCTCGGGGCCGACGCCGTGTGGGTCTGTCCGTGGTTCGAGTCCCCGATGCGTGACGGGGGCTACGACATCACCGATCACCGGCGGATCGATCCCCTCTTCGGCGATCTCGAGGCGGCTGACGCGTTTATCGAGGAGTGCCATCGACACGGTCTGCGCGTTCTGCTCGACTTCGTCGGTAATCACGTGTCGAGGGATCACCCCTGGTTCCGGGCGGCTCTCGACTCCGAACCGGGAAGTGCGGCGCGTCGACGTTTTTACTTCGCGCCCGGGCGAGGAGAGTCGGGCGAGCTACCCCCGACGGACTGGCCCTCCATCTTCGGGGGGAGTGCCTGGACGAGGGAGTCACCGTCCGGGGAGTGGTACCTCCACGTCTTCGACTCCTCCCAACCCGATCTCAATTGGCGCGACCCCGAGGTTCGAGAGTACGTACGCGCGACGTTTCGCTGGTGGTACGACCGGGGGGTGGACGGATTTCGGCTGGACGCCCTGCCGGGAATGGGTAAGTCGGGGGAGTTGGTGGACGCCGGACTCACCACCGATCGCTACGTGCCCGAGACCTCGCCCGACGTGCCCTTCTGGGACGGCGACCTCGTGCACGAGGTTCTTGAGGAGTGGCGTTCCATCGCTCGCTCCTATAGTCCGGAGCGATTTCTCGTCGGCGAGGTCGTGGTGAACAGTCCCGAACGGGAGCGTCGATACACCCGTCCGAACGAGCTACCGTCCCTCCTCGCCATCACCCTCGCCAAGGCCGAGTTCCGTGCGGAGTCCCTCGCGCGCGCCGTCGACACCGTCGTGGAGAGTACGTCGCCCGGGGCCTTTTCGACCTGGACGGTCTCGAGTCACGACGAACGTCGACCGGTCGGTCGCTACGCCGAGGGCGACCTCGAGCGGGGACGTGAACGCTCGCGGGCGGTCCACCTCCTGACTCTGGCGCTACCGGGAGCGGTCTGTCTCTACCAGGGTGACGAGCTCGGACTGGAGAACGTCGACGACCTGCCGGTCGAACTCCTACAGGACCCGATCTACCAGCGCACCGGCGACCCCTCCCAGGTACGAGACGGGTGTAGGGTTCCCCTGCCCTGGACGGCCGGTCCGGCGTTCGGCTTCTCCTCGGGGACACCCTGGCTACCTCAACCCCTCGCCTGGGAGGAGTTGCGACGGGATCATCAAACGGGAGATCCCGATTCGACGTGGACCTTCTTTCGCCGAGCCGTGAGTGCCCGCCGCTCCCTCGTTCCGGCTGTTGACGAGTGTCGAGTATCGATTCCTCGACCCGGGGTGCTGGAACTCGCGAGGGGGGAGGAGTTCCTCTGTTGGGTGAACTGCTCTCCGGAGGCGGTCGCCTTCCCCGACGGGTGGGAGGTGGTGATGGCGAGTGAATCGCTCGACGATCACCTCACCCCGAACGCCGCCGCGTGGTTGTCCCGGACCGCACCACCGAGAACTCCCTAGAATAGACCGATGCCTTCTCGCCCTTCGTCTCCGCGTCCCTCCGGTCGCCCCACTGGCCGACCCTCCGGACGACCGGGTGCGTCGGGCTCGCCTAACCGGTCCGGTCGAGGCGCCCCCCGCGGCGACGCCCGGGGTGGTTCGGGGGCCCGGCCCGGGTCGCGGAGTTCGTCCGGTTCGCCTCGCGCGGGGGGAGACTCTCGCGGGCGTTCCTCACGCTTCGGCGACAACCCCCGGGGCTCGGCTCCGGATCGTCGCGAGCGTTACGGGACGTCGCGGGACGACTCTCGATTCGCGGGGGGTTCATCTCGCCGTCCTACGAGAGGACCCCGCCGCGACGACGTCGACGATCGCTCGCGCGACTCCCGGTCGTCACGTCCCCCCCGCCGCGACGACGTCGATTACCGCTCCCGTTCACCGCGTCCGGGGGCGTACGGTGGGGACAGTGGACCGCGTCGACCCGAGTCGCGCGGTCCTCGACCCGAGTTCGGTTCGTCCTCGCGCCCGACGCGACCGTCGACGAGACGCCCCTACGACGGAGACTCGCGAGATGACTCTCGGTCTTCTCGTCCCCCGCGCCGGGAGTACCCCAACCGGGATGACTCCTTTGATGGTCCCCGTCGCCCCCGTCGCGACGACTTCGACGACCGCTCCCGGGACTCTCGCCCCGCGGCGAGAGGTCCCCGCGACGGTTCGCGTAACGGACCGCGCGGAGGTCGCGGAGCTTTCGAGCCCCGTCGAGCCGATCTCGCTCACGACGAAGCCGGCCGGGTTGGTCGAGCGAAGGGCTGGGGGAGTGTCGCTCGAAAGGGTGGCGCGAACATTGAGGCGTCGGGACGGGAGATGGACTCCACCCGTCGTCAATCCGAAGCCCCCGAGCCCCTCGCTCAGTGGGAACTGGTCGACGAACCGGTCGCCCGTAGGGCCCCCGCTCCCCGCCGCGAGCGCGAGCCCTACTTACTGCCGGGTGAGATCGCGACGGAGGTGCGTCGAGTCTTTCTCGGAACGGCTCTTCAGCGCGACCGGGCGGTGGAGAACTTGACGAAGGCCGCCGAAGCGTACGATCGGCACCGCTACGAAGAGGCCCTCCGGCTCGCGAAGAGTGTGGCGGACCTCGTTCCCGGAGTCGCCGCGGTACGCGAGTTGGCCGGTCTCGCCGCCTACCGGGCCGAACGGTGGAACCTGGCGAAGGCCCACCTCACGGCCCACTTCACCATCACCGAAGACCCCGAGCATCTCCCCGTCGTGATGGACTGTGACCGGGCGGCGCGTCGTTTTCGCGCGGTGGAGAAGACTTTCGGACAGTTGGAGGACTCCGGCCCCAGCGCCGAAGTGCTCGCCGAGGGGCGAATTGTCCTGGCGGCGACTTGGGCCGATCAGCGTCGCTACGCCGAGGCGATCGAGTTACTGACTCGGGCCGGTGGCGCGAAGACGCTCCGCAATCCGGGCTATCGACACCTGCGACTCTGGTACGCGCTGGCGGACGTCTACGACCGCTCCGGCGACCACGCGGCGGCCCGGGACCTCTTCGCGCGCGTCGTGGTCGCGGACCCCGAGGCCTACGACGCAGTGGACCGTTTACGAGAACTAGGCGCCTTCGACGCCCCGAAGAAGAATCGCAAACGGCGCCACACGCCCGTCTCGAAGAAGAAAGTGGACTGAACTCGCGAGAATTCGCAACGTCACTATCGTGATCAGGCTTCGACTCGTCCAGTGAGGAAACATCGGGACCAAGGTTCAGGTCATGGTGGCTCGTGTGGCGTCAGTCGTAGAGCCACATAATTCATAACGTCGTTATGATTGACACGCTCTGAACCGGCCCCTATGGTTCACCGCTATCGGACGTGGTGAGACCCTCTCACCACGACAAATGTCGGGGGGCTCGTGCGCTACTTCTTCTCTAAGAAGGCTTGGTCGTTAGTCGTGGGGGGGGTCATGCTCCTCGCGGGTTCGCTCACCCTCTCACCCCTCGCCGCCTCGGCGGACGGATCTAGTTCACCCGACGTCGCCGCCCTCTACGCGTCGGGCGCCCTGAGTGACGGTGCCTCGAATACGGTGCACCTCGGGGGAGAGACGAGCGCCACTCTCTCCTCCGGTGACTCGGTGTCTCTGCCGAGTTCGGGAACTGGCGAGATTCACGTGAACTCCCCCTCCGAGTCACTCGGACTCGGACTGCCCGAGGGTACGACGGGGGCCGGCTCGACTCTCACCCCCTCAAGCACCCTTTATGGTTCCCCCAACAACTTCTCCGTGGCCGCCACCATCACGACGAGCGGAGTCCGTGAAGCGGTGACGATGGAGAACCCCTCGGCCCCCTCCACCTACGCCTTCCCCGTGTCCTTATCAGCGGGGGAGTTCTTGACGTCAAACCCCGACGGCAGCGTGTCGGTGATGAAGAGCTTCTCCGGGGGATCGGTGTCGGTCGGAACATTCCAGACCCCCTGGGCTAAAGACGCCTCCGGTGCTCTCGTCCCCACGCACTACATCGTTCAGGGCTCCACCTTGATTCAGCAGGTCGAGGTCACCTCAGCGACCACGTTTCCGGTGGTGGCGGATCCCTACATCACGTGGGGTTGGGGCGCCTACTGGAACCTTTGGGGATCGACGATAAAGCGGGATTTCCCGATTTGGCAGAATGATTTGAATTCTATTGAAGTCAGTCTTGGAAAGCTTGCCGTGGGGGCAGGCTTTTCCGCACTGGTCTCCAAGTTTTTCGGCGCTTCTGTCGGAACTGTTATCGGAGTCGCTTTTGCAACCATTGGGTTATTCGCGGAGTACGCATATTTTCCCTCCGCATCGGTCGCAGACATCAACCGAGAATTAATCAATATTGATACTTCGGCGTGTTTCCAATACACGTTGCCAGGTAATCAGTCCTATACATTATGGAATCCGCAACCATCACTACCAGTTCTGTATAACAATTACGGTTTTCCAAATAGCTGGAATAAGGTGCCTTCCTCAAATTGCGCGGGGGAGTGAGCAGTGCGGGTCCCGGACGCCCTGTTGATTCGTCGCTACCGGTTCGAGACGGAGTGCCAACGACTCTCTGAATATATTGGCGACTCCCGTTACTCGTTCGGGCGCCTCCGAAGAACGCTAGAAGGTTGGGTTGAAGGAATGGGGGTTGGGTTGTTGACTGGCCTGATGTGGACATCGCCGTGGGGGGAAGTAATGCAGAGAACTCGTGCGATCCTCTTCGCGTCGGTTGCTGTGGTGGTGGTTCTTACGTCGATGTACGCCATTTGGGAGGCGCCCACAGGGGTGCTGTGCACCGACCGACGTCGGGGCACCCCCGTGAATCGGCGATTAGTAAACACTTTCGCTTCTCTCACTTGGGGATGGTGCCTCCTCGTCCTCTATTACCCAATCAGCTACTCTCTGCCCCGAATATTCTCGGGTCAGATTTCCCTAGCGTTCGCCGCCTTGGCGGTTTTCCTTCTCCCGTACGGAGTGATCTATCTCACGCTGAGGCGATGGGTGCCTCGTCGGTTAGCGCGAACAGACCTGGAGATCGTCGGTCGATCCTGATGCTGACGGTTGGTGCGCTTGGGGGAACTCCGGTTGCCGTCCTCGTTAGTACGAATGTCGCCCCGGAAAGTACGTATCCGGTGGCGGGGCGACGCTGGTACCAGTCGGTTATGACCGGTGACAGATCACGAGCTTCCGTTGAATGAAGGTTCCTCGGGCCCTGACCTAGACTGGTGTTATGGACATTGCCGCACTGCTGGGCGACGACGCGTCGCTACTCCTTGACCACCAGGCCACCGCTTTTCCGAAGGAGTGGCTGACCCTGCCGGGGAAGAACTACCTCGACGAGGTCTTCGTCGCTTCGGACCGCAACCCCACGGTACTGCGCAATCTCGGTCTGCTCTACAACACGGGACGCCTCGCGGGAACTGGCTACGTCTCGATTCTCCCCGTGGACCAGGGAATTGAGCACTCGGGAGCGTCGACGTTCTCGCCGAACCCCGAGTACTTCGACCCGGCTCGACTCTGCGACCTCGCTATTGGTGCGGGCTGCAACGCGATTGCGACGACCCTCGGCACGCTCGGCATCGTCTCGCGCCGCTACGTGCACAAGATTCCCTTCATTGTGAAGATCAACCACAATGACCTCCTGCGCTACCCGACGACCTACGACCAGCGCCTCTTCGCGTCGGTTCGCCAGGCGGCCGACCTCGGCGCGGTGGGCGTCGGCGCGACCATCTACTTCGGCTCGGAAGGGTCGGTACGCCAGATCGAGGAGATTTCGGCGGCCTTCGCCGAAGCGCACCGCCTCGGGCTCTTCACTGTGCTCTGGACCTACCTACGTAACGACGCCTTCAAGACCCCCGAGGCCGACTACCACTTGGCGGCCGACCTCACCGGTCAGGCCAACCACCTCGGCGTGACTATTGAGGCCGACATCATCAAGCAGAAGCAGCCGGAGAACAACGGGGGCTTTAACGCGGTCAACTTCTCGAAGACCAACCCCAAGGTCTACTCGGAGCTCACCACGGACAACCCCATCGACTGGACTCGTTGGCAGGTCGTGAACTGCTACGCCGGTCGTATCGGTCTCATCAACTCCGGCGGTGAAGCCAAGGGGTCGAACGACCTGGCCGGTGCCGTGCGCACGGCGGTCATTAACAAGCGCGCCGGCGGCCAGGGCCTCATTCTCGGTCGTAAGGCGTTCCAGCGTCCGATGAACGAGGGTATCGAGTTGGTGAACGCCGTCCAGGACGTGTTCTTGGACGAGAGCATCACGATCGCCTAGCCCTTGGTCGAGGACTTCGACGCGGGGTGGAAGACGTGGCCGAATCTGGTCACGGCCCTCCGCCTGGCGGCCATACCGATCTACGTCCTGATTCTCTTCACGACGAATCACCGCGCCATCGCGGCCTGGATGTTGGGTGCCCTCGGGGCGACGGACTGGATCGACGGGTACTTGGCCCGTCGACTCCACCAAACTTCGACCATCGGCAAGATCATCGATCCGACCGCCGACCGTATTCTCGTGATGACGGGCCTCGTGAGCGTGGCTCTCGTGCACGCGGTGCCCTGGTGGTTCGCCGGAGCGACCCTCTTTCGAGAACTCGTCGTCTCGGGGCTCACTATCGCCCTCGCGGCCCTCGGGGCGACTCGTATCGACGTACTCTGGTGGGGGAAGGTCTCGACGTTCGTCTTGATGACCACGTTCCCCACTTTTCTGCTCACCTCCAATCCCCACGGGGCACCCCTTTCCACCTGGCAGCACGACCTGCGCCTCGCTACCTGGGTGCTCGGCGTCGTGGGCCTCGTGATGGCCTACGCCGTCGCCGTCTCCTACGTGGGACCGGCTCGGCGGGCCCTCGCGGCCGGGCGCGCGGGTCGAGTGGTGGAGTAGATTCTTCGCCTATGAAGATTCCTGCTGAGTTGCGCTACTCCTCGGACCACGAGTGGATCACCCTCGACTCGACGACGGTGCGAGTGGGCATTACCGACTACGCCCAAGACGCTCTCGGGGACGTGGTGTACGTGGATCTGCCCTCGGTGGGCGCCGCCGTGACGGCCGGGGGGTCCCTCGGTGAGGTGGAGTCGACGAAGTCGGTGTCGGAGATCTACGCGCCGGTCGCCGGGACGGTGAGCGCGGTCAACGACGCCCTGAGTTCGTCCCCCGACCTCATCAACTCCGACCCCTACGGGGAGGGCTGGATTTGCGAGATTACCCTCGCCGACGGCGCCTCCCTCGAGGGTCTGCTCGACGCGGCCGCCTACGCAGAGTTGACCAATAACTAGGCCCGGCGCTCGTCGGACGACCTCGGTAGGGTGGGCCCCATGAACTGTCGTCGGTGCGGAGAGATTCTCAACGCCAACGCTAACTTCTGCTGGTCCTGTGGGGCACCCCAGCACGAGACCACCTCGGAAGCGACCATCGCGATGCCGGTGGTGTCGACGCTGAACGAAGTGGCGCCGGGCACCGACAAAGGGCCCCGCGTGCGAGGCGTCGACGAGCTAGTCATCGTCACCGGTCCCCAGAGCGTGGAGCACTTCGCCCTCGATCAAGTGGAGACCATCGTGGGACGAGACGAGCACTTGCCCCTCGTCTTGGACGACGTGTCGGTGTCGCGGCGCCACGCCGTCTTCACGAAGACCGCCTCGGGTCGGGTGACGTTACGTGACCTCAACTCGTTGAACGGCACCTACGTCAACGGGGCGCGCGTGGACGAAGTAGTTCTGCACTCGGCCGATGAGGTGCAGGTCGGCAAGTACAAGATGGTGTTCTGGGGGGCGAACTCGTGACCCCTCTCAAAATCGGACAGGTGTTGGCGCGACTGCGGGAGCGCTACCCGACCCTCGAACTCTCGAAGATTCGCTACTACGAGGAGATGGGCCTCGTCGCTCCGGCCCGCTCGAAGAAGGGGTACCGGCTCTACTCGGAGCGCGATATCGAGTGTCTCACCGAAGCCATTCGTCTGGCCGACGAGGAGTTCGTCCCGCTGCGGGTCGTGCGCCTACGCCTCATCGATCGCGGCTTGCTCCACGACGACGGTCCTCGCGTGACTCACACTCGTGCCGCTCGCCGCGCGACGACCAACGCCGTGACGATTCCGGTCCCTCCCCGTCCCGTCCTCGAGGCCGTGGCGTCGGGGGAGGAAGGTGAGGTGGTCGCCGGGGAAGGGCCTTCGACCCGTCTCTCTCTCCTCGCCCTCGCCGCGCATCGCGGGGTCGACCCCGAAGTGGTCAACCGTCTGGTCGCCCTCGGAGCGATTACCCCTCAGGCGCGAGACGGTGAGACCACGGTCGAAGAGGCCGACGTGCGCATCGCCGTAGCGGCGACGGCGCTGTATCGCGCGGGAGCCGACCTGCGGGTCGTGACCTCGGTGCGCCGCCTCGTGGAGCGCGAACTCGGCGTGGTGGAGGAGTCGGCCGGGAGTTTCCGTCACCGCGTCTCTCCCGACGAAGCCCGGCGGGCCATGTCCCAACTGGCGCGCGAAATCTCCTCCTTACGCGACGCCCTCTACGAGCGCGAACTGTCACATTTGCTCGACGGGGCGTAGCGAGCCTCGACGGGGGAATAAGGTGAGGCCGTGATCGAAGTGGTCCTACGGGCGGTGCGAGTGGACGTGGGTTCGGCGACACCCCTCCTGCTCCTCGAGGAGGTCGGCGGTCCGAGGGTTCTCCCAATTTTCATCGGTGCTCCCGAAGCAACAGCTATCGCCTACGCCCTTCAGCACATCGAGACGCCACGTCCGATGACCCACGACCTGCTCTTCGACGTCATTCGCGCCCTCGGGGCGGACCTCGACGCGGTCGAGATTGTGGACCTCGTCGACAACACCTTCTACGCCACGCTCCGGCTCCGGGTCGAGGAGCGGGAGGTTCAGGTGTCGGCTCGTCCGAGCGACGCGGTGGCGTTGGCGCTTCGCTCGCGCGCGTCCCTCTTCGTGAGTGATGAGTTGATGGACGCCGAAGCCCAAATGATCGAGGTCGACGAGGACGAGTCGGAGGACGAGGCGGAGGAGCCGGAGGCCCCGAGTGACGCGGAGCTGTTAGCCCAACTGCGGACCTTCCTCGACGAGGTGAAGCCGGAGGACTTCGGACAGTGAACCGAGGACTGCGTTCGGTGGGCATCTTTCTCGTCATTGTGGTGGTCATCACGCTGATTCGACTTCACTCTCATCACCCGAGCGGACCCACGACGACGGTGAGCCCCGCCTCCACCTCGACCACGATCACGTCAAGTACCACCTCGACCTCCACTTCGACCTCCACCTCGACCGTGCCCTCGACGAGCACGACCGTCGCGGTGGTGGCGTGCACGGCCACTCAACTCCAGGGCACCTTTGCCCTCGGAACGGGCTCCGCCGGCACCGTCACCGGAACGCTCAGTTTCCACAACTCCGGGGCGACCTGCGCGCTCAAGGGTTCGACGACCTGGAGCGGCGAGACCGCGTCGAAGACACCGGTGACCCTCTCGACGACGACGGCCGGACTCGTACAGTTGACCGTCGCGGCCGGACAGTCGGCGGGCGTGTCGCTCACGTGGTCCGATATTCCCCAGGGAACCCAGGTCTGTCCGAGCGTGAAGGTGCTGAACGTGTCGGTCGGATCGACGGGACCCTTGTCGACGACCCTCACCTACCCGATTACCCCCTGTGACGGGGCGCACCTCACCATCGGGGCCTGGCGGTAGGTCGTTCGCACCCCTCCCCGCGAGCGGTGTAGTGTTCTCTCCGTAGCCCGAGGCGGTGCCGCATCGTCACCGTCGGGTTCGTTGGGTCGGGGGCCGTCGGGGGGCGGCCCCCGACCACACAACGACTCCGTCTTCTAACCTGGCCGGATGGCGTACGTCTCCCTTCTCGGACACCGCACCTGGGTGAAGGTTCCGCGGCCCGGTCCGACAGTTCTGTTGCTCCACGGCGGAATGAGTTCCTCGGCCTCGATGTTGCGTTCTCTCGCGCCGCGTATCAAGAAGGACTTTCGCATCGCCGCCTTCGATCGACGCGGTCACGGGCGCACTCCCGACACCGACGAACCGTTTCACTACGAGACGATGGCCGACGAGACCATCGCCTTCATCGAACACCTCGGCCGACCGGTGTATCTCGTGGGTCACTCCGACGGCGGCAACGTCGCCCTCTATGTGACGCTTCGCCGGCCCGACCTCGTTCGAAAGGCCGTCGTCATCGGGGCGAACTACCACTATGACGGTCTGATGGAGCTCGACCACATGACCCGACCCAGTCCCGAGTTCGATCTCTGGGCGATGAAGTACGCCGAGTCCTCGCCCGACGGTATCGAGCACGCTCCCGTCGTCTACGACAAGACCCTGGCCATGTTCGCCAGTGAACCGACGCTGACGAGAGCGGACCTCGGCGAGATCTCTCGTCCGACCCTCGTTCTCGCCGGCGACGACGACGTGGCGACCCTCGAGCACACCTGTTCGATGTACGAGGCTATTCCCGGAGCCCAGCTCGCCATTGTTCCGGGTGCCTCCCACGCCCTCTTGAAGGAACGCCCGAAGGAGTCGGCCCGCCTCATTCGCCGATTCCTGCTCGAAGACTCATCTCCCGAGACCCTGGCACCGGTGCGCCGGGCCCGTCGCGAAGGTGTTGGCGACTAGACCGTGGCTGACCTTCCCCACCCCCTAAACTCAGGTTTCATGGTCCGAAGCGATCGGATAGCGTCGCTTCGACGGCGCTGGGAGGGATGGAGCCTCAACTCTCGCGACGCCCTCCTCTACGCACTGGCCGCACTCTTTGCCGCCGGCACCTGGTGGACCTCGACCGATCTCGCGCAGTGGCGCTGGGGCCAGATGGCGACTCTTCCGTACGCGGTGGCGGCCCTCGTCTCGCTGGTGGGTCGAGGCTGGACCGGCACGCGACGGCTGGCCCTCGCTCTCGCCGTCCTCGGAGCGCTCGTGGTCCCCCTCCTCGTCGAGGTGCTCTGGCGCGTGCACTCGCCCTACGGGGGTTTCGCCCAGCCGGAGGTCATGGTCCTCGAGCGCGCCGCCCTCGCCCTCTTTCACGGGCACACTCCCTACGTCGCCTACTGGGCCCACGGCCACCTCGTGAACCCCGTCGCCCACGGGGCCCCTTACGAGTCCTTCTTTCCCTACTTCCCGCTCATGGCTATCTTCGGGCTCCCGGCGGTGCTCGTCCACTCGGTGACCGGGTGGGGCGACGCCCGACTCGCCATTACGGCTTTCTCACTCGTGCTCACCTTTCTCGGCGCGCGCCTGATGTCGCGTGACGAGAACGTTCGAGTGCGAGTCCTGCAGTATGGAGTGGCTCTCCCGACGGGGGCGCTTTTCGCCGTGACCGGAGGGGACGATCTTCCAATTCTGGCCCTCAGCGTGCTGGCGGTGGCTCTCGCTCATCGTCACCGCAGCACGAGTGCGGGAGTGGTGGTCGGACTCGCTGCGGCAATGAAGTTCACGGCGTGGCCCCTCGCTCTGGTTATCATCGCCGTCGCGCGAGACCGTGAGGGGCGTCACTCAGGTAACAAAGTTGCCACGAGCGCAGCACTCGTCGTAGCTGCGTCGGTCGTTCCTGCGTTGTTCGCCAATCCAACGACCTTTTTTGCGAACGTCGTGGCGTTCCCCCTCGGGCTGTCCCACGTCAACTCCCCCGCGGCGAGTCCGCTCCCTGGTCACCTTCTCGCCGTGTGGTCTCCCACGCTTGGTCATCTCCTTGTTGGCGCATCCTTTCTCGCCGTCGCGGTCTCGGCCCCTCTCTTCGCTCGGCGGCGCTGGCCCCTGTCGTTGCGCGACGCTCTCGTGATGGTGGCACTCGGCACACTGGTCATGATTCTCACCGCGAGTGCGACGAGATCGGGCTACCTCATCTACCCCCTTTCGATGGGGGTCTGGGCGTGGGCCGTGGGATCGGCCCGTCGCGACGTCCCCGTGGAGGACCTGTTAACGGTGTAGGGAGTGACGCCTTCCACGGAGTGAACTCTCGGGTGAATCGAGTCGCGACGTGGTCTGTCCGCAATCCCTGGTGAGTGATGGTGGGACGCGAGGAGATCAGGGCTCGGTAGTGCACTGAGGGGTAGTGATCTAGAACGGAGTGGGAAGGCCGTTCGAATGTCAGAGAGAGGGTCGGGCGCCGCGGGGCGACCGAGTGTCACGGTGGCCCGCGTCGCGACGGTTAGATCGCTGAAGAGTTCTGGTAGATCCGGAACGTCCACGAACTGGTCGTACCAGACTTAGTGACCGTCACCCCAATCACCCAGTAAAAGGTGTCGGAGCCGGCCTTTTGAAAGAGCATCTGCGGATTACCACTGGCGGCGCCTTGGGAGAAGAGGTTCCAGCCCAGCGCCCCAAGTTGACCTTGGTAGAAGCCGAGGATCTTGCCCGCCGTGGCCGTCGTCGTGAAGTGACGTAGGCAGTCGAAGTCACCGGCGCCCTGGTTGGCGATGGTGACCGCTCCGACGGCCACCGTTCCCTGGGGGACAATGACGCCCGGCCGAATGTTCGCGGGGGTTACTCCCTTGTTGGCGCAGGAGGCGAGGAGAGTGGAGTGGGTGTCGACCTGGAGCCCACCGACGACGACCGGAATCGTGGTGCTGGGCGTGGTGGAGGGATTCACCACCGCGTCAATCAGGAGAAATCCACCGAGCATGACGACGCCGAGGATAAGGATGGAGGCGGCGGGCCAAATGGAGGTCGTCGTGGTGAGCGGCGGTCGGGGGCGGGGGGTAGTACTCACGTCTCTCCAGCCTAGGGCTACCGGAAACCTCGGTTTCCCGCACGGTGTCGCCCGACTCCGCAGTGATATCTGCGCCACCCTTTTCGGGGGGAGGGTCTATTACCCGTTGATACTCGTCACCGGCGTAACTACACTCGTGTAAGTGCCCCGGGGTCTCCCCGGTCGGAAGGGGCGTGGACCGTGTCAGAACCAGTGCAGGGCTTTAGCGGGCCCACCGTCTGTCGCTTAACGGGCGTGACGTATCGCCAGTTGGACTACTGGGCGCGCACCAATCTCGTGACGCCGTCTCTTCAGGCGGCCCAGGGATCGGGCTCGAAGCGTACCTACTCCTACCGCGACCTCGTTGAGGTGAAGGTCATTAAGTCGCTGCTCGATAACGGAGTCTCGCTGTTGCGGGCCCGTCAGGCGGTGGAGTGTCTGCGCTCGTCACTGGGTGTGGACCTCGCCAGTGTCACCCTCGTCTTGTCGAGCCGGGGGAGCGCGCTGGCGGACCTGGACGGCCTGGTGGACTTGTTGAAGGGCGGCCAAGGGGTTCTCAATATCGTGTCGATGGCGAGCGTGGTGACCGAGATCACCGCCGCGCTCGAGGCCGTCTAGGACTGTCGGAGAGGGCGGCCGAGGGTCGGTGAGTCTTTTCGAGGCGCGACGCGCCCACCCGTCGAGTGGTCGACGGACGACACATCGTTTCGCCAACGAGGTGGAACGGGAGTTCGCTCACCTGCTCGACCTCTACGGCCTCGCCTGGGAGTACGAACCCCACGAGTTCGTACTGGATCGGGACGACCTCGGGCGGGTCACCCGTAGCTTTCGCCCGGACTTCTACGTCACCTCACTAGATCTCTACGTCGAGATCACCGCCATGCGCCAGGCCCTCGTGACCCAGAAGAACGGCAAGGTTCGGCGGTTTCGGGAGCAGTACCCGACGGTTCGCCTCGACGTTCTCTACCGTCGCGATCTCGTCGATTTTTTTTCTCGTCACGGACTCTCCCTTCCGGACGCTCGCCCTTCGGCGGATGCCTAGTCTGGGTGGCGTGAGTGTGAGACGGACCCATTTATTTGACCAGCACGTCGCCCTCGGGGCGAAGATGGTCCCCTTCGGCGGGTGGGAGATGCCGCTCGCCTATCCGACCGGAACGCTCGAGGAACACCTGGCCTGTCGTAACGACGCGGTGGTCTTTGACGTCTCCCACCTCGGCACCGTCCGAGTCGAGGGGGCCGACGCTTTCGACCGCCTCCAGTCGACCCTCACGAACGATCTCACGAAGATTGGCCCCGGTCGCGCCCAGTACACACACCTACTCACCGACGGGGGCGGTGTCGTTGACGACATCATCGTGTGGTGGTTGGACGACACCACCTTTGACGTGATGCCGAACGCCTCCAATACCGCCGGAGTACTCGAGGCGCTCGGTGGTGAGGACGTGACGCCCGAGCGTTCGATCCTCGCGGTGCAGGGGCCGAACGCCCGGGAGCGCCTGTCTGACCTCGACTCTCGCTTGGCCGAGGTGGGTCGCTTTCGGATCGACCACGCGGAAGTCGACGGCGTCGAGGTGCTCGTTGCCGGCACCGGCTACACCGGTGAGGACGGGGTGGAGATTCGCGTCGACAACGTTCACGCGCAGGTCGTCTGGGAGGCGCTTCGTCGGGTGGGGATTCTCCCGGCCGGACTCGGGGCGCGCGACACGCTCCGACTGGAGGCGGCTCTCCCGCTGTACGGTCACGAGTTGAGTGAGACCTCGACGACTCTCGAGGCGCGCCTGGGCTGGGTCATCGGGTGGAAGAAGCCGACCTTCCGGGGGCGCAGCGCCGTCGACGCCGAAAGGGAGCGGGGCCCCGCCCGCCTCCTCGCCGGCCTCGTCACGTCCACTCGCCAGCCCCTTCGAGAAGGTTCGGCCGTCTTTCACCGGGGCGTCGAGGTGGGCCACTTGACCTCGGGCAACTACTCCCCGGTGCTCGAGCGCGGGATCGGACTCGGACTCTTCAGCGAGGACCTCGCCGCGGGCGAGGACGTTGAGGTCGAAGTCCGGGGTCGTCGACTCGACGCCCAGATCGTGGAACTCCCCTTCGTTAGAAAGGCCGCTCGTGGCTGATTATCTTCCCCACACGGAGAGCGACATCGCGGAGATGTTGGCCGTCCTCGGCCTCGACTCCCTGGAGGACCTGTTCACTCACATCCCCGAGGCGCTGCGACTAGCGCAGTCTCTCGAGATGCCCGAGGGACGTTCCGAGCCCGACGTCGCGGCTCGCTTTGAGGCGCGAGCTCACGCGAACGAGGGTCGAGGATCGCGCGTCCTCTGTTTCGCCGGCGCCGGCGCCTACGACCACACCGTGCCCCCGGTGGTGAGTTCGCTCGGATCGCGCAGTGAGTTCGTGACGGCCTACACCCCCTACCAGCCGGAGGTGGCCCAGGGAGTGCTGCAGGCCATCTTCGAGTACCAGACCATGGTGTCGCGCCTCTTCGGCTTAGAGATTGCTAACGCCTCCCTCTACGACGGGGCGACCGGACTGGTCGAGGCTCTCAACATGGCCCACGGATCGACGGGCCGCTCCCGCATGATCATCTCCGAGGGGGTTCACCCCCACTGGCGTCAGGTGGTCGCGACCTTCGCCAAGGGAACGGGCTACGAGGTGGTGACCGTACCCCTGCGTGACGGAGTGACCGACTGGAGTGGGCTCGACGTCACCGACGCGGCCGCCGTGGTCGTGGCGTATCCGAACGTTCTCGGCGTGGTGGAGGACGTGGCGGGGGTGATGGCGAGAGCCCATGAGGCGGGGGCGCTCGGGGTGGTGGGGGCGAACCCGGTGGCCCTGGGTGTACTCACGAGCCCCGGTGACCTGGGGGCGGACATCGTCGTGGGCGAGGGTCAACCCTTCGGCATGGCGCTCTCCTTCGGTGGCCCCTACCTCGGGCTCTTCGCCTGCACGATGGACCAGATTCGCCGCCTTCCGGGGCGAATCGTTGGCGAGACGGTCGACGTCGACGGTCGTCGGGCCTTCGTGACGACGCTGCGCGCTCGGGAACAGGACATTCGCCGGGAGAAGGCGACCTCCAATATCTGCTCCAACCAGACCCTCATGGCCATCACCGCCTCCATCCAGTTGAGTTATCTCGGCCCGACGGGTCTCTACGAAGTGGCCGCCCGCTCGGCCGCCGGAGCCCACTACTTAGCCGAGCGGGTGAGTGGCGTCGAGGGAGTCTCCCTCGTCTCATCGGCCCCCTTCCTCCACGAGTTCGCCCTGCACCTGCCCGTGCCGGCCACTCGGGTCATCCACGAGATGGCGGCCGCGGGCGTGCTCGCCGGTGTCGCTCTCGACGAACTCAGTGGTGACCTCGGGAGTTCCCTCGAGAATCCCTCCCACGTCCTTCTCGTCGCCGTGACGGAGAAGCGGACGCGGGACCAGTTGGACCGTTACGTCGACGTATTAAAGAAGGTGGTCGCATGAGTCAGCCCGGAGGACGCGCCGCGTCCGCTCCCCTCATGGGTCGAGAGGTCGAACCCACCATCTTCGAACTCTCCGCCACCGGTCGAACGGCCTACCAGCTACGCACGACGGACGTCGAGCCGCTCGACCTCTCCACGGTGATTCCCGCGCCCTACCTGCGCGCGGAGCCGGTTCGTCTCCCCGAGGTCTCGGAGCGAGACCTCGTCGGCCACGTGACTCGCTTGACCCACCGCCAGTTCTCCGTCGACCTCGGCTTCTATCCGCTCGGGTCCTGCACCATGAAGTACAACCCGAAGATCGCCGACTGGGTCACCGGGCTCGAGGGCCTCAACTCGGTCCACCCCGGGGCGCCGGCCGAGCTCTGCCAGGGGTGGTTGGAGTTGCTCGCGACCCTCGAGGAGCGACTCTGCACGGTGACCGGTATGGCCG
>JAGXAY010000130.1 GCA_018971385.1 Acidobacteriota bacterium | reverse complement strand
GAACTCCCGGGCCGACACGCCTCTGTTCCTCACGATCTTTGCGGGCCTTCTCGTCTACTTTTGGATTCCCGTTACCGCCGTCTTGATGTTTCCCGGCTGGGGTTCAGCGGCCGCGTACGCCCAGGCCCATCTTCTCCACGGCTCGAACTCCGCCGGTACCGGAGCGCTGTTCGGGGTCATTATGTGGATGATTATGCCCGCGAGTTGGTGACCTCGCTCCCAGTTCTCTCCGTCGTAGAGCGAAACGTCTGGGAGGCGAAGACTGTCGAGCCTCCTACGATGAGCGGATGCGCGTCACGCTCCTCACTGGCCGCAGTCGACTACTCCAACCCGTCACCGCGTCGGGGCAGCTCCACTCGGAGAGAGACCACCTCTTCGTGGGCATCGAGGAGGAGGAGGTCACCGGTTGGGGCGAGGTGGCGCCGCAGCCCGTGACCTTGAACGGGGACCCCGGGTTCACCGAGGTCGTGGAGAGCGCTCGCGAGGAGATCGCGCCGCGATTAATGCGACTGCGGGTCACGCTGGCCCAGTTACCGACCCCCGGTCGACTCTCGGGGATCATGGCCGGGCGCGCCCCGGAACGTTTCGCGACGAGTGTCTTTGACGCAGCCCTCGTCGACTGGTGGTTGCGCCGCCGGAGTGAGTCCCTCGACAAGCGGTATCCGGCCCGGTTCCCGACGCGGAGTCTGCGAAGCGCCCCCGACGTGTGGCGAGGCGGGGAGTCGGCGGACTGCTGGCGGGTGAAGGTGGGCGCCCAGCGGCGAGACGACGGCTGGTGGGAACAACTCGTCGAACGAGGCGGCGACGTGATCCTCGACTTCAATGCCGGGGCGCGAGACGTCGACCACGTACTTAACGTCCTGGTCGACGCCCAGCGGTGGGTCGTCGTCGTCGCGCTCGAGCAACCCTTCGCGGTCGGAAATCTCGCGGACGTGGCTCACCTGAGACAGCGGGTCGACGTGACTCTCGGCCTCGACGAGGGGGTGAGGACGAACACCGATGTTCGGCTCGCGGCGAGACACGGCGTGGGAATGGTGTGCCTGAAGGCCGCTCGCGTGGGGGGCTGGTCCCAGGTGGAGAGCCTCACTCACCAGGCCCGAGACCTGGGCGTGGACTCCTACATCGGGGGATTCTTCGAGTCCCCGCTCGGGCGCTCCCTCGCCCGACGTGTCGCGGGGAGTCTCACACCCCTCCCGAGTGACGTGGCGGAGGTGCCCCTCGA
This sequence comes from Acidobacteriota bacterium, assembly GCA_018971385.1. Taxonomy (GTDB): domain Bacteria; phylum Actinomycetota; class Acidimicrobiia; order Acidimicrobiales; family RAAP-2; genus RAAP-2. Next base: position 2,083 of record JAGXAY010000130.1, on the reverse strand, counting down.
CACCGAGCCCCTCGTGGAGCCGGTGGAGGGGGGAGTGGGCTGGCGTCCCCGGTCCGACCTCACGGTTCTCTTCGACGAAACCGACAAAGAGTTTTAGACTCCGTCTAGTGGCTAAGGCGACGTCTCGACATCTAGAAACGGTGCAGCGTCGGTTAGTGGCGGCCCGGGAGAGTCGGCGAGTCCTCGAAGAGCAGGTGGAGACCTGGAACGACGCCCTCGAAGACATGCGCATTCGCACCCTGGTTTCCGAGACACCCCAACTTCAGGCAGACTATAACGAGTTGTCTAAGCACGTCGTCGCGGCGCGCACCGAGCTGCAGCGTCGCAGCGTCGAGGTGGAGAACCTCGTACGCGAGCGCGACGAACTGCTGCGAGAGTGGGTACCGAAGGATGAGCATGGATAAGCGGGTGGTGATTGCGGACGACGAGTCGATTATTCGGCTCGACCTCAAAGAGATCCTCGAAGACGACGGCTACGTCGTGGTGGGAGAGGCCGCCACGGGGGACGACGCGTTGGCGCTGATACGGGAGTTTCAGCCGGACCTGGCTCTACTCGACGTGAAGATGCCCGGTATCGACGGCATTGAAGTAGCTCGCCAGATCCAGGGTGGTTCCACTCGAGTGGTCCTCCTCACCGCCTTCTCCCAGCGCTCGCTGATCGAGTCCGCTCGCGACGCCGGCGTCGTGGCGTACCTCGTCAAGCCCTTCCGATCCTCGGAGATACTGCCGAAACTCGCCTCCATCATGAACCCCACCACGAGTGACGTCCCGTCGGCGGCCGCGACGGTGGACGACAAGATCGAAACTCGCGAGATAGTTCAAATGGCGAAGGAGCGCTTGATGGAAGAGCGGGGGTTGGACGAGCCCGCGGCCTTCGAGCTCATCCAGCAGTCGGCCATGAAGGCTCGTACGCGCATGCGCGACGTCGCCTCCACCATCTTGCGCGGTGAGTTTGTCGGCTAGTCCCACCTCCGATCAGCCACTGCTGCTGCTCGACGGAATGTCCCTGGCCTTTCGGGCCTTTTTCGCTCTCTCCCCGGACATCGCGACGTCGGGGGGTCTGCAGACCAACGCCCTCCACGGCTTCGCGTCCATGCTGCTCAGTTTGGTGAAGTCCCAGCGACCCCGGGCGCTCGCCGTGGCCTTCGATCTCCCCGGGGGCACGTTCCGCGACGAGATGACCGAGGACTACAAGGGTGGTCGAGCCGCCACGCCACCGGAGATCGAACACCAGTTCGATCTCATCTCCGGTCTCTGCGCCGCACTGCACATCCCGGTGGTGGGCGTGCCGCGTTTCGAGGCCGACGACGTGCTCGCCACGCTCTCGGCGCGAGGGCGAGATCTCGAGTGGCCCGTCGTCATCGTCACCGGCGACCGCGACTCCTTTCAGTTGGTCGAGGATCCCTACGTACGGGTGCTCTACAACAAGCGGGGCGTCTCGGACTACGACCTCTACGACGAAGCGGGCATCTTGGCGCGCTGCGGGGTCGAACCGGCCCGTTACCCGATGTACGCGGCGTTGCGGGGTGACACCTCGGACAACCTGCCCGGCGTGCCCGGAGTGGGGGAGAAGACGGCGGCGAAGCTGTTCGCCACCTACCGGGACCTCGACGATCTCTTCGCCCACGTGGGCGAACTCACCCCGAAACTGCGGGAGAGTCTCACTCAGTTCGAGAATCGCGCCCGCCAGAACGAGCGCGTGATGACCCTCGTGCGTGACGTCCCGCTGGAAGTGACGTTGGAGGAGTTACACCTCGGCGGATGGAGTTCGGCCGAGGTTGCCGCGTTCTTTGATCGCTACGAGATGCACGCGATGCGCCGACGATTCGAAGCGGCCCTGCGAGAGGGACTGTTCGGTACGTCGAGCGACGGCGGAGGCGCGGTGGACGACGTCGGTCCGGTATCTCCCGCCACCCCCGCGGCCCCGAGTCTGTCGCCGACCGAGTTATCCGCACTCGGCGACGGCGAGTGGTTCCTCGTGAGTGAGGGGGACCACGTGGGCGTGGTCGACGTGGAGAGCGCCCGTTTCGCCGTCGGTTCCGTCACTGACGTCCTCGCGCGCCTCGGCGGTCGGCCGATCTCC